>LNEW01000208.1 GCA_001464375.1 Rhodospirillales bacterium Ga0074136 | reverse complement strand
ACCCTGGCGTGAATGACATGGCGGCAAGCGCCGGTTTCCGGCTGCCTCGGTTGCACCCGGGTCCAATCCGGACCACATAGGTCGGGAATTCAACGCAAGCCTCGGATCCCCCGACATGTTCATCGAAACCGAAGCCACCCCGAACCCCGCCACGCTGAAGTTCCTGCCCGGCCGCGATGTGCTGGGCGACCGCGGCACCGCGGATTTCACCGCCGTGATCGAGGCCGCCGGCCGCTCCCCGCTCGCCGAACGCGTGTTCCAGGTGGGCGATGTGGCGCGGGTGTTCCTCGGTGCCGACTTCGTCACCGTGACCAAGGCGGATGACGCCGACTGGGCGATGCTGCGCCCGCGCGTGCTGGGCGCCATCATGGAGCACTACCTCTCCGGCATGCCGACGCTCGAAGGCGCGGCCGAGGGCGAGCACGGCGAGGATTTCGACGCCGCCGACACCGAGGTGGTGGCGCAGATCAAGGAACTGCTCGACACCCGCGTGCGCCCGGCGGTGGCCTCCGATGGCGGGGACATCACCTTCCACGGCTTCCGCGACGGCATCGTGAAGCTGCGCATGCAGGGGGCGTGTTCCGGCTGCCCGTCCTCGCGCGCCACGCTGAAGCACGGGGTCGAGAACATGCTCAGGCACTACGTCCCGGAAGTGGTGGCGGTGGAGCAGGTCGAGGCCTGATCCGCAGCGACCGTCATTCGCGGCGGTGATCGCGGCCATACGGCCGCGCCCCATGGCCTGGACGCGCGTGCCGGCCATATTCCACGGCATTGACCCCATCACGACCAGGACCCCGACATGGACGCGACCACGGCCCCCGAGACCATCGACGACCGCGCGCTGGACCAGCTGTTCCGCGCCGCGCGCACGCAGAACAAGTGGACCGACCGCCCGGTACCGGACGCCAAGCTGCATGAACTCTACGACCTGCTGAAGCTGGCGCCGACCAGCGCCAATGCCTCGCCCGGTCGCTTCGTGTTCGTGCGCACGCCGGAAGGCAAGGCGAAGCTCAAGCCCGCGCTGTCCGCCGGCAATCTCGAAAAGACCATGACCGCGCCGGTCACCGTGATCGTGGCGCACGACCTGCACTTCTACGACCACCTGCCGACGCTGTTCCCGCACGCGCCGGACGCCAAGAACTGGTTCACCGGCAGCTATTCCTTCGCGGAGCAGACCGCCTTCCGCAACGGCTCGCTGCAGGGCGCCTACCTGATCCTGGCGGCGCGCGCCGTCGGGCTCGATGCCGGGCCCATGAGCGGCTTCGACACCGCCAAGGTCGATGAGGCGTTCTTCGCCGGGACCCAGTGGAAGACCAACTTCCTGGTCAATTTGGGCTATGGCGACCCCGAGGGCCTGTTCCCGCGCAGCCCGCGGCTCGACTTCTACGAGGCCGCGCGCTTCGAATGATGCCGCAGCCCGCGGAGCGCGCGCCCGATGGGTGCTCCGCGGGCGCCCGCCGCTGAAGCGTTTCACGCCGGATCGCACGCCGCGCTTGACTTGCGCCGGCCGCGGCCGAAATTGCTGGCGGCACATGCAGCACGGGTGAGCGGCCATGCATCGGCTTTCCTTGCGACACGTCGTGGTCCTGGCGCTGGTCGCCGCACCGGGCGCAGCCCTGGCTCAGAAGGCTGGACCGGAAAGCCGGCCCGCCGTGATGCCCTTCGGTGCGCTCGGCAATGATGGGCAGGCGGCCATCGGCGCCGGGCTAAGGTTGTTCCCCTCACCAGGCGCGCCGCCGATGGTGGCGCCCAGCCCGGTGCCGGTGCCCGTTGCGCCCATCGCCGTGCCCTCCCCGGTGGTAAAGCCCGGGCTCGGGGCGGCCCCCGCGCCAGTCGCCGGCGGGCTGGGCAAGCCCGCGCCGCTCCCGCCGAGCGGTCCTGTCGTGGCCCCGGCGCGCAGCGCCACCGCCTTCACCACCAGCCCGGCGGTCAGCGCCCGCGTGCGCCAACAGGTGCTGGCCGGCGCGCTGCCCGCCAGCCCGAACCCGCAGGGCCTGCGCCAGGCCGTGGAATCGGGTGCGCCCTGGCAGGAATTCGACCGGCTGCTGACGCAGCACGGCTATGACAACCGCGACCTCTCGGACGTCGTGGCGGCCTTCTACCTGATCGCCTGGGAGGTCACGACCGGCGGCGACGCGACCCTGCAGCCCGCCGGCATCGCCGCGGTGCGCGGCCAGGCCCGGCAGATGCTGGCCGGGATGCCGAATGTCGCGGGCATGGGCGATGCCGAGCGCCAGGCGACGGCGGAAACCCTTGCCTTCCATGCCATGGCCATCATGGCGCGGCACCACGACCTGCAGGCGGCCGGGGCCGGTCCGGCGCTCGCCGCCTATCGTACCGAGGTCGCGCAGGCCGTGGCGCAGCACCAGGGCATCGACCTGCGGCGCTTCTCCCTGACCCCGGCAGGGTTCCAGGCGCGCTGAGGTCTCGGCTGCCGCCGACCGTTCCGCCACCCGGGTCCCGGGGCGGTTCCGCGCGGCAGCCGGCGGCGAGGCAGGTTCCGGCCCGCCGCGACAGCCTGCGGCGTCCCCGCCCGTCAGGCCCGATCAGGCGCCCCCACCCGACCTGCCCATCGTGCCAGCATGGTGGCCATAGGCCAGGATCGCGGCCGCCAGGTCCTCGCCGGCCCAGCCGACGGATTTGAACACCGTGACCTCGGACGCCTCGCGCCGGCCGGGATGCGCGCCGCGGCACAACTCGGCCAGATCGGCCGCGACATGGGCGGGCGTGATGGCGCCCTCGGCGATCGCCTGCACGATGTCGCCGGCCTCGGCCAGGGCGCCGGCACGGGTATCCACCACCAGCGTGGCACGCGCCAGCAAGGCGCCGTCGCTCTCGCGCATGTCGGGGCGATAGGCGCCGACCAGGTCCACATGCGTGCCCGGCGCGACCGCGGCCCCGTGCACCAGCGGCGCCACGGACAGCGTGGCGACCGAGACGATGTCCGCCGCGCCCGGGTCGGGCCGGTCGACCGCGCGGGCGGGCAGGCCCTCGGCGGCGAGCGCCGCGGCCAGCCGCGCTGCGTTGCGCGCCGTGGGCGACCAGATGGCGATGTCGGTCAGCGGAAAGCGCGCGGCGTATCCCTCGGCCAGGGCGCGTGCCACCTTTCCGCTGCCCAGCAGGAGCAGCCTCGCGCTGTCCCGCCGCGCCAGGTGCCGCGCCGCCAGCAGGCTGGCCGCGGCCGTGCGCCGGTCGGTCAATTCACCGCCATCCATCAGCGCCAGCGGCGCGCCCGAGGCCGCATCCGACAACAGATAGGCCGCATGCACCGCCGGTTCGCCGCGCGCCGCATTGCCGGGCGCCACATGGACGATCTTCACGCCGGTATGCCCGCCGGCGCGCCAGGCGGGCATCAGCAGCAACGTGTTCTCGGCCCCGGGTGCGCCGGGGATGGCATGGCGGTGGCGCAGCGGTGCCTCGCAGCCCTCCCGGAACATCGCCGCCAAGGCGTCGACCAAGGCATCCCAGGGCAGGGCGGCGCGCAGCGCGGCGCGGTCGAGATGCAGCATGCGTGGATTTTCCCCGGGCCTGATCGTGAGGTTTGCCCGCACGGCCCGACCTTTGCTAGGCCCCTCCTCCCGGATGTCCTGCGCCCCCGGGCAGGCCGCCGGGAATGCGTTGATCCCGGCCCTGCCGTGGCGCAGCATGGTAGCCGGACAAGGAATGCGCCCCGGCCCGGCGGGCCAGGGCGCCAACGGGAGAGATGCAGTGACTGCAACGAGACGACTCAATTTCCTGCGCCTCGCGGGCGCCACCGCCATCACGGCGGTGCTGTCGCTGCCGGCGCTCGCGCAGCAGCCCGCAGCGCCCAGCGGCACGACGATCGACGCCATCCGTGCGCGCGGCACGCTGATCTGCGGCGTGAATACCGGCCTGGCCGGCTTCGCGCAGCCCGACAGCCAGGGCGTGTGGCGCGGCTTCGATGCGGATTACTGCCGCGCCGTCGCCATCGCGCTGTTCAACGACGCATCCAAGGTCCGCTTCGTGCCGACCACGGCGCAGAACCGCTTCACGGCGCTGCAGTCCGGCGAAGTGGACATGCTGTCGCGCAACACCACCTGGACGCTGTCGCGCGACACCTCGCTCGGCTTCGATTTCACCGGCATCAATTTCTATGACGGCCAGGGCTTCATGGTGAAGCGCTCGCTCGGCGTGAACGCGGCGCGCGACCTGAACGGCGCGACCATCTGCGTGCAGCCCGGCACCACCACCGAGCAAAACCTGACCGACTGGTCGCGCGCCAACAACATCCGCTTCCAGCCGGTGGTGATCGAACGGCTCGAGGAAGTGGTCGCCGCCTATGTCGCCGGCCGTTGCGATGCCTACACCACCGACGTCTCCGGCCTGGCGGCCACGCGTTCCGCGCAGCCGCGCCCGGCCGACCACGTGATCCTGCCCGACGTGATCAGCAAGGAACCGCTGGGCCCGCTGGTGCGCCATGGCGACCAGCGCTTCGCGGACCTGGTGCGCTGGGTGCATTTCGGCCTGATCGGCGCCGAGGAATTCGGCATCACCGCCGCCAATGTCGAGGAAGCCACCCGGACCGATGCGCGCCCGGAAGTCCAGCGCATGCTGGGCCGCAACGGGGATCTCGGCCAGATGCTGGGCGTGGATCCGGCCTGGATGGCGCGGATCATCCGCGGCCTGGGCAATTACGGCGAGATCTATGCGCGCAACCTGGAGCCGATCGGCATCCCGCGTGGCCGCAATGCTCTCTGGACGACGGCCGGCGGCCTGCAATACGCGCCGCCCTTCCGCTGAGATGACGCACCGCGGGGCGGGGGGCTCGGCCCCTTCGCCCCGCGGCACTTTCCTGCCCCCGCGAGGCGGGCAACGATACGGGTGAGGCACAGGAAAAAATGTCCGACGCAAGCGTCGATCCGCGATTCCGGCGCAAACCGCCGCGTCGCCCGCTCCGGCTGTCATGGTCCGACGAACGCGTGCGCGGCATCGTCTACCAAGTGGTTGTCGTCGCGCTGATCGGTTCGGTGATCTACTGGCTGTGGTCGAACACGGTCCACAACCTGGAAGTGCGGCGGATCGCGACGGGCTTCGGCTTCCTCCAGCGCGAGGCGGGGCTGCCGATCGCCGAACACCTGATCCCCTATGACCCGACCGACACCTATCTGCGGGCGCTGACCGTCGGTGTGCTGAACACGCTGAAGGTGGCGGTGGTCGGCATCGTCCTGGCCACCATCCTGGGCACCATCATCGGCATCGCGCGGCTGTCGAAGAACTTCCTGGTCTCGAAGATCGCGGCCTTCTACGTCGAGGTGATCCGCGACCTGCCGCTGCTGCTGCAGCTGCTGTTCTGGTACACCATCATGCAGGGCCTGCCAGGGCCGCGGCAGGCGTTGAACCCGGTCGAGGGCGTGTTCCTGTCCAACCGCGGGCTCAAGCTGCCCTGGATCATCTGGGAAGGCGCGCATACGGCCGCGCTGCTGGCCTGCATCGCGGGCATCGTGTTGACGTGGCTCTATGCGCGCCAGGCGCGGGCGAAGCAGATGGCCGACGGCCAGCCGCGCAAGATCTGGCCGCTCGCGATCGCGCTGGTGATCGGCCTGCCGATCCTGACCTGGCAGGCGATGGGCGGGCCGTGGGACGTGGATTGGCCGGCGCTGCGCGGCTTCAATTTCCAGGGCGGCACGAATATGAGCCCGGAATTCGCCGCCCTGCTGATCGGCCTGGTCACCTACACCGCCGGCTTCATCGCCGAGGTGGTGCGCGCGGGCATCCTGTCGGTCAATTCGGGGCAGTGGGAGGCGGCGCAGGCGCTGGGCCTGCGGCATGGTTCGGTGCTGCGGCTGATCGTGATGCCGCAGGCGCTGCGCGTCATTATCCCGCCGCTGACATCCAACTACCTGAACCTGACGAAGAATTCGTCCCTGGCGGTGGCGATCGGCTACCAGGATATCGTGTCCATCGCCAACACCACGCTGAACCAGACCGGCCAGGCGATCGAGGGCATCGCCATCATCATGGCGGTCTACCTGACCATCAGCCTGTCGATCAGCCTGTTCATGAATTGGTACAACGCCCGCATCGCGTTGGTGGAAAGGTGAGGGCACAGCCATGAGCGACGTCACGCTGAATGCTGCCACCGCGAACCCCGAGGCGACGCCGCGCAGCGCGCCGCTGACCGCGGTCGGGCCGATCGCCTGGGCACGCACCAACCTGTTCGCGGGCTGGCTGTCCACCGCGGTCACGCTAGTCTGCGGCTACCTCATCATCCGCGCGGTGATGGGCTTCGTGGACTGGGCCTTCATCAACGCCATCTGGTCGGTGCCGGTGAACGCGAATGGCGTGGCCCAGACCCAAGCCTGCCGCGACCTGGCGGGTTCCGGCGCGTGCTGGGCGGTGGTGACCGAGAAACACCGCTTCATGCTGTTCGGCACCTATCCCTACGAACAGCACTGGCGCCCGGCGCTGGTCTGCATCCTGTTCGTCGCGCTCTATATCGTCTCGGCGCTGAAGCGCTTCTGGAACTGGACGCTGATCCCGATCTGGGCCGGCACGCTGACCGCGATCGGTGTGCTGATGTGGGGCGGCGTGCTCGGCCTGCCCTACGTGCCGCAGGAACGCTGGGGCGGGCTGCCGATCACCCTCATCCTGGCGACCTTCGGCCTGGCCTTCGCCTTCCCGCTGTCGATCCTGGTCGCACTCGGGCGGCGGTCGAACCTGCCGGCCATCAAGGTGCTGTGCGTGCTGTACGTGGAACTGATCCGCGGCGTGCCGCTGATCAGCCTGCTGTTCATGGCCTCCGTCATGTTCCCGCTGTTCCTCCCGGAAGGCATGAACATCGACAAGCTGCTGCGTGCGCAGATCGCCATCATCCTGTTCGCCGGCGCGTATCTGGCGGAAGTGGTGCGCGCGGGGCTGCAATCCCTGCCCAAGGGCCAATACGAGGCCGCCGACGCCATGGGCCTGTCCTATTGGCAGAAGACCGGCTTCATCATTCTGCCGCAGGCGCTGCGCACGGTGATCCCGCCGCTGGTGAACACCTTCATCGGCTTCTTCAAGGACACCTCGCTGGTGCTGATCATCGGCATCTTCGACCTGCTGACCGCGGGCAAGACCGCGATCGTCGAGCCCGCCTGGCAGGGCTTCGGCATCGAGGTCTATGTCTTCGTCGGGCTGATCTACCTGGTGTTCTGCTTCGCCATGTCGAAATACAGCGCGGGGCTCGAAACCGACCTCAACAAGCACCGCCGGCGGTGATGTCTGACCGGCACCGGCTGGCGCCCGCATCCCGAATGCCGCCTGCGGGCAGGCGGGCGGGCGCCCCGGCCGGTGCCGCCGGGGATCCGCACACGAAACCACCGACCTGGGACACGAGAAACACATGAGCGCTGCCATCGAGACGGAAGGCCAGATCGCCTCCGCCGCCCGCACCGACGCCCCGCCGGCCATCGTGCTCGACAAGGTGAACAAGTGGTTCGGCGCGCTGCACGTGCTGCGCGACGTGAACCTGCAGGTGGCGCTGGGCGAACGCGTGGTGGTCTGCGGGCCGTCGGGCTCCGGCAAGTCCACCATGATCCGCTGCATCAACCGGCTGGAGACTCACCAGGAAGGCAAGATCCTGGTGGACGGGATCGAGCTGTCCGACGACCTGCGCGCGCTGGACGCCATCCGCCGCGAGGTCGGCATGGTGTTCCAGTCGTTCAACCTGTTCCCGCACCTGACGGTCCTGGAGAACTGCACCCTGGCGCCGATCTGGGTGCGCAAGATGCCCAAGAAGGCCGCCGAGGAACTGGCGATGGAGTACCTGACCCGGGTGAAGATCCCGGAGCAGGCGCTGAAGTACCCCGGCCAGCTCTCGGGCGGCCAGCAGCAGCGCGTGGCGATCGCGCGCGCGCTGTGCATGAAGCCCAAGATCATGCTGTTCGACGAACCGACCAGCGCGCTCGACCCCGAGATGATCAAGGAGGTGCTGGACACCATGGTCATGCTGGCGGACACCGGCATGACCATGATCGTGGTGACGCACGAGATGGGCTTCGCGCGCCAGGTCGCCGACCGCGTGGTGTTCATGGACCGCGGCGAAGTGGTCGAGGTCGGCACGCCCGAACAGGTCTTCAACGACCCCAAGACCGACCGGCTGCAGATGTTCCTCAGCCAGATCCTGCGGGGGCACTGACAGGCCGGGCGCGGCGGGCGCCATCCCCGCCGCCATCCGCCCCGCCATGCGCGGGCCGCAATACGGCAGCATTGCGGCATGGCCCGGGCTGGGCCTATGCCTTGCCCCCATGACGCACCGCAGCGAGGCCCCGTGACCACGCCCGACGCCAAGGCCAAGGCGCTGACCCCCGCCCTCGTGCTGGGCGTGCTGGGGGTCGTCTACGGGGATATCGGCACATCCCCCCTCTATGCCTTGCGTGCCGCGCTGCTGCTGTTCACCAGCGGCGGGCTCGAACGCTGGGAGATCCTGGGGATCCTCAGCCTCATCGTCTGGGCGCTGATCCTGACGGTCACGGTGAAATACGTCGTGTTCATCCTCCGCGCCGACAACCGCGGCGAGGGCGGCATCCTGGCGCTGATGGCGCTGGCGCAGCGCGGGGTCGAGAACGAGCGCGCGCGCTGGGCGATCGCCCTGGTGGGGATCGTCGGGGCCTGCCTGTTCTTCGGCGACGGCATCATCACGCCGGCCATCTCGGTGCTGTCCGCCGTCGAGGGCCTCAAGGTCGTCTCCCCGCATTTCGAGGAAGCGGTGATCCCGATCGCCCTGGCGATCCTGCTCGCGCTCTTCCTGGTGCAGTTCACCGGCACGGGGCGGATGGGGGCGATCTTCGGGCCGATCTGCGCGGCCTGGTTCGGCGCACTGGCGCTGCTCGGCCTGTGGGAGGTGGTGCACAACCCCTATGTCCTGATGGCGCTGTCGCCGCACTACGCCATCCAGTTCTGCATCGAATACCGCGTTGCCGCCTTCATCGCCTTCGGATCGGTCGTGCTGGCGGTGACGGGGGCCGAGGCGCTGTACGCGGATATGGGCCATTTCGGCCGCCGTCCCATCCGCTGGGCCTGGCTGTGGCTGGTGCTGCCCGCGCTCACGCTGAACTACCTCGGCCAGGGCGCGCTGTTGCTGCGCGACCCGGCGGCGATCGAAAACCCGTTCTTCCTGCTCGCCCCCGAATGGTTCCGCCTGCCGCTGGTGTTCCTGGCCACCGCGGCGACCATCATCGCCAGCCAGGCGATGATCTCGGGCGCCTACACCATCGCGCGGCAATGCGTGCAGCTGGGCTTCATCCCGCGGCTGGAGGTGAAGCACACCAGCGAGACCGAGGAGGGGCAGATCTACATGCCCCAGGTCAACCTTATGCTGCTGGTCGGCGTTGTGATCCTCGTGCTGTCGTTCCACACCTCCGACAACCTCGCAGCGGCCTACGGCATCGCCGTCACGGGCACCTTCGTGTGCACCTCCATCCTGGCGATCATCGTGTTCCGGCGGCACTTCGGCTGGGCCTGGGCGGCGTCGATCGGCGTCTTCGCGCCGCTGCTGCTGATCGACCTGCTGTTCTTCGCCTCCAATGTCCTGAAGATCCCGCAGGGGGGCTACGTGCCGCTGGTGCTGGGCGCGGTGCTGTTCGCGATGATGACCACCTGGCATCGCGGGCGCGAATTGCTGTTCGCGCGCTTCCGCCAGGACGGGCTCCCGCTGAAGTCCTTCATCGCGCGGCTGCCGCAGTCGCGCACCATCCGCGTGCCGGGCACGGCGGTGTTCATGACAAGCCAGGCGGATTTCCTGCCCGGTGCGTTGCTGCACAACCTCAAGCACAACAAGGTGCTGCACGAGCGCGTGCTGTTCGTGACCGTCACGAACGAGGGCATCCCCATGGTCGATCCCGAGCGTCGCCGCGTGGTCGAGCAGCTGGCGCCCGACATCCACCGGATCGGCCTGCGCTACGGCTTCCAGGAAAGCCCCAACATCCCGAAGGAGCTGGAGGCGCTGCGCGAGGTCGGCATTCCCTTCGAACCGATGCAGACCTCCTACTTCCTGGGGCGCGAGACCGTGGTGGCGGCCGCCGTGCCCAAGATGTCGCGCTGGCGGCAATGGCTGTTCACGCTGATGTCGCGCAACGCCGTGCCGGCCACTGAATTCTTCCGCATCCCGTCCGACCGCGTGGTCGAACTCGGCGTGCGGGTGGCGATCTGACCATGGCCGTGTTGCGCGTCACGCTGGCGCTGGCGGCCGGCCCGGGCTTCCCCGAGGGCAGCGCGGAGCACCGCTACGAGATCGACCTGGTGCTGGATGGCGCCGGCCGGCCCGATGCGGCGGCCTGGGAGGCCGACCCCGAACCCTGGAGGGCGCGCCGGATCGCGCCGGATGTCGAACCCGTGCAGGGCGACGTGCAGTACGAACCCGACCATGGCTGGTCGATCCGCTTCTTTGGCGCCGCGGCGGAAGGCCCTGACGCGCCCGAGACGCGCTTCGACTGCGGGCCGGAATCCGTGCGGCCCGGGGAGTATGTCGCGGTGGTCGAGCCGGACGGGGCGGTGTTCAGCTATCGCGTGGTGGCCGTGGGCTGAAAACACGTAGGGCGCCGGCCTTGCGGCGCGGCGCCCTGCGGTGGGGTGGTGGAGCCACGGGGAATCGAACCCCGGACCTCTTGAATGCCATTCAAGCGCTCTCCCATCTGAGCTATGGCCCCCCGGGAAGAGGCGCGCGGTATAGCCTTCGCCTCGGCGCCCCGCAAGGGGGGCACGAACCCCTTCCGGCGCGGCGCATGGAACGGTAGGGAGAAGCCGGTTCAGCACGGTTCGGAGCATCCCGCATGGGCAAGGTCTATCCTGACGCGACGGCGGCACTGGCCGGCGTGTTGCGCGACGGCATGGTCATCCACTCCGGCGGCTTCGGCCTGTGCGGCATCCCCGCCCTGCTGATCGAGGCGATTCGCGCATCCGGCGTGAAGGACCTCACGGTGGTGTCGAACAATGCCGGGATCGACGATGCCGGGCTCGGCCTGCTGCTCAAGACGCGCCAGATCCGCAAGATGGTCAGCTCCTATGTCGGCGAGAACGCCGAATTCGCGCGGCAGTACCTGGCCGGTGAGCTCGAGATCGAATTCAACCCGCAGGGCACGCTGGCCGAACGCATCCGCGCCGGCGGCGCCGGCATCCCCGCCTTCTTCACCAAGACCGGCGTCGGCACCGATGTCGCCAAGGGCAAGGAGACACGGGAGTTCGACGGCGAGACCTACGTGATGGAGCGCGGCATCTTCGCCGACCTCGCAATCGTGCATGCGTACATGGCCGACACCGAGGGCAACCTCGTCTATCGAAAGACCGCGCGGAACTTCAATCCGATGATGGCGACCGCGGCGAAGGTCACGGTCGCGCAGGTGGAACACCTGGTGCGCGCCGGCGAACTCGACGCCGACCACATCCATACGCCGGGCATCTTCACCAAGCGCATCGTGGTCTGCCCGCCCGCCTACGATAAGCGCATCGAACAGCGCACCGTCCGCAAGCACGCCGCCGCCGCGGCGGGCCCCGACCACCTGCCGCGGTAAGGAGAACACGACCATGCCATGGACCCGCGACGACATGGCGGCGCGCGCCGCCCGCGAACTGCAGGACGGCTTCTACGTCAACCTCGGCATCGGCATCCCGACGCTGGTGGCCAATCACGTGCCAACCGGCTTCAACGTGCAGCTGCAGAGCGAGAACGGCATGCTCGGCCTCGGCCCCTTCCCCTACGAAGGGGAGGAGGACGCCGACCTGATCAATGCCGGCAAGCAGACCATCACGCAGCTGCCCAGCAGTTCCTTCTTCGACAGCGCGCAGTCGTTCGGGATGATCCGCGGCGGCCATATCGACCTGTCGATCCTGGGGGCGCTGCAGGTCGGTGCGAATGGCGACCTCGCGAACTGGATGATCCCCGGCAAAATGGTGAAGGGGATGGGTGGCGCCATGGACCTGGTCGCCGGCGTGAAGCGCGTGATCGTGCTGATGGAACACACGGCGGGCGGCAAGCCGAAGCTGCTGCCGGAATGCACCCTGCCGCTGACCGGTGCGCGCGTGGTGGACATGGTGATCAGCGATCTCGGCGTATTCGAACTCGCGCGGAAGGGCCCGACGCGGCTGGTGCTGACGGAACTCGCCCCCGGCGTGACGCTCGAGGACATGCGCGAGAAGACCGGCGCGACCTTCGAGGTGGCGCTGGCGAAGGCGGCGTAGCCCTACGCCACGCGGCCGCGCAGGAACACGCTCAGCCCGAACAGCCGGTTGAAGGGCAACACCGGCAATTCCGCCGCGCACAGCGCACCGAGCACCCGGTTGGCCAGCGCGCCATGGCGGCGCATGTCGCAGCGTGGCGCCGGATCCTGGCCGATGGCGCCGCGGCGAAGGGCGCCGGGCAGGCGCAACGCCACGGCCAGCGGGAAGACGGCCGCGAAATAGTAGCAGGCCCGATCGACCGTGATGCCCGCGGCCCGCGCCGTCGCCGCCAGCCCCGCCACGGTGTAGCGGCGCCGGTGCCCCAGAAAGACGTCGTGCCCGCTGAACAGCCACTGGAAGGCCGGGGCGGTCAGCAGCACCGTGGCACCACGCGGCGCCAGGCGCGCATAGCCGCCAAGCAGCCCGATATCGTCGTCCACGTGTTCCAGCACGTCCATCAGCAGCAGCAGGTCGGCATCGGTGGTGGTGACGGCGCGGCGGAACAGCAGCGGCTTGCCGTCCACCGCCTCATCGCGATCGGCGGGATAGTGCGGATCGACGCAGGTCGCGCGCTCGGCACCGCCGCGCGCGAGCCATTCGCGCGCGAAGAAGCCGGACCCGGCCCCGATGTCGAGCACCGAGCGCGGCGCGGTGCCCTCCAGCAGGCGCAGCATCGCGCGCGACTTGCTGCGGTAGTACCAGTGGTCGCCGACCGCCTCGCCCAGGATGTCCTGTTCGCGCAGGTCCACCAGGCGTCAGCCGGCAGCCCCGGGCAATGGTTGGTACGGCAGCCCCGCGAAGCGCGTCCCGTGCAGCGTGATGTCGCGCCAAACGCCGCCGGTCACGTAGGGATCCTCGGCGATCCAGGCCTGCGCCTGCGCATCGGTGGCATGGCGCGTCACGGCGATCGACCCGCGCATGGCCCCGGCTGCATCCACGATGGCGCCGCCCATCGCCAGCACCCCCTCCGCGGCCAGCGGCCCGACGCGCGCCATGTGCTGCGCGCGCACCGCCTGGCGCCGCGCCGGCGCCTCCGCATCCGTGCCATCCATTGCCACGATCACGGTGTGGGTGCGGGTGGCCGAGACCGGGTCGCCCGGCTGCGGCAACAGCCGGTAGGGCAGCGGCGCGATGCGGAAGGGATGCACCGTCCAGCTTGCCCACACGCCGTCCACCGCGAAGGGTTCCTCCGCCAGATAGGCGTCGAGCCCCGCCTGGTCCGGCACCTCCAGCACCATCAGCGACCCGGCCGGGCGCCAGTCCGGCGTGAACAGCGGCATGCCGAGCGCCAACCGCCCGTCGCCGGCCCAGCGCGTGAGGACCGCCATGTGGCGGTCGCGCGATGCCGCGCGCCGCGCCGGGTCGGGCCCGTCCCAGGCGATGATGGCGTAGCCCATGGCTGTCCCCTTTCCGATGGCGGCGGCGATGCTGCCACGCGGCGCGGCGCGCGTCAGCCTCGCGTGCCGGAGCCACACCCGCCGCGGGCTACGGCAGCGGCCGATACGCCAGCGGCCGGAACTGCGTCGCGTACGCCGCGGCGGTGCGATGCCGCAGCGCCGGATCGTCCGCGACGAAGGCCAGCGCCGCCGCATCGTCGCGATGCGTGGTCACCAGGATCGCGCCCGGCGCATCGAGCGTCTCGGCGGCAAAGACCAGCAGGCCCGACGCGGCCACCTCGGCAAGCCGCTCGGGTCGTGCATCGCCCTCCAGGATGAGGATCGTGTGGCTGCGCCCG
The DNA here is from genome assembly GCA_001464375.1 of Rhodospirillales bacterium Ga0074136. Classification (GTDB taxonomy): domain Bacteria; phylum Pseudomonadota; class Alphaproteobacteria; order Acetobacterales; family Acetobacteraceae; genus Neoroseomonas. The sequence continues at coordinate 8,919 of LNEW01000208.1, read as the reverse complement.
GGCGGCACCGGCGTACCCATGGCGGGCCAGGCGCCCCAGGGCAGCGACGGGATGCTGACCGGCCGGCAGGCGATGTCCTGCCACACGCCACCGACGGCGAAGGGTTCGCGCGCCAGGTAGCCATCCAGGGTGGCCTGGTCGGCCGCCGCCACGACCATCAGCGAGCCTTCCGACCGCCCCTGCGGCGAATGCAGCGGCAGGCCCAGCAGCAACAGGCCCTCCTGCGCGAAGTGCTCGATGGCGGCGATGTGCCGGTCGCGCCATGCGGCGCGGCGCGACGGGTCCGGCCCATCGCGCCCGATCACCGCGACGGCGCGCACCGCTTCAGTACATGTGCTGCCCGCCATTGATCGACAGCGTCGACCCGGTGATGAAGTCGGCATCGTCGGCGGTCAGGAACAGCACGCCGCGCGCGATGTCGTAGGCTCGGCCCAGGCGCCCCATCGGGATGCGCGCGATGATTTTCTCGAGCACGTCGGGCGGGACGGCGCGCACCATCTCGGTGTCCACGTAGCCCGGCGCGATGGCGTTCACCGTGATCTGCGCGCGGGCGCCTTCCTGCGCCAGCGCCTTGGTGAAGCCGTGGATGCCGGACTTGGCGGCGGCGTAGTTCACCTGGCCGTACTGGCCCGCCTGGCCGTTGACCGAACCGATGTTGACGATGCGGCCGAACTTCTTCGCCGACATGCCGTCCCAGGCCAGCTTGCACATGTTGTAGCAGGAGCCGAGGTTGGTATCGATCACGGCATCCCACATCTCGCGCGACAGGCGCTTCATGGTGGCGTCGCGGGTGATGCCGGCATTGTTCACCAGGATCTCGACCGGGCCGACCTCGGCGTCGATCTGCTTCATCGCCGCGGCGCAGGCCTCGTAGTCGCCCACGTCGAACTTGTAGCAGGGGATGCCGGTACGCTTGGTGAAGGCCTCGGCAGCGGCGTCGTTGCCGGCATAGGACGCGACGACCTTGCGGCCGGCGGCCTGCAGGGCCTCGCTGATGGCGGCGCCGATGCCGCGCTGGCCTCCGGTGACGAGTGCGACACGTGGCATGCTGGTCTCCTCCCTGGGTGGATGCGCGTTCAGCCCTATCGATGCTTCGGCGGGGCAGCGCAGTCCTTGAGCGTTATCAAATCCTGTCGCGGCGCGTCACGCCAGGGTTAAAGCGCGCGGTGCGGCAGGATGGTGCCGCGCGCGCTTCAGGCCGTCGCGCCGCAGGCGCGCTTGAGACCGTCGCGCCGCAAGGCGCGCTTGAAAACGGCGCGCCGCAGCTGCGGTTCACCCCGGCGTCGCGCCCGACGCGCGCACCACCGGCGCCGCGATCTCGGCGCGCACGAAGGCCTGCGCGTCATCGAGGAACAGCGTGCCCGGCAGCGTCGCCGTCTCGGCATAGCGGCGCGCCACCTGCGGTGCGGCCATCGCCTCGCGGATCGCGGTCGCCAGCCTTTCCTGCAAGGCGCGCGGCGTGCCCGCAGGGGCTGCGATGCCGGCCCAGCCATCGGCGATGATGTCGGGAAAACCGCTCTCGACGAAGGTCGGGATGGCCGGGAAGTCCGCGATGCGGGCGCGCGTGGTGAAGGCCAGCGCGCGCAGCGAACCCGCACGAATGTAAGCCGAGGCCGCCGTCAGGCTGTCCATCACCGACGGCACCACGCCGGCGATCGCATCCGTCGCCGCCTGCGACCCGCCGCGATACGGGATGTGCTGCAATTCAAATCCGGCGGCCTGCGCCAGCCGCAGTCCGACCAGATGCGGCACCGACCCGATCCCGCTGGTGGCATAGGGCACGCCGCGCGGCGACTTCGCCGCGGCGATGAAATCCGCGACGGAATTCATCGATGTCGCAGGGTTTACCAGCAACAGGTAGGGCGTGCCGAGAATGGTCGCGATATGCGCGAAATCGCGGTCGGCGTCCCACTGGATGCGGTCGCGATACAACGTATTGCCCACCGCCATGCCCGAGATGGTGGAGACCAGCAGCGTCGTGCCATCCGGCGCGGCGCGCGCCACCAGGCCGGTGCCGAGCGTTGCCCCCGCACCGGGCCGGTTCTCGACGATCACGGTGGTGGCCAGCCGCCGGCCCATCTCGTCGGCGATCAGCCGCGCGATGATGTCGGTGGTACCGCCCGTGGCGAAGGGCACGATGATGCGCACCGGGCCCGGATAGGATTGCGCGAGCGCCGGGGCGGCCAGCAGCGCGGGGGCGGCGAGGATCAGGTGGCGGCGGCGCATGGGCGGGCTCCGGATGGCGGAAGGCGACCCTAGATCAGCGTCCGGTCCAGTGGAACCGCTGCGCGATCGGGACGGCGGGCACGGCCCGTTGCGGAGCCTCCGCGCCTCGACATCGAAGCGTGGCCGACGCGTTCGCGCCCTGCCGCCTGACCGCGCAGCCGGAATGCTGCGCGGCAAGCCACCCCGGCTTCTGCTTGCCTGCGCCCGGCGGCGGCCGGTCGACCGAAAATTGTTCTTTCGCGCCGGTGGGCGAACCGCGGTAACCGGCGCTGGTGCGGGCCGCCCGTGGTCGCTAGGATTTCGGCCATGGCATTGCACCGGCATACCGCAGGTCGAATTACCGGCACGGCCCGTTAGGGACGCGCTCCGGGGCGGGCGCGCCCTCGGCCGATCGGCCCGCGCCGCCCCACCCTGCCACAGACCGAAGTGATCGCCGCCATGTCCGACCCCGAGCAACCTGTCGCCGTGCGTTTCCATCTGCTGGCGGAGGCCTCGCCCGGCCTGATCCCGCGCCTGCTGCAACCGCTGGCCAGGCGCGACCTGGTGCCCGACCTGCTGCTGGCGCGGCGCGAGGGCGAGGCGTTGCACGTCGAGATCGCACTGGCGGCCATGCCGGCGGGCATGGTGCACCTGGTGGCCGGCAACCTGGCGCAGGTGGTGGGCGTGATGGAATGTCGCGGCGGCGTGGAAATGCAGCGCGCCGCGTGAGCCCGCGAACGGATGGGAGAAAGCCGCCACCGGCCCGCCCCATCCCGCCACCGTCGTGGGTCGGCAGCCCTGGCCGGGGCGGACTTCGCACTGCGCCTCTCAGCGCAGCGCCAGCACCGCCAACATCACCACGCCGAGCCCGATCCGGTACCAGCCGAAGGGCGTGAAGCCGATCCGCCCGATCACCGCCAGCACCGCGCGAACGGTAAAGAAGGCCACCACGAAGGCGGCGACGAAGCCCACGCCGATCTGCCCGAAGGCGGAGACGTCGATGTCGGCGCGCGCCTTGTACAGCGAGTACACGGTCGCCGCGAGCATGGTCGGGATTGCCAGCACGAAGGAGAATTCGGCGGCGGTCTTGCGATCCACGCCGATCACCAGCGCGGTGATGATGGTGGCCCCGGACCGCGACGTGCCCGGGATCATCGCCAGCGCCTGGCCGCAGCCGATCAGCACGGCGGCGAGGGGGCCGATCTCGGGCACCGAATGAATGGTGGGTTCGGGCCGTGCGCGCTCGATCACGATGATCGCGATGCCACCCACGATCAGCGCCACGCAGACCACCCACGGATTGAACAGCGCACCCGTGATGGTGGAATGCAGCGTGGCGCCGATGATCGCCGCCGGCAGGAAGGCCAGCACCAGGTTCACCACGTAGAAGCGCTCGAGCCCCGGCCGCCACATGCCGCGCAGCAGGTCCAGGATCAGGTCGCGGTAGATCACCACCACCGCCAGCACGGCGCCGAGCTGGATCGAGATCTCGAAGGTCTTGCCGGGCGGGCCGCGGAAGCCGATCAGCTCGCCCAGCAGGATCAGGTGGCCGGTCGAGGAGATGGGAAGGAACTCGGTGAGCCCCTCGACGATGCCCATGAGCAGGGCGGAGAAGAGCGAGCCGAAATCCATGCCAATCATCCGCGCGCGGTGTGAGGCGACCTTATGCCCTTACGGACGTGGCGTGAATCGGGCGGTGCGATGAATCGTCCGCCATGCACGCCACCCCGACCTTCGGATCGCCGCCCCGCCGCGATCCGGGAGCGCAAGGCGCGACCGCGCCCAACCCATCGGCCGCGCCGGGCGCGCCAGTCCCCGCGAGGGCAAGGCGGGCGGATGCCGGCCGCCCGCCGTCCGAGGGACGCAAAAAACCCAGCTTCAGCGTGCGGCGGCCGCAGCCGGGAAGGCGAAGTTGTCGAAGGAATTCTCCGCCACGCGGAACCACTGGTAGGATTCGTTGCGGTAGGGCTGGTACGACTCCCAGATCTTCTTGAAGCGCGGGTTGCGCGCCGAGGTCTCGGCATAGACCTCGTGAGCGGCATTCCAGGCCGCCTGCATGATGTCGCGGTTGAAGAAGCGCAGCTGTGCGCCGGCCGCCACCAGCCGGCGCAGCGCCTTCGGGTTCAGGTCGTCGTAGCGCGCCAGCATGGTGCTGTCGGCCTCGGCGCAGGCCACCGCGATGGCGTTCTTGTAGATGTCCGGCAGCGCCGCATGGGCCGCGCGGTTGGCCATGAAGTGCAGCCGCGCGCCCGGCTCCCAGAAGCCCGGGGCGTAGTAGAAGCGCGCCACGCGCACGAAGCCGAGCTTCTCGTCGTCATGCGGCCCGACGAATTCCACGGCGTCCAGCGTGCCGCGCTCCAGCGAGGGATAGATGTCGGCCGCCGCCACCTGGGTGGGTGCCGCGCCCAGGCGCTGGAACACCTGCCCCGCGAAGCCCGCGATGCGGAACTTCAGCCCGTTCAGCGCGGCCAGGTTCGGCACCTCGCTGCGGAACCAGCCGCCCATCTGCGCGCCGGTGTCGCCGGCGGGGAAGGACACCGCGTTGTATTCGCCCATCAGCTCGGTGCAGAGCTCACCGCCGCCGCCATGGCGGAACCAGGCATTGTACATGCGGCTGTTCAGCCCGAAGGGCATCGCCGTGAAGAAGGCGAAGCCCGGCTCCTTGCCTACATAGTAGTAGGGCGCGGTGTGCGCGCATTCGACCGACCCCGACTGCACGGCATCGAGTGCGGCGAGCGGCGGCGCGATCTCGCCGCCCGGGAAGACGGTGATGCGGAAGCGCCCGTCGGTCAGTTCGCCGACGCGGCGCGCGATGCTCTCGGCAGTGCCGAACAGCACATCGAGATTGCGCGGGAAGGACGAGGTGAGGCGCCAGCGCACCTCCGGCATCTGGGTCTGCGCCAGCGCGGGCGTGGCGAGGGCGGCGGGGGCGGCGGCAGCCGCGGCCCCCATCAGGGCGCGACGATTCATGCGGGGGTCCCTCCCAAGGACGATGCCATCACCTGCCACATACGGGATTGCGGGCGTGTGGAAAAGGAGCGCGTCGGCCGGCCTCAGGCAGGCACGGGTCGCGCCTGCGCCGGCGGCGCGCCACGCAGCGCATAGGCCACCTGGATCGCCCCCGCCGTCAGCCCCATCCCCACGCCCAACTGCCAGGCCAGCACATAGTCCCCGTTCAGGTCGAACAGCACGCCACCGCCGAAAGCGCCCAGGAACGAGCCCAGCTGGTGCGACATGAAGGCGATGCCCTGGATCATCGCCTGGAAGCGCAGGCCGAAGAACTCGGCGACCAGCCCCGCCACCAGCGGTGCCACGCCCAGCCACAGTAACCCCATGATGGCCGCGAAGACCAGGGTCGATGCCTCGCTGGGCGGCCAGGCGAAATACAGCCCGAGCACGGCCGATCGCACCAGGTAGATGCCCCCCAGCAGCGCCCCCTTGTTCCAGCGCCCGCCGGCCCAGCCGAAGAACAGGGAGCCCAGCACGTTGAACCCGCCGATCGTGCCCAGCGCCTTGGCCGAGAGCATCGGGTCCTGCCCACACAGCGCGAGGTAGGACGGCAAATGCGTGGTCAGGAACACCAGCTGCAGCCCGCACACGAAGTACGCCCCGGCCATGACCAGAAAGGGCACGTGCGTCATCGCCTGCTTCAGCGCGACGCCCATCCGCGGCGATTCGCCCCGCGCGAGCGGCGGCACCGGCACGGCATCCACCCGCCCGGCGATCCAGGCCGCCGGGATCATCGCCAGCGCGATCAACAGGAACCCGACCACCCCGGCCCGCCAGCCCCAGCCCTCCGCCAGCACCTGGCCGATCGGCGCCGCGATCAGCGCCCCCACCGACCCCGCCGCCGAGACCATGCCAAGCGCGGTCGACCGCAACGCCGCGGGCACCGGGCGCGACGCCACCGCCAGCGCCATCCCGCTGGCCGTGCAGGCCAGCGCCAGGCCGATCAGCAGCCCCGCACCCACCATCATCGACAGCGCGCCCTGCGCCAGCGCCATCACCGCAAGACCCGCGATATAGGCCACCACCCCGGTCATCAGCACCGGGCGGAACCCCCAGCGCGACGTCGCCGCACCGGCGAAGGGCGTGAGGAACCCCCAGCCCAGGTTCTGCACCGCGATGGCCAGCGTGAACTCCGCCACCGCGATGCCGAGGTCCTGCGTGGCCGGCGCCATGAAAAGACCGAGGCTCTGGCGGATGCCCATGGCCAGCGAAAGCATGACCGACACGCCGATCAGGATGGGGAGCGCGGGACGCAGGAGCGACATCATCCCGACAGCCTGCCGCGGTGCAGCAAGGCGCGTCGAGCGGAATGACCATGCACGGCGCGCACGGGCGCCATGCGCGCGCCCCGCCCGCCTCAGCCCGGCAGTGGAAACCGGTCCAGATACGGCTGGTAGTCAGCCTCCACCCGGATATCGAGCGAGGCCAGCACCCGCACCACCGCGCAGTAGAAGGCGATGACCAGCACCAGGTCGATCAGGCGTTCATTGTCGAAATGGACGCGCAGGCGCTCGAAGGTGGCCTCGCTCACGCCCGGGCCGTGGAAGGCCTCCCGCGCCGCCAGCAGCACCAGCTGCGCCACGGGTTCAAGGCTCGACTGCCGGCCCTCGGTCTCGGCGATCAGCGCGTGGATGTCGGCCTCGGTCACGCCGAAGTCGAAGCCGATCTTCACGTGGTGCGACCACTCATACGGCGATCGTGCCAGCCAGCCGACCTGCAGGATCGCGAGTTCGCGCAGCCGCGGATCCAGCTTCGACCCATAGCGGATGAACTGCCCGAGCCCTGAGAAGGCGCGCGCGCCGTTCGGGCTGTTGGTCAGCGCGCGATGCAGCGCGATGTTGCGCTTGAGCAGGTCGCGATCGGCCTCGGCCAGATCGTTCACGGTCATGTCGGGCACGCGGGCCATGGTGGTCTCCCCCTCGATTGCGGCCGCATCGCAGCATGCCCGCGGCGCGGCGCGAAGGGGGCGGGTTGCTACGCCGTCCGCACGCGATGGTCGGTGCGTGCCAGCGCCAGGCGCAGCAACGCCGCACGGTCCGGCACATCGACCCGCCGGCCCTGCAGGCGCAGCAGCCCCGCCGCCTCCAGCCCATGCAGCGCGCGCGACAGGCTCTCGGGCGTCATGCCCAGCCGCGCGGCGATCGCGGCGCGCGGTTCAGGCAATTCCACGGCGCCATGCTGGCTGGACAGCCGCCGCGCGAGGAACCGCGCCGCGCGCTGCGTCGCGTCGCGCGTCTTGAGGTCGACCACCTGGTCCACCAGCAGGCGCCATTGCCGCGACATCTGCTCGAGCGCCGCCTGCATCAGCCCGGCATCGCCGGTCGCCTCCGCACGCATCTGCTCGGCCGGGATCGCCACCATGCGCGATGGCGCCAGCGTTGCCGCCGAGACCGGGCAGGGCCGCCGCAGCATCACCGCGCCGACCACGAAGGCATCGCCGGGACGCATGATCTCGACCAGCGTTGCCGCGCCGCCATCTTCCATCGTGCTGAGGCCGACCGATCCCTGCAGCAACAAGTGAAGGTAGTCCGCCGGCGCATCCTGCGCGAACACCGTCACGCCGCGCGGCAGGACCAGCGGCCTGCACTGCGCCAGCAGCCGCGCGCGCGTCTCGGGCGCCGCGGCCGCCAGCAGCGGGCCGGCCTCCTTCACGAGGCTGCCCTGACGTGCCGCCGACATCGGGATGGGTTTCGCATGCCTGCCAGCATCGCAGCCGGCGCGCATCGGGCGATTGATTCAGATCAACGCGCCCGCCGGGGCGCGCGAGACCCTCAGGCCGCCTGGGCTTCCACGATGCGACCATCCTCCATCGTCACCACGCGGTCGGCGATATCCAGGATGCGCGGATCATGGGTGACCATCAGGATCGGCGTGCCGCGCGACTTCGCCATGTCGCGCAGCAGATGCGCGACCTCCCCGCCGGAGACTTTGTCCAGCGCGGCCGTCGGCTCGTCCGCCAGCACCAGGCCCGGCCCCGCCACCAAGGCGCGCGCGATCGCCACGCGCTGGCGCTGCCCGCCCGAGAGCTTGCCCGGCACCTTGTCCTCATGCCCCGCAAGGCCCACCGCACGCAGCATTTCCCCGGCACGCTGCAACCGTTCGGCCTCGGGCAGCGCCGCATCGATCTCGAGCGCCATCGCCACGTTCTGCCGCGCCGACAAGAAGCCCAGCAGATTGTGGTTCTGGAAAATGAATCCGATCGACCGGCGCAGCCGCACGCGCTCGCGCTCCGACGCGCCCATCAACTCACGCCCGAGCACCCGGCACGAACCATCCTGCATGGCCCGCAACGCCCCGATCAGCGTCAACAACGTCGTCTTGCCCGAGCCCGACGGGCCGGTCAGCAACACCACCTCCCCGGCATGCACGGTCAACGCAATGTCCCGCAGCACGGGCCGGCGCAACTCACCCTCGCCATACGCGAAGCCCAGGCGGGATATACTGATCGGGTTGGTCACGGGCGTGCCGGAGAGGGGCTTTGCCCCCCTCCGGACCTCCCCCCACCAAGGGGCAACGGCCCCTTGGATCGCGGGTTTGAATCAGGGGATTTGGGGAGGGGCATCGTCAGTGCCGCCATCGCCACGGGCGCGCCACGCCCCTCCCCAAATCCCCCGATCAAGTCGAGGGGTCCAGGGGCCCTTAGGCCCTTGGCGGGTGGGGTCCGGGGAGGGCAGAGCCCTCCCCGTTCTGCCCTGGCCATGCTCA
>LNEW01000207.1 GCA_001464375.1 Rhodospirillales bacterium Ga0074136 | reverse complement strand
ACCGGCGGCGCCATCTTGGAATCCCAGAAGCGCACCATGGCGAAGAACGGATCCATCGCGGCGAAGGACACGTTGGTGGCATGCGCGCCACGGGCCGAAGCGTGCTGGCAGCCATTGCGCCAGTTGGTGAACAGCGCGTTCCATTCGATCACGTCGAACTCGACGTTGACGCCGACCTCCTTCAGTTCCTGCTGCACGTATTCGTTCATCGGCAGCGGCTGCATCTGGCCGGAACCCGATGCGCTGATCTGCACGCGCAGCGTGAGCGGCCGCTGCGCCGTGTAGCCGGCCTCCGCCAGCAGGCGCCGCGCCTCGGCCTTGTCGGTGCGGATATTGAAGGTCGGGGTGCCGAACCATGGATGCCCGCGCGGCACGGTGCCGACCGGCACCGCCATCAGCCCGCCCAGCAGCGTGCGCAGCCCCTCGCGGTCGATCGCCAGGTTGATCGCGCGCCGCACGCGCACGTCACGCAGCGGCGAGCCTTCCGCGAAGCAGGGCTGCCACGGCCAGACATGCGGCTGCGCGTTCGACGTGATGGCCATCCCGCGCGAGCGCAGCTGCGGGATGGCGTCGGGCGCCGGCGCCTCAATCCAGTCCACCTGGTTCGACAGCAGCGCGGCGGTGCGGGCATTCGCCTCGGGGATCGGCAGCAGCACGATCCGCTCGGCGCGCGCCTTCTCGCCCCAGTAGCCGTCGAAGCGCGCCATCTCGAGCCGTTCGCGCGGCACGAAGCGCGTCACGCGGAACGGCCCGGTGCCCGAGGGTTCGCGCGCGAAGGCGCCCCAGGCGGCCTCGGCATTCGGGCTGGCCGCGCGGTGGCGGTCCCATTGCGCCGGCGATGCCATGAACAGGTTGGTCAGGTTGATCGGCAGCAGGCTGTCCGGTTCGCTGGTGATCAAGGCGACGGTGTAGTCATCGACCTTCTCGGCGCGGCGCAGCGTCGGCATGCGGGTCGCGGTCACGCCGACCTGGCGCGGGTCGAAATGCGGCGCCTCGCGGTCCAGCACCTTGCGCACGTTCCACACCACGGCGTCGGCATTGAATGCGGACCCGTCATGGAAGCGCACGCCGCGGCGCAGCGTGAAGATCCAGCGCGTGCGGTCATTCGCATCGACGCGCCATTCGGTCGCGAGCCCCGGCACGACCACCGACGGACGATCCGCCGAGGACAGGTCCCACATCGTCAGGCTGTCGAACAGCGGGATGCCGGTGAACCGGTTGCCCTCGAAGCCCTGGTCCGGCTGGCCGTTGGTCAGCGGGATATCGGCCGCGGTCATGCCGATGCGGATGGTGCCCTGCGCCTGCACCGCGGGGGCGGCCGCCAGCGCCGGCAAGGCGGCCAGGCATGCGATGAGAAGGAAGCGTCGCAGTCGCATCGGACCTGGTCCTCCAGTGGCGTTTCCCCGGGCGTCGAACGACATTGCCTGCGGCCCCGGCGCCAGCAGGGATGGCACCCCGCCGGAGGATCGGAAGCAGCAAGGGCCATGCCATGGCGGCCCCGGGGAAATCCTGCACCCTGGACCCCATTCCTGCCTAGAAGCGCGGCATCCTGCCCCGGGCAGGGCGGGTCTTGCGCGCCCCAGCCGGCCATGCTGACCCTGGCCGATGCGCCTGCTGCTGCTGAACGGCAACACCGACCCCGCGATCACCACGCTGCTCGCCCTGCGCGCGGCCGAGGCCCTGCCGCGCCTTGGCCTGCCTGCCGCCGAGATCATCCCGGCCACCGCCCCCTTCGGCGCGCGCTACATCGCCACCCGCGCCGCCGTCGCCATCGCCGGGCATGCGGTGCTGGCCGCCTTCGCCGACCATGTCGGCCCCGACAACCCGCGCGGCTTCGACGCCGCCCTGATCGCCTGCTTCGGCGAACCGGGCATCGAGGCAGCGCGCGAACTCCTGCCCATCCCGGTGCATGGCATGGCGGAGGCGTCGATCGCCGCCGCGTTGCGGGTCGCGCCCCGCATCGCGCTGCTGACCGGTGGCGCGGCCTGGGTGCCCATGCTGCAGGAGTTCGCGCTGGTGCGTGGCCATGGCCCCGACCAGGTGCTGGTGCGCGGCGTCGCCCCCACCGGCGACCAGATTGCCCGCGACCCCGGCGGCGCGCTCGCCATCCTGGCCGAGGCGGCGCAGGCGGCCGTGCGCGACGGGGCGGGGGTGGTGGTGCTGGGCGGCGCCGGGCTGGCGGGCCTGGCGCAGCGCCTGGCGCCGATGGTTCCCGTGCCGGTGCTGGACAGCCTGGAGTGCGGGCTTGCCGCCGCGCTGGCCAGTCCAGCCGCCGTGCCGCGGCAGGCAGGCCAGGCGCCGCAATGCGGGCTGTCGCCGGCGCTGGACCGCCTGCTGGCCGCCGCGTCCCCGCCCCTGCTTGCCGCGGGCAGGCGAGGCGCCTAGGTGATGCACAACCGCGCGGCCACCCGGCCGTGCCCGCGACGCGAGACACTATTCCCAGATGACCGAGACCAAGGACACACCCGACGACCCGCACGCCCCTGGCACGGCCGCCGCTGGCACCGCCGACGCCGCGCCGCAGACCGACGCCGGGTCCGAGGCCCCGCCGCCCGAGCCCACGCCCGCGGATCGCATCGCGGCGCTGGAAGTGGAGGCAGCCTCGCTGAAGGACCGCTGGCTGCGCGCCGAGGCCGAGATGCAGAACCTGCGGACCCGCACCACGCGGGACGTGCAAGAAGCGCGCGCCTATGCCACCCAAAAATTTGCCCGCGACGTGGTGGAAGCGGCCGAGAACCTGCGCCGCGGCCTCGACGCCATGCCTGGCAAGTCGGCCGATGAGCCCGATGTGCTCACCAAGATCCGCGACGGCATCGAAGGGGTGGAACGCGCCTTCCTCGGCATCCTGGAGCGCAACGGCGTCCGGCGGGAGGACCCGACCGGCAAGCCCTTCGACCCGGAGATGCACCAGGCGATGGCCGAACAGCCCGCCCCGCCGGGCGTGGCCCCCGGGTCGGTCGTGGCGTGCTGGACCCCGGCCTGGACACTGAACGGCCGGCTGCTGAAGCCCGCCATGGTGGTGGTGGCGGGAAAGTAGCAGGCCACTGCCACGATGCCGGTCCCGGGCGGGCCGGGGCGCGGCAATTCAGGGGGCTCGGGCGGTGGATGATGGCATGAAGGTGGCGGCGTTGCTGTGCATCGCGCTGGCCGTAGGGGGCTGCCAGCCCTCACCGCCTTCCGCGGCGGCCGCGCGTGCCGAGCAGGCCGTCGCGCGCCCGGCTGCGACGGACCAGCCCGCCCCCTCCGCCGATCCCGAGGCGCAGCGGCTCGGCCTCGACCTCGGCATCGCGCTGATCACGGTGCAATGCGACGATGCGGCGATCCGCCGCCAGGCGACACGGACGCGCGACGCCTTGCTGGAACGCACGCGCCTGCTCACCCAGGCGGACCGGCGCCACGGCGATGCGGTCTGGGCCGAGGCGGACGCGACCATGGCACGCCAGCGGACGCGCCCGCAGCAGGCGGAATGCGAGAGCGCGCTGCCGACGCTGCGCAACGCGGAACAGATGGCGCGCGCCCGCCAACGTTGACGCGCACGGGCGCCGCCCCGCTTAGCCTCCCAGGATCTCCCGCGCCGCGCGCCGCCCGCCGAGCAGCGCGCCATGGGCATAGGACGGCGCCTCGCTGGTCGCTGCCTCCCCGGCAAGGAAGATCCGCCCGGCGACCGGCCGCGCCAGGGCCTGGTGGTCCGCGATCGAGGCCCCGACCGGCAGGAAGGAATAGGCGCCGCGCGCGTAGATATCCCGCGACCAGCGCGTGACGCGGCTGTCGATCGGGCGCGGGATGCCGGAACCGAACATCCGGCGCAGCGCCCCCATCACCAGGTCCACCTGCGCGGCATCGGGCAGCATCTCGATCCGCTGGGCGGCCGATCCGCCCACCAGCGCCACCAGCACCGGCACGTTGAGGTGCGGCTGCAGGCTGACGATCTCGGGCGCCACATTGTCGGGGGTGGCGGACAGGGATCGCAGGTAATGCGCCTCGGCCGGCCAGAAGCCGCGCGGGAAGGCCAGCACGATCTTGTTGAGCAGGCCGTTGCCGATGCGCGCGATGGCCCCCTGGTGCGCCGCCGGCAAGGGCGGGTCGAACGCCACGTCGCCACGCTTGAGCACGCCCAGCGGCAGCGTCACCACCACCCGGTCGGCGAAATACGCCTGCTCGGCCGTCGCCACCACCACGCCGTCGCCGGCCAGGCGCACGGCCCGCACCACCTGGCGCAGCTTGATGTCCAGACCGCGCGCCAGCAGGTCCGTGACGGCATTGTAGCCCTGGGCGAGAAGATGGTTCTCCTCCGGGATCTCGCCCTCGCCGCCGAACCAGCCCTGGGCCGAGACCTCGGACGCATCGCCCCCGGCATAGCCGGCGACGTAGGCGGACAGCCAGGCGGCGACGCGCTGGTCATAGGCCGTGGCGCGGGTGGTGGGGTCGAGCAGCGGCACCGCCTCGGCCAGGGATACGTCCCGCGCGCCGCGATACGCATAGGGGCTGTCATGCGCGATCAGCCGGCCCACGGTGTCGAAGATGGCGGTGGTCTCGGCCTCGGTCAGGCGGCGGCCATCGGCATCGAACATGATGGTGCGCGAATCATAGGTCGGCATGCGGCGGATGCCGGCCTGGTCGGCCAGGGGCGTGAGGGGGTTGCCCTCCGGGCCGTGGATCCAGGCGCCGCCCATGTCCAGGCGCTGGCCACGGAAGTCGATGGTGTGCAGGCGCCCGCCGGTGCGGCCGCGGGCCTCCAGGACGGTGACGCGGTGGCCGGCATCGGCCAGGGCCCGGGCGGCGGCAAGCCCCGACAGGCCGGCGCCGATGACCACGATATTCAGCGGGCGGGCGGTTTCGCCGCGCCCCGCCTTGGGCAGGATGGGTGCCGCCGCGGCCGCGGCGAGCAGGCGCCACAGCGCGCGGCGGCTCATTCCAGGCGGTGCGGCCATCCCCAGCGTGCTCCCGACGGTTATTTGGCCCCAGCCTAGGAAGGATGGGGCGCCGCCTGCAAGCGAAGCCGTCCGATGGCACAGACGCGGGCTGGCAGCCTTGCGGTCGCGCAACCGGGCCATGCGCGTGCCGCAGGGGCTCATTTGCGCGCGGAGCCCCTCATCACCCTTGTCCGGTGCGCGCCGGATCAATACATCCCTGCAGTCTCATTCCTCGCGTTGCGCGGGGACCCCCAGCCACCCATCCGCCGCGGCGCTTGCCGCCGGTCAGCACAGGGGGCGGGCATGGCGCCAATTCCGGGCCATCCCCGCCTGCCAAAGAAGGAGAATACTCGGATGAGCAAGGTCATCGGCATCGACCTCGGCACCACCAATTCCTGCGTCGCCATCATGGAAGGCAAGGACGTCAGGGTCATCGAGAACGCCGAGGGTGCCCGCACCACCCCCTCCATGGTCGCCTTCGCCAAGAACGGCGAGCGCCTGGTCGGCCAGTCCGCCAAGCGCCAGGCGGTCACCAATCCCATGGGCACGCTCTACGCCGTGAAGCGCCTGATCGGCCGCCGCTTCGACGACCCGATGGTGCAGAAGGACATCGGCCTCGCACCCTTCAAGATCACCAAGGCCGCCAATGGCGACGCCTGGGTCGAGGTGGACGGCCAGTCCTACGCGCCGCAGCAGGTCAGCGCGATGGTGTTGACCAAGATGAAGGAGACCGCCGAGGCCTTCCTCGGCGAGACCGTCTCCCAGGCCGTCATCACCGTGCCCGCGTATTTCAACGACGCCCAGCGCCAGGCCACCAAGGAAGCCGGCGCGATCGCCGGCCTCGAGGTGCTGCGCATCATCAACGAGCCGACGGCGGCGGCGCTCGCCTATGGCATGGACCAGAAGAAGGGCGGCACCATCGCGGTGTACGACCTGGGTGGCGGCACCTTCGACGTGTCGGTGCTCGAGATCGGCGACGGCGTCTTCGAGGTGAAATCCACCAACGGCGACACCTTCCTCGGCGGCGAGGATTTCGACCAGCGCATCATCGACTACCTGGCCGACGAATTCCGCAAGGAGCAGGGCATCGACCTGCGCGGCGACAAGCTCGCGCTGCAGCGCCTGAAGGAAGCCGCCGAGAAGGCGAAGATCGAGCTGTCGTCGGCCAAGGAGACCGAGGTCAACCTGCCCTTCATCACCGCCGACGCCTCCGGGCCGAAGCACCTGGTGATGAAGCTGACGCGCTCGAAGCTGGAAGCCCTGGTCGATGACCTGATCCAGCGCACGCTCGAGCCCTGCAAGATGGCGCTGAAGGATGCCGGGCTGACGGCGGGCGAGATCGACGAGGTGATCCTGGTCGGCGGCATGACCCGCATGCCCAAGGTCATCGAGGCGGTGAAGGCCTTCTTCGGCAAGGAGCCCGCGCGCAACGTCAATCCGGATGAGGTCGTGGCCATCGGCGCCGCCATCCAGGGCGGCGTGCTGAAGGGCGACGTCAAGGACGTGCTGCTGCTCGACGTGACGCCGCTGTCGCTCGGCATCGAGACGCTGGGCGGCGTGTTCACCCGCCTGATCGACCGCAACACCACCATCCCGACCAAGAAGTCGCAGGTGTTCAGCACGGCCGACGACAACCAGACCGCGGTGACCATCAAGGTCTACCAGGGCGAGCGGGAGATGGCGGCCGACAACAAGCAGCTCGGCACCTTCGACCTCACGGGCATCCCCCCCGCGCCGCGCGGCGTGCCGCAGGTGGAAGTCACCTTCGACATCGACGCGAACGGCATCGTCTCCGTCTCCGCGAAGGACAAGGCCACCGGCAAGGAGCAGCAGATCCGCATCCAGGCCAAGTCCGGCCTGTCCGACGCCGATATCGAGCGGATGGTGAAGGACGCCGAGGCGAATGCCGACGTGGACAAGAAGCGCCGCGAAAGCGTGGAGGCGCGCAACCAGCTCGAAGCCCTGGTGCACCAGACCGAGCGCACGCTGAAGGACAGCGCCGACAAGATCCCGCCGGCCGAGAAGTCCGACGTGGAGGAGGCGCTCACCGCCGCCCGCGCCGCCATCGAGAAGCAGGAGGTCGAGGCCATCAACGCCGCCAGCGAGCGCCTGGGCCAGGCCTCGATGAAGATGGGCGAGGCGATCTACAAGGCGAGCGCCGACGCCAAGCCCGAAGGCGGCGCCGCGCCTGGCGCCGGCCCGTCGACCCCCGGTGGCGACAAGGTGGTCGATGCCGAGTTCGAGGAAGTGGACCCGAACAAGCGCAAGCCGTCCTGACGCCAGGACCGACCTGCGCCATGATGATCGCCGCCCGGCCCCGACAAGGACCGGGCGGCACAGCTTGCGGGACCCCATGATGACGAGCGCCAGCACCGCGAGAGCAGGGCGAGAAGCGCGCGCGGCTGCGCCGGGCAACCGCGCATGGCCCGCGCACGGCACCACCGCGCCCGACATTCGTCGTCGACCGTCATCGCAAGCCGCTGGTCGCGGTGCTCCAGCACGATCCGGGAGCGCCCGGCGCGACCGCGCCCAACCTGCCTGCCGCGCCCGGCACACCAGTGCGTGGCGCGAAGGCAAGCGGCCCGGATGGGCCGCGCCCGCCGTCTGAGGGCCAGGACATATGTCGAAGCGTGACTACTACGAAGTGCTGGGCGTCGCCCGCGAGACCGGCGAGGAGGACCTGAAGAAGTCCTATCGCAAGCTCGCGATGAAGTGGCACCCCGACCGCAACCAGGGCGACAAGGACGCCGAGGCGAAGTTCAAGGAATTGAACGAGGCCTATGACGTCCTGAAGGATGCCGAGAAGCGCGCCGCCTATGACCGCTTCGGCCACGCCGCCTTCGAACAGGGCGGGCCGGGCGGCGGCGGCGGCAGCCCCTTCGGCGGCGCCTTCGAGGACATCTTCGAGGAAATGTTCGGCCGCTTCGGCGGCGGGCGTGGCGGTGGGCGCGGCGGCGCCACCGGCCGCGGCGCCGATCTGCGCACGCAGGTGGAGATCAGCCTCGAGGAAGCCTTCGCCGGGACCAAGACCAATATCCGCATCTCGACCTCGGTGTCGTGCGAGGCCTGCAAGGGCTCCGGCGCGGAGGGCGCATCCGCGACCGGCGCGCAGACCTGCCCCGGCTGCAGCGGCTCGGGCAAGATCCGCGCGCAGCAGGGCTTCTTCCTGATCGAGCGCACTTGCCCGACCTGCGGCGGGTCGGGCCGCATCATCAAGAACCCCTGCAAGGTCTGCCAGGGCGCCGGGCGCGTGCAGCGCGAGCGGACGCTGAACGTGACCATCCCGCCGGGTGTCGAGGACGGCACCCGCATCCGCCTGGCCGGCGAGGGCGAGGCCGGGCTGCGCGGCGCCCCCGCGGGCGACCTGTATGTGGACATCGCGCTGAAGCCGCACCCGATCTTCCAGCGCGAGGGTGCCAACATCTTCATCCGCGTGCCGCTGCGCATGTCGCAGGCAGCCCTGGGCGGGCATGTCGAGGTGCCGAGCATCGATGGCGGCCGCACGCGCGTGACGATCCCCGCCGGCAGCCAGACCGGCGACCAGTTCCGCCTGCGCGGCAAGGGCTTCTCGGTACTGCGGTCGGCCGCGCGGGGCGACATGTATGTCCAGGTCAGCGTCGAGACGCCGCAGAACCTGACCCCGAAACAGCGCGAGCTGCTGGAGCAGTTCGAGGAGGAGGCCGCCAAGGGCGGGCGCTCCAGCCCCGAGAACGAGGGCTTCTTCGCCAAGGTGAAGGAATTCTGGGACGGGCTCGGGCGGTAGTCGCCGCCCGAGCCTCCATACGAATAGCCTGCCGGATCACACGACCGACATCGCCCAATAGTCGTCCACCATGCGGCGGCGGTCGTCCCAGCCTTCCTCGATGGTCGGCGCCTTCTCGAGCCGCTCGCGGTCCAGTTTCACGACATACCCGCCCAGGCGGGTGTCGTAGCGCAGCATCTCCCACGGCAGCGGGAAGTGCTTCGAGCCGATGCCGAGGAAGCCGCCAAAGGACAGCACGGCATAGGCGACGCGGCCGGTGCCCTTGTCGAGCATCACGTCCTCGATGCTGCCGACCTCCTCCCCGGCCAGGTCATAGACGGTGGTGCCGGAGACCTTGGCGCCGGCAATGAGGTGGCCGGTGGTGGGCGCGGTCAGGTCGGCGGTGGTCGGGCGCGCATC
>LNEW01000206.1 GCA_001464375.1 Rhodospirillales bacterium Ga0074136 | reverse complement strand
GCCATGACCATCCGCATCGGCATTGCCGGCATCGCCGGCCGCATGGGCCGCCTGCTGGCCGAGGAGACGCTCGCCGCCGGCGCCACGCTGGCGGGCGGCACGATCCGGCCCGGCGCCTCGCTCGATACGCTGCCGCCGGGCCTGACGGTGCTGCCCGATATCGTCGCGCTCTGTGCCGCGTCGGACGTGGTGATCGACTTCACCCACGCCCATGCCGCGCGCGCCCATGCGCTGGCGGCGGCCTCGACGGGCACCGCGCTCATCCTTGGTTCCTCCGGCCTGTCGGCGACGGAGGAGGCGGCGGTCGCCGAGGCCGCTGCGCGCGTCCCCATTGTCTACGCGGCGAACTTCGCGCCCGGCGTGAACCTGTTCCTCGCCATTGCCGAACGCATGGCGGCCGCGCTGCCGGGCACGCAATACGATGCCGAGATCGTCGAGATGCATCATCGCCAGAAGGTGGATGCGCCGTCCGGGACGGCGGTGGCGCTGGGCCGCGCGGTGGCGGCGGGGCGCGGCACGACGCTGGAGGAAGCCGGGCGCGAGAGCGGGCGGGACGGCCATTGCGGCGCGCGCGGCACCGGCACCATCGGCTTCGCCGCGCTGCGCGGCGGCCAGGTGGTGGGCGACCACACGCTGATCTTCGCCGCCGCGAGCGAACAGATCAGCCTCACGCATCGGTCCTTCGACCGGCGGGTCTATGCGACCGGGGCGGTGCGTGCGGCGGGGTGGGCGGCGGGGAAGCCGGCGGGGCTGTATTCGATGAAGGACGTGCTGGGGATGTGAGGGCGCGGCGGCCGCGGCATGCGGCACGGCGCGCCGCGGGCCGGGCGGCATGGCGGGGGCCATCAGCGCAGGCGCCAGTGGCGGCGGTTGCCGCCAGCCTGGCCGATGAGCTTCGCGAAGGCCGCGAAGACACCGACCGCCTGTTCATGGACCCGTTCCAGCGCCGCGATGATCCTGGGCTGGACGGTTTTGGACAAATCCGGATCGGGCAGCCAGCGCGGGTCGGCCGGCAGGGCCGGTTGCACGTCCAGGCGCTTGGCCAGCATCAGCATCGAGAGCGGGACGACGCGCGATATCCGCCGCCAGGCGCGGGCGATGCGCCAGGCGAGGTTGCGCCACACCCGGTCCCGCCCGGTGGCGGTGGCGACCTGGTGCAGCAGCAGGTTCATGTGGCCGGTCTTCGCCCAGCGGCGCAAGGCGCGCGAGGCGGTGTCGGCGCGGCCGTAGGCTTCGGGCAGGTCCTTCCAGGGGCCGGTGGAGCAGGCGATCCAGAAGATGGCGTTGAGCGTGCGGCGGCGGTCCTGTGGCGGGCGGCCGGGACGGCCTTCCGGCGAGGGGAGGTAGCGGGCGAGAAGGGCGAATTCGGCGTCGGTCAGGGGGCGGAAGGGGTGGGGGGTGATGGGGAGGGGCATGGGGGCGGTCCGGGGCGGGTGGAAACCAGGGCCGGAGATCGTAGAGGAATCTTTTCCTTTTTTCAAGCGTAGCGTGGCGCATCGCGCTGGACGCCATGCGCACCGGGCGCCACCCTGCGCGCAATGACCCCCGCACAATTCATCGCCAAGTGGCAGGCGGCCGACCTCAAGGAGAAGTCGGCGGCGCAGACGCATTTCAACGATCTGTGCGCGCTGCTGGGCGTGCCGGACCCGGTCTCGGCCGACCCGAAGGGCGAGAGTTACTGCTTCGAGCGCGGCGCCACCAAGGCGAATGGCGGCAAGGGCTGGGCCGATGTGTGGAAACGCGGCTGCTTTGGCTGGGAATACAAGGGGCGCAAGGCGGACCTCGGCGCCGCGCTGCGGCAGTTGCTGCAATATGCTGGCGCGCTGGAGAACCCGCCGCTGCTGGTGACCTGCGACCTCGACCGGATCGAGGTGCGGACGAATTTCCAGAACTACGTCTCGGCCACCCACAGCATCCTGCTGCATGATCTGGCGGATGGCGCGAAGCGCGACCTGCTGCGCCGCTGCTTCACCGACCCCGACAGCCTGAAGCCCGACCGCACGCGCACCGAGGCGACCAAGGCGGCGGCGGAAGCCTTCGCGCAACTGGCCGAGGCGCTCGCCGCGCGCGGCATCCCGGCGCGCGATGTGGCTCGCTTCACCGACCGCATGGTGTTCTGCCTGTTCGCCGACGATGTCGGGCTGCTGCCGCCGAAACTGCTCGACGACATGCTGGACGCGACGGAGCGCGACCCAGAGCAGTTCCCCACCTTCTGCGGCGAGTTGTTCGCGGCCATGGCGCGGCAGGGCGGCGGCACGGTCGCGTTCCGCCGCGTCGAATGGTTCAACGGCGGGCTGTTCGATGCGCCGGAGCCGCCGCCGCGCCTGCTGCGCGACGATATCCGCATGCTTCGCCGCGCGGCGGGGATGGACTGGTCGCATATCGACCCCGCCATCTTCGGCACGCTGTTCGAACGCTTCCTGAACCCGGAGAAGCGCGGGCAGATCGGCGCCTTCTACACGGACCCGGCGCAGATCATGCAGATACTCCGCCCCGTGCTGATCGAACCGCTGGAAGGCGAGTGGGCGGCGGTGAAGGCGGCCATCGAGCGCGAAAAACGCACGACGCGCGGCGAGCGCGCGGCGCGCGAAAGGCTGGCAGGATATTTCGAGCGGCTGAAGACGCTGCGCGTGCTGGACCCGGCCTGCGGGTCGGGGAATTTTCTCTACCTCGCGCTGCAATCGCTGAAGGATTTGGAGAAGCGGGCGACGGTGGAGGCCGAGGCGCTGGGGCTGCCGCGCGAGATGGCGCTGGGCGTCGGGCCGGAGAATGTGCTGGGGATCGAGATCGACGAATACGCGGCGGATCTGGCGCGGCTGGTGGTGTGGATCGGGGAGATCCAGTGGATGCGGCGCAACGGGTTTTCCGAAGGGCGCAATCCGATTTTGCGGACCCTGGACACGATCGCGCATCGGGATGCGTTGCTGGACGAGGATGGCGGGGAGGCAGAGTGGCCGGCGGCGGAGGTGATTGTGGGAAATCCGCCGTTCCTGGGTGACAAGATGATGCGCGGCGGATTGGGCGATGCCTATGTCGAGCAACTGCGCGGCACCTATGCCGGGCGCGTGCCGGGAGGGGCGGATTTCGTCTGCTACTGGTTCGAGAAGGCGCGGGCGCAAATCGCGGCGGGTGCTGCGAAGCGCGCAGGGTTGGTGGCGACGAATTCCATTCGCGGTGGCGCCAATCGGCGGGTGCTGGATCGCGTGGAGCAGACGCCTGGGCAATTAATCTTTGAGGCGTTGGCGGATGAGGAGTGGGTCAGTGATGGCGCGGCAGTGCGCGTCTCGATCGTTTGCTTTGGCGTGCCGCCGTTTGCCGCTCGGCGTCTGAACGGACGGGATGTCCAGGCCATCCATGCCGATCTTGCCGGGATGGGCCTGGACCTGACACGAGCGAAGGCGCTGGCTGACAACAAGCGCGTTGCATTCAACGGCGTTCAAAAGACTGGGCCGTTTGACATCGCGGGGGATCAAGCGCGGTCGCTTCTTCGCCAGCCGTTGAACCCGAATGGACGGCCGAATTCCGATGTAGTTCGGCCATGGTGGAACGGGCTCGATGTGGTGCGTAGGCCGCGCGACATATGGATCGTAGACTTCGGCGTAGATCGGCCAGAGGCGGATGCGGCGCTGTACGAAGCGCCGTTCCAATACGTCTTTCAGGCGGTGAAGCCTGTTCGAGAAGCAAATACCCTTGCGGCGCTGCGCCGTATCTGGTGGCGCCTATGGCGACCGCGCGGCGAAATGCGCGACGCGCTTGCTCCGTTCGAGCGTTTCGTGGCAACGCCCGAGGTTGCAAAGCATCGTGTCTTTGCCTTCGTTCCCGCCGCGGTCGTCGCTGACAAGAAC
This sequence comes from Rhodospirillales bacterium Ga0074136, assembly GCA_001464375.1. Classification (GTDB taxonomy): domain Bacteria; phylum Pseudomonadota; class Alphaproteobacteria; order Acetobacterales; family Acetobacteraceae; genus Neoroseomonas. Next base: position 3,654 of record LNEW01000206.1, on the reverse strand, counting down.
CTCATCGCCATCGCCCGCGACGACGACACCACCTTCGGCATCCTGCACAGCCGCTTCCACGAAGCCTGGTCGCTGCGACTCTGCACTTATCTCGGCGTGGGCAATGACCCGCGCTACACCCCCACCACCACCTTCGAGACCTTCCCCTTCCCCGAGGGCCTCTCGCCCAATATCCCCGCCGCCACCTACGCCGCCGACCCCCGCGCGCAGACCATCTCCGCCGCCGCGCGCCGCCTCAACGAATTGCGCGAGGCTTGGCTCAACCCCGCCGACCTGATCCGCCGCGAGCCCGAGGTCGTCCCCGGCTTCCCCGACCGCATCCTGCCGAAGGACGACGCGGCCGCGAAACTCCTGGCGAAGCGCACGCTGACCAACCTGTACAACGAGCGCCCGCGCTGGCTGGCCGATGCCCATGGCGCCCTCGATGCCGCCGTCGCTGCCGCCTATGGCTGGCCCGCCGACATCAGCGAGGACGACGCCCTCGCCGCGCTGCTCGCGCTCAACCTCGCCCGCGCCGACGCCCGGTGACGGGATGCAAGGGCCTTTCGGCCCTTGCCGGGTCCAGGGCGGCGCCTGGCGCGGGTCCGGGGCGCGCAGCCCCGGGCCTTCGCCCGCCCCGCCTTGACCCCGCCACACCCCCTTGCGATACGCCCCCGTCCCGGATTCCCCGGGCCCAGCCCGCCGGGGCATCCGCCGGCGATTCCCGCGACAAGAGGCCGAACCAAGCCATGCGCGATACCGGCGAGTATCTGTTCACGTCCGAATCCGTCTCCGAGGGGCATCCCGACAAGGTGGCGGACCGCATCTCCGACACCGTGCTCGATGCCTTCCTGGCGGCCGACCCCTATTCCCGCGTGGCCTGCGAGACGCTGGTCACCACCAACCGCGTGGTCATCGCCGGCGAAGTGCGCGGCCCGGCCTCGGTCACGCCCGACTACCTGAAGCACCTGGCGCGCCTGGCCATCCAGGACATCGGCTACGAACAGGACGGCTTCCACTGGCAGAACGCCAGCGTCGAATGCCACCTGCACGCGCAGTCCGCGCATATCGCGCAGGGCGTCGATGCCGCCGGCAACAAGGATGAAGGCGCCGGCGACCAGGGCATCATGTTCGGCTACGCCTGCACCGAGACGCCGGAACTGATGCCCGCGCCGCTGTACTACGCGCACCTGATCCTGCGCCGGATCAACGAACTCCGCCGCATCAACAACCCGTCGGTCGCCGGCCTGCTGCCCGACGCCAAGTCCCAGGTGACGCTGAAATACGTGGACGGCAAGCCGGTGGGCGCCACGTCCATCGTGCTGTCCACCCAGCATGCCGAAGGCATGGAGCAGGCGCAGATCAAGGCGATGGTGAAGCCGCTGATCGCCGCGGCGCTGCCGGCCGGCTGGATGTGCGCCGATGCCGAGCTGTATGTGAACCCGACCGGCCAGTTCGTGATCGGCGGGCCGGACGGCGACTGCGGCCTGACCGGACGCAAGATCATCGTCGACACCTACGGTGGCGCGGCCCCGCATGGCGGCGGCGCCTTCTCCGGCAAGGACCCGACCAAGGTCGACCGCAGCGCCGCCTATGCCGCGCGCTACGTCGCGAAGAACGTCGTCGCGGCGGGCCTGGCCGAGAAGTGCACCATCCAGGTCTCCTACGCGATCGGCGTGGCGAAGCCGCTGTCGGTCTATTTCGACCTGCACGGCACCGGTCGCGACGTGGATGAGGTGAAGCTCGCGAAGGTCGTCGACGGCCTGGTGAACCTCTCGCCGCGCGGCATCCGCGAACACCTGCACCTGAACCGCCCGATCTACGTGCCGACCTCGGCCTATGGCCATTTCGGCCGCACGCCGGACGAGGAGACGGGCACCTTCACCTGGGAGAAGACCGACCTGGTGCCGGAGCTGAAGCGGGCCTTCGGCAGGTGACCGATGGCGGTGACGCGCGGCGCGGCGATACGCCGCACCGCGCCCCCGCGCTGACGCCGGAGGGGATTCCCGACCGGCTCTATGGCCGCCGCCGCGGGCATCCCTTGCGCCCGCGGCAGGACCGCCTGATGCAACTGGCCCTGCCGCGCTTCCGCCTGACGGCGGCGGAGGCCTCACAGGCACATGCGCTGTTCCCCGGCACGGACGACCTGTGGCTGGAAGTCGGCTTCGGCGGGGGCGAGCATGCGCTGGCACTCGCAGCGGCGAACCCGCAGGTCGCGCTGATCGCCTCCGAGGTCTTCGAGAACGGGCTGTGTTCCCTGCTGACCCGCATCGTGCCCGAAGGCGCGGAAGCCACCGTCCCGCCGCCGCCGCGCCTGCGCCTGTGGCCCGAGGATGCGCGCCACCTGGTCGCGCTGCTGCCCGATGCCGCGCTGGGGCGGCTCTACCTGATGTTCCCCGACCCCTGGCCCAAGGCCCGGCACGCGAAGCGGCGCTTCGTCAACCGCGCCATGCTGCCGGTGGTGGCGCGCGTGCTGCGCCCGGGCGCGGAATGGCGCATCGCCTCCGACGACCCGACCTACCAGGCCTGGGTCGAGGAGGTGTTTGCCGACCAGGCGCTGTTCACGCCGCGCCTCGACACGGTGCAGCGCCCCGCCGATTGGCACCCGACGCGCTACGAGGCGAAGGCGATCCGCGAAGGCCGCACGCCGCGCTACTGGATCTTTGCGCGGAGCGACGCGCCATGGGCGTGACGCACGGCGCCACCGGCGGCCCCGCGCGACCGACGGGCGCGGCCCGGATCGTGACCGCCCGCCGCGCCGCGCGGCCGGCACGACGCATGCGCGCCGCAGCCGCGCGCCCTCAGGCCGAAGGCCCGCCACTGTGCAGATGAACGGGGCCGCCACGCTCGTGACCGGCGCCGGCTCCGGCCTCGGCGCCGCGACCGCGGAGGCGCTGTCGCGCGCCGGTGCACGGGTGGTGGCGATGGACTTGAACGCCGAGGGCCTCGCCGGACTCGCGACGCGCTGCGGCGCGACGACCGCCGTCGGCGATGTCGCGAGCGAAGCCGACGTCACCGCGGCACTCGACGCCGCCTGCGCGCTTGGCCCACTGCGCCTGGTGGTAAACTGCGCCGGCATCGCCCCCGCGGCGCGCGTGGTCGGTCGCCACGGCCCGCACGACCTGGCGCTGTTCGAACGCACGCTGCGGGTGAACCTGCTCGGCACCTTCAACGTGCTGCGCCTGGCTGCGGCGCGGATGCAGGCGCTGGAGGCCACGCAGCCCGACGGCGAACGCGGCGTGATCGTCAACACCGCCTCGATCGCCGCCGAGGACGGGCAGGTCGGGCAATGCGCCTATGCCGCGTCGAAGGCCGGCGTGATCGGGCTGACGTTGCCCGCGGCACGCGAACTGGCGCGAACCGGGATCCGCGTGGTCACCATCGCACCAGGTCTGTTCGAAACCCCGATGCTGGCCGGCCTGCCCGAGGCCGCGCAGGCCGCCATCCGCGCCCTGCCGCCCTTCCCGGCGCGGCTCGGCCGGCCCGACGAATTCGCCGCCATGGTGCTGGCCATCTGCGCCAACCCGCTGCTGAACGGCACCACGCTGCGGCTCGATTCCGCGCTGCGGCTGCCGCCCTAGGAGACCTGTGCGCGGAAGGCTTGCGGTGCGGCGTTGTGCTGTGCAGGACGTGGTTTGCCATCGCGCGGCGCTGGCGGCAGGCGTGTTGCTGCTT
>LNEW01000205.1 GCA_001464375.1 Rhodospirillales bacterium Ga0074136 | reverse complement strand
CCGCACCCGCCGCGCCGCCATCTCCCCGATCATCACACACGTGAAGTGCAAATTCGCCCGGCAATCCGTCGGCATGATCGACGCATCCGCCACCCGCAGCCCCGTCACCCCGCGCACCCGCAACTCCGGGTCCACCACGCCGCGCGGGTCCTCATGCGCGGTCATCCGGCAGGTGCCGGCGGCGTGCTGGATGTCGGATGCCTCGCGCAGCATGATCGCGTCCAGCGCGTCGTCCGGCAGCGCGGCGGCCTCGGGCATGGACAGGCCGGTGTCGCCGAACGTCGCCGCGCCCAGCCGCGCGATCGGATCCAGCGCCGCAAGCCGCGCCAGCCGCCGCACGCCATCGCGCATGCGCTCCCGGTCGCGCGCATCGGCCAGCATGTTCTCCTCGACCACCGGCTGCGCCTCCGGGTCGGCGGAGACTAGGCGCAGTTCCCCGCGCGAGAAGGCATCGTACAGCGCGACACCCACCGCCCCGCCCGGCGCCGGTTCGCCATCCGATGACAGCCCGCGGTGGTTGTAGGCGATCATGATCATGTCGCGCTCGCCACCGCCCGCAAGCCCGCTGCTGTAGGTCAGGCAGCAATTGGTGTGGCGCGCATCGGCGCCGCGCGCGCGATGCGCCGGCTCCAGCGCGATGGACGCGCGGACAATCGGGTGGTCCATCAAATGCTGCCCGACCGCCGGCAGGTCGTTCACCACCGCGATGCCCAGCGCGCGCAGCGCCGCCGCCGGCCCGATGCCCGACCGCATCAGGATGCAGGGGGAATGGATCGCGCCGGCACACAGCACCACCTCGCGCGCCGCGATCTCCTCCCACGCATCGCCGAAGCGCACGCGCACGCCGCGCGCGCGGCTGCCGTCGAACAGCACGCGATCGACCAGCGCACCGCCGCGGATCACCAGGTTCGCCCGCCCGCGCGCCGGTTCCAGGTAGCCGTCATTGGTGGTGACGCGCAGGCCCTTGCGCAGGTTGATCGGGTTGCAGGAAATCCCCTCGCCCGTGGGCGCGTTCAGATCCGCCTTCCAGCGATACCCCGCCGCCAGCGCGGCGTCGCGCAGCGCCAGGTCCACCGCGCCCCATTGGTCCACCGGCATGCGGAACACCGGCAGCGGCCCACCCTGCCGCACCCCCGGCGCAACACCGGTGTCGGCGTCATCCTCGATGGCGTCGTAGATCGGCAGCACATCGGCCGCCGACCAGCCTTCGCAGCCGGCCTCCGCCCAGGCATCGAAGGCCGCCGGGACGCCGCGGATGGCGATCTGCGCATTGACGGCGGACGACCCGCCCAGCGCCTTGCCGCGCCAGTAGAAGCGCGGTTCCTGCACCGCCGTGCGGCGCGTCATCAGCCCCGGCCATTGCCATGCGGCCTGGTGCGCCGGGTCGTGCATGAAGGGGATGATGTTGGCGCTGCGCAGCGCGGCGGGCGCATCCGCCGCGCGCCAGTCACGCCCGGCCTCCAGCAGCAGCACGCGGCGGTGGGGGTCTTCCGACAGCCGCGCAGCGAGCGGCGCGCCGGCGGACCCGGCGCCGACCACGATCACGTCGTACATCACGCCCGCATCAACGCCCGCACATGCGCCGCCGTGGACCGCCCCAGCGCCTCCAGGTCATAGCCACCCTCCAGCAGCGACACCACGCGCCCGGCGCAATGGCGGTCGGCGACGCCGCACAGCGCCTCGGTCACCCAGGCGAAATCCGCCTCCCGCACGCGCAGCTGGGCCAGCGGATCCGCGGCATGCGCATCGAACCCGGCCGAGATCACCAGCAGGTCGGGCGCGAAGGCGTCCAGCGCGGGAACGATCTGCTCCGCCCAGGCGGCGCGGAACGCCGCGCCATCCGCCCCCGGCGGCAGCGTGACGTTCAGGATGTTGCCCACGCCGGTCTCCGTCACATCCCCGGTGCCCGGATAGAGCGGCCATTGGTGCGAGGATGCATAGAACAGCGACGCATCCGTCTCGAAGCAGGCCTGCGTGCCGTTGCCGTGGTGGACGTCGAAATCCACCACCGCCACGCGTCGCGCACCATGTTCCGCCTGCGCATGACGCGCGGCGATGGCGGCGTTGGCGAACAGGCAGAAGCCCATCGGCCGGCCGGGTTCGCAATGATGCCCGGGCGGGCGCGTCGCGCAGAAGGCGCGGCGGACTTCCCCCTTCATCACCGCATCCACCGCCGCCACGGCGGCGCCGGCGGCGCGCAGCGCGGCGTCGGCGCTGCCCCAGGACATGATGGTGTCGCCATCCAGCGCGACGCGCTCATCCGGTTCCGGCCGGATGCCCAGGATGGCGGAGACATAGTTCTCCGGGTGCACGCGCGTCAGCTGGTCGACCGTCGCCAGGGGCGCCTGGTCGCGGATGAGGTCGGCGAACTCGCCCGCATCCAGCGCCGTCAGGACCGACCGCAGCCGGTCCGGGCATTCCGGATGGTGCGGCCCCGGATCATGGTGCAGGCAGGCGCGGTGGGTCAGCAGCAGAACGCTCACGCCGGCGGGTCCTCGCGCTTGCGGATGACGAAGCGGTACGCGCCGGCCTCCTCGCCGAAGGCGACCAGCGCGTGCCCGGTCTCCTTGCAGAAGGCGCGGAAATCCGCGACCGAGGCCGGATCGGTGGCGAGCACGGTCAGCCGCGCCCCCGCGGCCAGCCCGCGCAGCGCCTTGTTGGCCTTGAGCACCGGCAACGGGCAACTCAGGCCCTTCACGTCGAGCAGCGTCTCGCTCATGCGCGCGATTGCACCACCCGGCGCCGGGCGCGTCCAGCGCGGGGTTCCGTGCAGCGTCCCGGCCGGTGCAGAGTGTGGCCGGAGGTGCCTGCCCATGACGCTCGATTCGACCGCACAACTGCCCCGGGCATGACCGGCATGCGCTTCGGCATCGACCTGGGCGGCACCAAGATCGAGATCGTCGCCCTCGACCCCGAGGGTGCCGTGCGGCTGCGCCAGCGCCGCCCGACGCCGCAGGACTATCCCGGCATCGTCGAGGCCATCGCCGCCCTGGTGGCGCACGCCGAGCGCGAGACCGGCATGCGCGGCACCGTGGGCATCGGCATCCCGGGTAGCCTCAGCCCCGCCACCGGCCTGGTGCGCAATGCCAATTCCCAGGCGCTGAACGGCCAGCCGCTCGACCGCGACGTCGCCGCCGCGATCGGGCGCGCGGTGCGCGTCACCAACGACGCCAATTGCCTGGCCATGAGCGAGGCGGCGGACGGCGCCGGCGCGGGCCACCGCACGGTCTTCGCCGTCATCATCGGCACCGGCTGCGGCGGCGGCATCGTCAGTGCCGGGCGCATCCTGGATGGCCCCAACGGCACTGCCGGCGAATGGGGCCACACGCCGCTGCCCTGGATGACGCGCGACGAATTCCCCGGCCCGCGCTGCTGGTGCGGCCGCGATGGCTGCCTGGAGACCTTCCTGTCCGGCCCCGGCCTCGCCGCCGATTGCGACGGGCCGGGCGCGCGCGATGCCGGGTCGATCCCGGCCCGTGCCGCCGCCGGGGAGGACCGTGCCGGCGCGGCGCTGGCGCGGCACGCCGACCGCTTGGCGCGTGCGCTCGGGCTGATCGCGAATATCCTCGACCCCGATGTGATCGTGCTGGGGGGCGGGTTGTCGAACATGCAGCATTTGTATCGCGACGTGCCGCCGCTGATGGCGCGGCACGTGCTGGGCGACGTGGCGCGCACGCCGCTGGTGCAGGCGCGGCATGGCGATTCCTCCGGCGTCTTCGGCGCTGCGCGGCTGTGGGACGGCGCATGAACGCCGGGCTCACCTATGGCGCGCTGGCCTTCGCCGCCGGCGGGCTGCTGGGCCCGTTGCGCGAGATCGTGCTCGCCGAGCGCATCGGCGGGCCGGCCGCGGCGATGGCCGAGGCCGCGATGATGGCGCTGCTGCTGTGGCTCGCGTCGCGCTGGGTGGTCGGGCGGCTGCGGGAGCCGTCGCTGCGCGCGCGCGCCGTCGTCGCCGGCATGGCCCTGGCCGTCGTGCTGGCCTGCGACGTTGCGCTGGGCCTCCTGCTGGACGCCAGCGGCCTGGCGGACGGCCGCGCGCCGCGCGACCTGGCGGCGCGGCTGGTCGGCCTGGCGCTGCTCGGCTGGCTCGTGGCCATGCCCTTCGTGGTGCGCCGGCGTGCCGTCGCTGTGCCGTGACTGCCTGCATCGGGACGATGGCGCGGGGCTGCGCTGCCCGGCCTGCGGGTCGCGCCGCGTCGTGGCGCATGCCGCGCTGTTCGCGCTGTCGGTCGCGCATGTCGATTGCGACGCCTTCTATGCCAGCGTCGAGAAGCGCGACCGGCCGGAACTTCTGACCAGGCCGGTGATCGTGGGCGGCGGCCGGCGCGGCGTGGTGGCGGCCTGCTGCTACATCGCCCGCACGCGCGGCGTGCGCAGCGCGATGCCGATGTTCAAGGCGCTTTCGGCCTGCCCCGATGCGGTGGTCATCAAGCCGGACATGACGAAGTACGTGACCGAGGGGCGGCGCATCCGTGCCATGATGGAGGCGCTGACACCCCTGGTGCAGCCGCTGTCCATCGACGAGGCCGTGCTCGACCTGTCCGGCACCCAGGCGTTGCATGGCGCGCCGCCGGCCGTGGTGCTGGCGCGCTTCGCCGCGGCGGTTGAGCGCGAGGTGGGGGTCACCGTCTCGATCGGCCTGGCGGCCAACCGGCTGATGGCGAAGCTGGCGGCGGAACGCGACAAGCCGCGCGGCTTCGCGGTGATCGGCGCCGATGAAGCGGCGGGGTGGCTGGCGCCGCAGCCGGTCTCGCTGCTGCCGGGTGTCGGGCCTGCCCTGGCGAAGCGGCTGCAGGCGGCGGGGTTCAGCACGCTGGGGCAGCTGGGCGCGCTCGATGCGCGCGCGGCGGCGGCGCGCTTCGGGGAGGACGGGCCGGCCCTGGCGGCCCGCGCGCGCGGCGAGGACACGCGACGCGTCGATCCCGACCGCGAGACGAAGTCGGTCAGTGCGGAGACCACCTTCGAGTCCGACATCGCGGCGCCGGCGGAGCTCGAAGCGGTGCTCTGGCGGCTGTGCGAAAAGCTGTCGGCGCGGCTGCGCGACAAGGCGCTGGCGGCGGCCGGGGTGACGCTGAAGCTCAAGACCGCGGGCTTCGCGACGCGCACGCGCGCCGCGCGCCTGGCGCAGCCCACGCGGCTGCCCGATGGGCTGTTCGACGCCGCGCGGCCGCTGCTGGCGCGCGAGGCCGACGGCACCGCCTTCCGGCTGATCGGCATCGGCGCGCAGCCGCTGGCGGCGGCGCAGGACGCCGACCGCGGCGACCTGGCGGACCCCGAGGCGCCGCGGCGCGCCGCGCGCTGGGCCGCGGTGGAATCGCTGCGGGCGAAATTCGGGGAGGGCGCGGTGGTGCGCGGTCGCGGCCTGCGCAAGGGACCGCGCGGCTGATCGCAGCGGTGTGACGGTGCGCCGCCATCGGCGCGATGCGAGCGCGCGTCCGGCGGCGCGCCAGGACCCCGCGCCTCCCGGCACGTTACGACCGCGCGCCTCCCGGCACGGCGTGACCGCGCGCCTTCGGCGCGATGCGACCGCGCGCCTTCGGCACGGTGTGACCGCGCGCCTTCGGCGCACTGCGACCACGCGCCTTCGGCGCGACGCCCTTGCGCATGCGCGCGCTTTCCGGCACCGGGGGCGGATGAACCGCAAGGCGATCGCCTGGGCCACCTTCGACTGGGCGAACAGCGCCTTCCCGACGGTCGTCTCGACCTTCGTGATCGCCGCCTACTTCACCCAGGGCATCGCGCCGGACCCGGCGACGGGCCAGGCGCAATGGGGCTGGATGCAGACCATCGCGGCGGTGTGCATCGCGCTGCTGTCGCCCATCCTGGGCGCGCTGGCGGACAATGGCGGGCGGCGGCGCGCGATGCTGGCTGGCTGCACACTGCTGACAGCCATGTTCACGGCGCTGGTGTGGTTCGCGAAGCCGGAACCGTCCTGGACGCTGTACGTGCTGGTCTGCGTGTGCCTCGCGACCATCGCCTTCGAGATCGGCACGGTCTTCTACAACGCCATGCTGCCGGAGGTGACGACACCGGACCACCTGGGGCGCGTCTCGGGCCTCGCCTGGGGGCTGGGGTATGCGGGCGGGCTGGCCTGCCTGGGCGTGGCGCTGGTGCTGCTGGTGCAGCCCAACCCTGCGCTGTTCGGCCTCGATCGCGCCGCATCGGAGCATGTGCGCGCGACCGTGCTGCTGGTGGGCGCCTGGACGCTGGTCTTCGCCTGGCCGGTGCTGCTGTTCGTGCCGGACCCACCGGGGGCCCGCCTGCCGGTGGGCCAGGCGGTGGCGGGCTGCCTGGCCGATACGCGCGACCTGCTGCGCGGCCTGCCCGCACGGCCGAACATGCTGCGCTTCCTGGTCGCGCGGCTGTTCTACACGGATGGGCTGAACACGCTGTTCGCCTTCGGTGCCATCTACGCCGCCGGCGTGCACGGCATGGGGATGGAGGACATCCTGCTGTTCGGCATCGCGATGAACGTCACGGCGGGACTGGGGGCTGCGGGCTTCGGGCTGGTGGATGACCGGATCGGGTCGAAGCGCACCGTGATGGTGGCGCTGGTCTGCATGATCGTGCTGGGAAGCGCGCTGCTGCTGACCGACAGCGTGACATCGTTCTGGGCGCTGGCGATGGCGCTGGGCCTCTTCATGGGGCCGGCGCAGGCGGCGTCGCGCACGCTGATGGCGCAGATGGCGCCGGTCGGGCAATGCGCGTCGCATTTCGGGCTGTTCGCCCTGTCGGGCCGGATCACCGGCTTCCTCGGCCCGGCGGCGCTGGCCCTGGTGACCACAGCGACCGGCAGCCAGGCGCTGGGGATGGCGACGGTGCTGGTTTTCCTGGGCCTGGGTGCCGCGATCCTGGCTACGGTGCGGCCGGTGCGCGGGTAGCGCGCAGAACCCGGTCAGCAGGCGTTCAGGCAGCGGTCCACGCTCACCGATCCGGTTGCCCGGCCGCATAGCCTCCGCCATCGGTCGGGCGAAGCGCCTCGAACAATTCCGTCACCGCCGCGTAGTCGCGGTATCCGCAGCGCGCCACCGGCTGCGCCGCCAGCGTGTCGAAGCGCCCATCGTGCAGATACGCCTCGTCGATATGCACGCCGACCACCTGGCCGATGATGATCCAGCCCTGCAGCGCCGCGCCGTCGACATCCTGCAACTGCATGGTGGACACGACGCGGCATTCGAGCGAGGCCGGCGCCGCCGCCACGCGCGGCGCGCGCACGATGCGGCAGGGCGCTTCCGCAAGCCCGGCGGCGACGAATTCGCTCTCGCCGTCCGGCTGCGCGCCGGAACTCACGTTCATCGCATCGAACAGATGGCGGGGGACCAGGTTGAAGACGAATTCGCCGGTGGCGATCGCGTTCGCCGCGCTGTGCTTCATCGTCTCGGAGGTGAACATCAGCATGGGCGGGCGCGAATGCACCGCGTTGAAGAAGGAATAGGGCGCGAGGTTCGCCCGCCCTTGCGCATCGACCGTCGAGATCCAGCCGATCGGCCGTGGTGCCACGATGGCCTTGAAGGGATCATGCGGCAGGCCGTGGCCGTTGCGTGGTTCGTAGAACATGCCCGTTGTCATCCCCGTCGCTTCGCCGCCATCGCCCACAACCGCGGCCCCGCCAGCGCCAGCACCGCGAGGCCCAGGATGATGGCACTGCCCGGCCGTGTCACGAACACCGACCAGTCGCCCTGCCCGATGGTCAGCGCCTGGCGCAGCGCCTGTTCGGCCATCGGCCCCAGGATCATGCCGATCACCACCGGTGCGACCGGGAAGTCGAAGCGCCGCATGAACATCGCCACCACGCCCAGCGTGTACAGGATCACCAGGTCCCACACGCTGTTGGAAATGCCGTAGGTGCCGATCGTCGCGAACACCAGGATGCCGGCATACAGCTGCGGCACGGGGATCTTCAGGATGCGCACCCACAGCCCGACCAGCGGCAGGTTCAGCACCACCAGCATGACGTTCGCGATGAACAGCGATGCGATCAGCGTCCAGACGAGTTCCGCCTGCTGGGTGAACAGCAGCGGCCCGGGATTGATGCCATAGGACTGGAAGGCGGACAGCATGATCGCCGCCGTCGCACTGGTCGGCAGGCCCAGCGTCAGCATCGGCACCAGGATGCCCGCCGCGGCCGCGTTGTTCGCGGCTTCCGGCCCCGCCACGCCCTCGATCGCGCCCGTCGTGCCGAATTCCTTCTGGTATTCCGGCTTCGCCAGGCGCCGCTCGGTGTAGTAGCTCAGCATGGTCGGCATCTCGGTGCCGCCCGCCGGCAGCACGCCGAAGGGAAAGCCCAGCCCGGCGCCGCGCATCCACGGCCAGAAGGACCGCTTGAAGTCCTGCTTCGACAGCATCACGCTGCCGACCGGCAGCACCTCCACCTTCCCCTCGTGGTGGCGCCAGGCCATGTGCAGCGCCTCGCCCACCGCGAACAGCGCGACCGCCACCAGCACCACGTTCACGCCATCCAGCAGTTCCGGCACGCCGAAGGTCAGGCGCGGCTGGCCGGTCTGCAGGTCGATGCCCACCAGCCCGAGCATCAGCCCGAAGGCCAGTGAGGTCAGCCCGCGCAGCGCCGAACTGCCCAGCACGGCGGACACCGTCACGAAGCACAGCACCATCAGCGCGAAGTATTCCGCCGGCCCCAGCACCAGCGCCCATTCCACGATCACCGGCCCGATGAAGGCGATGCCCAGCGTGCCCACCGTGCCCGCCACGAAGGACCCGATGGCGGCGGTGGCCAGCGCCGGCCCCGCGCGCCCGTTGCGCGCCATCTTGGCCCCTTCGAGCGCGGTGATGATCGACCCGCTCTCCCCCGGCGTGTTCAGCAGGATCGAGGTGGTGGAACCGCCATACATCGCGCCGTAGAACACGCCGCAGAACAGGATGAAGGCGCCGGTGGCGCTGACCTGGAAGGTGATGGGCAGCAACAGCGCGATGGTCAGCGCGGGGCCGATGCCCGGCAGCACACCCACCGCCGTGCCGAGGAAACACCCCAGCAGCGCCCAGGCCAGGTTGGTGAGCGTCAGCGCATTGCCGAAGCCGAGGGCGAGGCCCGAGAGGGAATCCATCAGGTGCCTTTCGGGGGAAGGCCGGGGGAGGGAATTCCCCCGGACCCCCTCGTTCTTTTGTCACCTGGGAACCGACAGCCTCGGCCAATTCCCAACGGCCAGAAAACGGAGGGGGATTCGGGGGAGGTGTTCCTCCCCCGACCTTGCCTTGTCACAGCACCGCCTCCCCGCGCAGCACCGCCACGCACTGCCCGCCGACCCGCGCGCGGATTCCATCCGCGCCACGCCGCGCCCGCGCGCGCAACAGGCTCGGCCGCCCCATCTCCACACCCTGCGTGATGTCCCACGCGCCGTCCGCGCCGCCACCCAGGTGCAGCAGGAACCCCGCCAGCGGCGTCGCGGCGCTGCCCGTCGCCGCATCCTCGACCGTGCCGGTCAGCGGCGAGAACATCCGCGCGCGCACTGCCGCACCATCGCGGCAATAGACATACAGGGAGAGAAAGCCGCGCGTCGCATCCGGATGCGCCGCGACGGCACGGCGGAAGGCGGCCAGGTCCGGCGTGGCGGTGGCCAGCGCCTCGGGCGTCACCTCCGTCAGCAGCCGATGATTGCCGCCATCGGCTGCCAGGGTGGGCGCGTGGCGCGCGGTCACGATGCCGGCCTCCGGGATGCCGGCGCAGGCGGCG
>LNEW01000204.1 GCA_001464375.1 Rhodospirillales bacterium Ga0074136 | reverse complement strand
CAAGGCGCGCGTGAGCATCCCCGCGTCGAGCAGCGCGCCATCGACGAAACGGACCATTCGCCGCAGTGACAAGGCCAGCGCGGCAGGCGCGCGATCAATCCGGACGCAGGTTCACGCTGACCACCAGGTCGCGGATCTTCACGGTCTGCGCACGCACCATCACGCCGAAGCTCTCGGCATCCGATCCCACCGGCTCGGCACCCACTTCCTCGCAACGGCGCACGAAGTCGGGGTGGCGCGCCGCGGCGGCGATCTCGCGATTCAGCCGCGCCATCACGGGCGCGGGCGTGCGCGCCGGCGCGAAGAAGCCGTTCCAGCCTTCGAGTTCAAGCGACGGGAAGCCCTGCTCGCGCACCGTCGGCACATCGGGCAGCACCGCGGCGCGGCGGGAGGCGACATTCGCCAGCCCCTTCAGCGTACCGGCGCGCACATGCTGCAGGCAGGTCGAGATCTGGTCGCCGCCGAACTGCACGCGCCCGGCGATCAGTTCCTGCACCAGCGGCGCCGCACCGCGGAAGGGCACGTGCTCCATGCGGATATTGGCGTCGCGCTTCAACACCTCGCCCACCATGTTCATGAAGGACCCGGGGCCGGTCGATCCGTAGAAGGGCTGGTTCGGCTGCGCACGCGCCCAGTCCACGAAGCCCTTGAGGTCGGTGACCGGCACGCCCGGGTTGGCGAGGATGATCAGTGGTACGTTGGCGCCGAGCGAGAGTGGGGCGAAGTCGCGATTGATGTCGTGCGGCGGCCGCCCGGCCAGCGTCATTGCCGCCGTCGTGGTCGGGAAGGTGATGTTGTGGAACAGCAGCGTGTAGCCGTCGGGCGCGGCCTTCGCGACCACATCGGCGCCGATCGAACCGCCGCCGCCGCCGCGGTTCTCGACCACCACGGACTGGCCCATGGTCTCGGTCATGCGCTGGCCGAACAGGCGCGCCAGTAGGTCGGTGGTACCGCCCGCGGGGAAGGGCACGATGATGCGGATGGGGCGGGTGGGGAAATCCTGCGCGAGGGCCGGCGCGGCGAGCGTGGCGCCGGCGGCGAGCAGCAGCGATCGGCGGTAGATGGTCATTCGCGGTTTCCTCCAGCGGCCCTGTGGCCGGGCCGGCTGAACCGAAGGCTAGACCGGGTTCCGGCTCACCGGGAAGCGAGGCGCGAACGGATAGTGCTGCATGCGCGTAAGGCGCAGCCCGAAGCGGCCTTCGCCACCGCGTCGATCAGTTCAACTCCCCGAGGTTCTGCCAGTTGTATCCCGTCAGAACGATGTTCTCGCCGTATCTCTCAAAGGTCAGAACAACCCTTAAGCGAACCAGCTTATTCTGAAATGGACAGAAAAAACAGCTTTCCAGCCTGAACCGCCGTTCAGCGTAGCATAGGATTTATGTTCTACTGAGCCCAGTCCGGTCCTCACACAGAGAGCCAGAATCAACGACCAGCGCCCGAAACTGTTCGCTCGTAGCTCCTGCGGGAAACCTATAGCGCCATTGAGACAGCGCGTTCCTGGAGGCGTCGCGTTCGTGGTTGATCCCCCAGTTGCCATTCTCGCTGTACGGCGGCGCCCATGTGCGGAATCCGGTGGTGAGGACTGCGAACTCGAACAGTGTTGTCGACTGCGACGGCGCGTAGCACCCGCCAAGAGCCAACAAGCACGCAAGCAAAGCACCGACGCAACTCCGCGCGGCGGGATTGGTTTGCGATGACCGCATCGGAACAGCGGCATCGCATGGAGTCGTCACCGCTCGGACGATTACCATCGCACGCGCCACCTCCGGCTGCGTGACGCTTGCGGCCACTCAGTGCCCCGCATTCTCCGCCGAGAAATCCGGCGCCTCGAGCCCGGACGCCACCAGCTGCTTCACCAGCTGCGCCTTCAAGCGTTCGAGCCCCGCCTCGGACG
Organism: Rhodospirillales bacterium Ga0074136; assembly: GCA_001464375.1. GTDB lineage: Bacteria > Pseudomonadota > Alphaproteobacteria > Acetobacterales > Acetobacteraceae > Neoroseomonas. The sequence goes on along the minus strand of LNEW01000204.1, from coordinate 5,978 downwards.
ACGCCTCGCAGCGCGCCACCAGCACCGCCTGGGTGTTGGACGCACGCAGCAGCCACCAGCCGTCATCCGTCAGCACGCGCACGCCGTCCACGGCCTGCACCTTGGCACCCTCGGCTGCCAGGCGGTCCTTCACCTCCTGCACCACGACGAACTTGCGCGCTTCCTCGCAGTTGAAGCGCAGCTCGGGCGTGTTGATCACCTGCGGCAGGGCGGCGCGAACCTCGGACAGCGACTGCGCCATGCGCGCCATGATGCCCAGCAGCCGCACCGCCGAATACGGCGCGTCATCGAAGCCGTACCATTTGTCGGCGAAAAAGATATGGCCCGACATCTCGCCGGCCAACGGGCTGCCGGTCTCGGCCATCTTGGCCTTGATCAGCGAATGCCCGGTCTTCCACATCAGCGGCACCCCGCCGGCCTTCGCCACCTCGTCGAACAGCACCTGCGATGCCTTCACGTCGGCGATGATGGTCGCCCCCGGATTGGACTTCAGCACATCGCGGGCAAGGACGATCAGCAGTTGGTCGCCGAACAGGATGTGGCCTTCGTTGTCCACCACGCCGATGCGGTCGCCATCGCCGTCGAAGGCGATGCCGAGGTCGGCCTTCTCGCGCGCCACCTCGGCGATCAGTTGCTCCAGGTTCTTCGCCACCGTCGGATCGGGATGGTGGTTGGGGAAATTGCCGTCGACGTCGCCGTTGATGACGAAATGCGTGCCCGGCAGGCGCGACGCCAGCGTCTTCACGATCGGCCCGGCCGAACCATTGCCCGGGTCCCACACCACCTTGAGCGCGCGGTCGCCGCCATCCCAATCAGCCAGCACGCGATCGGCATAGCGCCCGGCGATGTCCACGGACCGATCGCTACCGGCCTGCGACGGCACCACGTCGCCCTCCGCAGCCATGCGGCCGATCTCCTGGATCTGCGCGCCGTAGAACGGCTTCTTGCCGATCATCATCTTGAAGCCGTTGTAGTCCGGCGGGTTGTGGCTGCCGGTCACCATCACCGCGCCATCGGCCTCCTGGTCATAGGCGGCGAAGTACAGCATCGGCGTCGCACACAGCCCGATGCGCACCGCCTCCAGCCCGCAGGCGCGCAGGCCGGCGACCAGCTGCGCCTCCATCTCCGGCGAATGCAGCCGCCCGTCATAGCCGACCGCGACGCGCTTGCCGCCGGCGCGCACCACCACCGAGCCGAAGCAGCGCCCAATGGCGAAGGCATCCTCGGGCTTGAGGGTTTTCCCCACGATCCCGCGGATATCGTATTCGCGCAGGACGGTGGAATCGAAGCGGTGGTTGAAGACAGGCATGGTCACTCCCTTACGGGCGGCCGATGGAGGAATAGGCGAACCCGGCCGCGCGCATCGCCGCCGGGTCCCAGACATTACGAAGGTCGAGCACGACATCGCCCTTCATGGAAGACTTCAAGCGCGCAGGTGCCAACGCACGGAACTCGTTCCATTCCGTCAGCACCACCACGGCATCCGCATCCTGCGCCGCGCCGAGCGCCGTCTCGGCAAAGGCCACCGCGGCCGGCAACGCCTGGCGCGCATGGCCAGGCTGCGGGTCGAAGGCCCGCACTTCGACGCCGGCCGCCACCAGCTTCGGCAGGATTACCAGCGACGGCGCATCGCGCATGTCGTCGGTCTCGGGCTTGAAGGTCACGCCCAGCACGCCGACCCGCTTGCCGGCGGGGGAAGGACCCAGCGCCGCCAGGATGCGGTCGGCCATCTGCGCCTTGCGCGCCTCGTTCACCGCGATGGTCGCCTCGACCAGGCGGATCGGCGCGCCGGCATCCTGCGCCGTGCGCGCCAGCGCGAGCGTATCCTTGGGGAAGCACGACCCGCCATAGCCTGGGCCGGGATGCAGGAACTTCCGCCCGATGCGACCATCGAGGCCCATGCCGCGCGCCACGTCGTGCACATCGGCGCCCACCTTCTCGCACAGGTCCGCGATCTCGTTGATGAAGGTGATCTTGGTCGCGAGGAAGGCGTTGGCGGCGTACTTGATCAGCTCCGCGCTCTCGATGCTGACCGCCAGCACGGGCGTCTCGATGAGATACAGCGGACGATAGAGACGCTTCAGCGCCGTCAGCGCCTGTTCTTCGTCGACGCCGATCACCACGCGGTCCGGGCGCATGAAGTCGCCGATCGCACTGCCCTCGCGCAGGAATTCCGGGTTGGAGGCAACAGCGATCGGTGCATCCGGCCGCACGCGGCGCACGATGGCCTGCACCTCGCGCCCGGTGCCGACCGGGACGGTGGACTTTGTCACGATCACCAGCGGCCCGTCGGCGGCGCGCGCCACCTGCTCGGCCGCCGCATAGACATAGGACAGGTCGGCATGCCCGTCGCCGCGCCGCGCCGGCGTGCCGACCGCGAGGAACACCGCATCCGCACCCTTAACCGCCGCGTCCATGTCGGTGGTGAAGGTCAGGCGGCCATCGCGAACATTGTCGCTGACCAGCTTGTCGAGGCCCGGTTCGTAGATCGGCATGCGCCCGGCCCGCAGCCCCGCGATCTTGTCGGGATCCACGTCCATCACGGTGACGTCGACACCGAACTCGGCGAAGCATGCGCCGGAGACGAGCCCCACATAGCCGGCGCCGATCATGGCGATGCGCATCTGATCCCCTCATGTCCAGGCAAACGGGCTGTGGAATGGCCCGCCAGGAGCGGTCTGGCAAGCGCCTCAGCCGGCATCGTCGAGCCCCGGCAGAAGCGGCAGCAGCGCCGCCAGATCGCGTTCCGCCCGGCAGGCCAGGAAGCGGCCGGGCGCGCCCTCGAGCGGAAAGGACGTCAGGCCGATATCCGCATAGACCCGCAGCAGGTCCGGCCCGACATGCCAGAAGGCGGGGTCGACGCCCGCCTGTTCGCAGATGTCGCGGAAGCGCCAGATGGCGGAAACGCGGTCGCGCTCCTCTCCCGCCGGGTCGCCCAGCGCCAGCCAGATGCCCTCGTGACGCACGAACGCGACGCCCGCGCGCCCGGCATCGCCGAAGACGGCGCCATCCGCCTGCGCCGGCGCCTGCGCCCCGAAAGCCGCGAGGCGCGCGCGCGTCTCGGCCTCATAGGGCAGCGCCGCGCGTCGCACCGGACGCAGCAGGCGGAACGCCGCCACCAGCAGCAGCACGCCGGCAAGCCCGACGGCGAAGCGCAGCGTGTTCGGCGCCTCGGCCGAGAGCACCACGCCCCACCACGACAACTCCGCGAAGCGACCGCCATAGGCCACCGTCGCGAGCGTCAGCGAGCACAGGCCGAGAGCCGCGATCGCCGCCACCGTATCGCCGGTCAGCGCCTCGCTGAGCAGCCGGGCGCGGCGGTAGAAGGCCGGGCGCACCGTGCTCATCAGCATCACCACCAGCAGGAACCCGCCGGTCAGCCACCAGGGTTCGCCGCGCAGCCAGGCGACCAGCGCGCCGCTCAGCAGCAGCACCAGCGTCACCCACCAGGCCATGGCCAGGCGCCGCACCAGCCCATAGGCCGCCATCAGCAGCAGTGACCCGAGGACGGAGGCCGCGAAATGGCTCGCCGCCTCGTCCATGAAGGCGAAGGCGCCATCGAGCGGCCCCGGCTTGGGCGGCAGTGCGCCGATGAACACCAGCGTCAGCCCTGCCAGCCCCGTCAGCGCCGCCATGGCCGGCACCTCGAAGGATATCGCCACCCCGCGCTCGGGCGAGAAGCGGTCGAGCAGATGCCGCCGCTGGCTCACCTCGAAGGCGGCGAACATCAGCCCGGCGAGGAACAGCGGCGCGATGTAGTAGAACAGCCGGAACAGCAGCAGCGCACCGACCACCACCGGCGTCGGCAGGTAGCCCGACAGGCCGAACAGGATCGCGCCGTCGAACACCCCGATCCCGCCGGGCACGTTGGCCGCGATCCCGGCCGTGTAGGCTGCCACGTAGATCCCGAGGAAGTGCAGGAACGTAAGCCCCTCCACCGGCGGCAGCAGCGTCCAGAAGATCAACGCGGTCACCGCCACGTCGGCGCTCGCGAGGCCGGTCTGCATCAGCGCCATGCGGAAGCCGGGCAGGTCGATCTGGTGGCCGAACATGCGGAAATGCGGCACGAAGCGCGCGAGCAGGATGTAGGCGCCGACAATGCACCACAGCACCGCGCCGACCGCCCGCATCGCCCAATGCGGCACGCCGTCGCCGAAAAACGGCAGCACCTCGGGCTCGACCAGCAGCACCAGGCCGCCCAGCGCGAAGCCGCCCAGGCCGAAGGTCAATGACGTGAAGGCCACCACCTTCGCGATCGCCACCGGCGGCAGCCCCCAGGCGGCGTAGAAGCGGTAGCGGATTGCCGCCCCCGACACCGTCGCGAAGCCAAGGTTGTTGGCCAGCGAATACGCCACGAAGGAGGCCAGCGAGGTCCGCGCGTACGACACCGGATGCCCCGCATAGACCGACCCCAGCCGGTCGTATGCCGTGAGCACCAGGTAGGCGAGCAGCGTGAACCCCGCGGCCGCCCACAGCGCGGAATAGGGCGTGGCATGCAGCGCGCCGCGGATGTCCTGCCAGGACAGGGTGCGGAATTCGCGCTGCACGATGAACAGGGCGCCGAACAGGATCAGCAGCCCGAACACCGTCGGTCCGTGGCGCTTCAGCAGCGCGAGGGCGCGCTGAGCGGGGGTCACGCCGCCGGCTGCTCGGTCCGCGCCAGCGCGGTCTCGATCAGCCCGATCGTGCCGGCGATGCCGTACAGCGCCACGAAGCCGCCGAAGCGCGGTCCTTCCTCCTGCCCCAGCAGCACCTGGTACAGCGCGTTGAACCAGGCGCGCGACACGCCCATCGACCCGTCCTTGCTGGCCTGCAGGAAGGGCTCGCGCCGCCCGGCATCGTAGACGAGGTCCTGGATGGCGCGGGCGCGGTCCTCGGGCGGCATCGCCTCGAGGTCGACCGCGCGGTCGCGCAGCGCGGCCATGAGCGTCGCCAGCGCTTCGCGCTCGGCCTCGGACGGCATGCGGAAGCGCTTCGTGGGCGCGACGAAGTCACGATAGTAGTGCACGGCGTGCTCAACGAGCTTGCCGAGCATCGGTTGCGTCGCCGCCGTCGCCCCCGGCGCATAGCGCGCGAGGAACCCCCACAGGATCTGCGGGTCATCGGCGTTCACCACGCTGGCCACGTTCAGCAGCATGGTGAAGGAGACCGGCGGCTCCGGGTCGTTCGGCGCAGCGCCGCCATGGATGTGCCAGGCGGGGTTCGCCGCATCCGGGGCCACGCGCAACCGGGCACGGTGCTGGAGGTATTCATCCACCGCGCGCGGAATCTGGTCGAAGAACAGCCGCTTGGCGCGCTGTGGCTGGTTGTACATGTACTGGCTGAGGCTCTCGGCCGGCGCGTAGCGCAGCCATTCGTCGATGGTCAGCCCGTTGCCCTTCGACTTGCTGATCTTCTGGCCCTGCTCGTCCAGGAAGTGTTCGTAGGTAAAGGCCTCGGGCGGCTCCGCGCCCATCACGCGGCAGATGGCGGACGACAGCCGCACGGACTCGATCAGGTCCTTGCCCGACATCTCGTAGTCGACGCCGAGCGCATACCAGCGCAGCGCCCAATCCGCCTTCCACTGCGCCTTGCAGTGCCCGCCGGTGATGCGCGTGCCGAAGCGCTCGCCGCTGGCGGTGTCGGTCCAGACCAGCAGGTCCTCGGCCGGGCGCACCTCCTCCATCGGCACCTGCATCACCACGCCGGTCCGGGGATGGATCGGCAGGAAGGGCGAATAGGTGGCGCGACGGTCGGGGCCGAGCGTGGGCAGGATCACGTCACGCACCGCGTCGTGGCGTTCGGCCATGCGCAGCAGCGCGGCGTCGAAGCGGCCGGACCGGTAGTAGTCGGACGAACTGGCGAATTCGTAGTCGAAGCCGAAGGCGTCCAGGAAGGCGCGTAGCCGGGCGTTGTTGTGGTGCCCGAAGCTCTCATGCGTGCCGAAGGGGTCCGGGATCGCGGTGACCGACCGGCCCAGGTGCTGCGCGAGCATCTCC
>LNEW01000203.1 GCA_001464375.1 Rhodospirillales bacterium Ga0074136 | reverse complement strand
GCGACTTCCCCGAAGGTGCCGATATGCGGCAGGCCGGAGGGGCCATAGCCGGTCTCGAACAGCGCGCTGCCCTTGCCGGATTTCGCCAGGCGCGCGGCGACCTTGCGCGCTTCCTCGAAGGGCCAGGCCTTCACGGTGGTGAGATCGGCGGGGGGTGGGATCGTCACGGCGTCGGTTACATCCAGTAGGCGGTGGGCGGTTATAGGTGGCCCGGGCCGCTTTGCCACGCCCCCGCGTCATCCCGAGCGCCGACCCGCAGCGGAAAGCATTGGTCCACCGCCACCATTGCGCTATGCACCTCCCCCCTTCCAACCGTCGAAAGGACAGTGACGGACATGCGTGTCGGTATTGTCGGCGCCACCGGGGCGGTGGGCCGCGAGCTCGTGGATGTTCTGGGGCGCCGGGCCTTCCCGGTCACCTCGCTGAGGCTGTTCGCCTCCACCCGCAGCGCCGGCACCAAGGTCAAAACCCCCTTCGGCGACACCACGATCGAGGCCTTCAGTGACGAGGCAGTGCGCGACCTCGACCTGGCGCTGCTGGCGGTCTCGGGCGATTTCGCCAAGGCGCATGCGCCGGCCATGGTCGCCGCCGGCGTCACGGTCATCGACAATTCCTCCGCCTTCCGCCTGCAGGACGACGTGCCGCTGGTGGTGCCCGAGGTGAATGCGGGCGCCATCGGCACCGCAAGGCTGATCGCCAACCCCAACTGCACCACCGCCATCCTGGTGGTGGCGCTCGAACCCCTGCGCCAGGCCTTCGGGCTGAAGCGCGTGATCGTCTCGACCTACCAGGCGGCCTCGGGTGCGGGCGCCGAAGGCATGGCCGAACTGGAACGCGAAAGCCGCCGCGTGCTGGTCGAGGGCGTGCCACCGGAACACGATGTCTTCCGCTGGCCGCTCGCCTTCAACGTCATCCCGCAGATCGATGCCTTCCAGCCGAACGGCTACACGCGGGAGGAAATGAAGGTCGCCTGGGAAAGCCGGAAGATCATGGGCCTGCCGGACCTGCCGATTTCCTGCACCGCGGTGCGCATCCCGACCATGCGCGTACACGCCGAGGCGGTGACGATCGAGACCGAGCGCCCCGTCACCGCCGACGCCGCGCGCGAGATCCTGCGCCGCGCGGCCGGCGTGAAGGTGGTCGATGACCCGGCGCAGGGCCTCTACCCGATGCCGATCAACGCCACCGGCCAGGATGACGTCGAAGCGGGGCGCATCCGTGCCAACCCGGTCTTTGGCGATTGCGGCCTCGACTTCTTCCTGTGCGGCGACCAGCTGCTGAAGGGCGCGGCGCTGAACGCCGTGCAGATCGCCGAACGCCTGCCCGCGGGCGCGCGAAAGGCGGCCTGAATCCGCGCGGGCGGGGGCGCCACCCCCGCCCGCCGCGCTTCACCACGCGTCAATGCTGCTCACGGCGCTTCGTGACATGCGGCGTTTCCGCCGGATTCACTCCAGGCGGCGATCCTTGCGGCATGATGAAGCCGCCCATTGCCCTCGCCGCGCTGCTGCCGCTCCTGGGCGCCTGTGCGGCCGCGCCAGGGCCCGAAGCCGCCGGTCCCGGGGCGAGGTGCTTCACGGCGAGTGCCGCAGCGCTGCCGCCGGGCGTCGGCGCCTCGGTGCTGCGCGTCAGCGTTCCCGGGGTGCGCGGCGGCCGCGCGACCCGCGGCACCGCCTTCATCGTGGCCGACAGCGCCGCTGAACCCGGCGCGCCGAACCGCGTCATCACCGCCGCGCATGTCATCGCCCGCGCGCTGGAAGCGCCGGCGGAAGCGGCCATCCGCCTGGCATTGCCGGACGGCACGCCGATCGGCGCCGCGCGCGTCGCCGCCACGGCGCGGCCCTGGAATCCGCTCGCCGCGCTCGATCCCGGCTGGTCCGACCAGGCGATCCTGACGCTCGCCCGCTTCGACAGCCCGGCTGCCGAGGCCGCCTTCCGCGCCGCCCCCGGGCTCTCCCCCGCACGCCGCCAGCCGGAAGGCGCGCTGCTGGACCTGCGCATGGCCGATGGGCGCGGCATCGCGCCAGGCCTGTCCGGCGCGCCGGTGCTCAGCGCCGAGGGCCGCGTGCGCGGCATCCTGGTGCAGCGCCGCATCGAGGATTGGAGCGGCGGCGCCAGCACCGCGGCCCCCCTGCTGCGCCGTGGCCAGGTGGGCGCGCGGCTGGAACCGGCGCGGGAAGGCTGGGCGCAGCCGCTCGCCGCACCGGCGATCCTGGCCGCGCTCGGCCCCGCGGGGCGGGCGGTCGATACGCTGGCCGTACCCGGCGATGCGGATCTCAGCGTCCTGGCGCCCGGCTATCCCGGCGGGCGTTGCGCGGTTGTAGCAGCGAGTGCGGCGTACCGGCCGGCACCGTTGCCGCGCGACTGACGCAACGGCGCCCCGGAGCGCGAGCGTCACGAATCACGACCATCGACCGGGAGCGAAGCGCCAAACGCGGCTGACCGCCCGCGCCGCCCTGCCACCGCCCGCCGCGGCTGCTATCCTGCGCCATGCCTTCCGCCCCGCGACTCGTGCTGCCGGACGTGCCGAGCCTCGTCGCGGGCTTTGGCCACGCCGTGCTGCTGACCACCGAGGGCGAGTTCGAAACCCTGCCCGCCGCCGCCTTCGCGCCACGCCTGCGTGACACCGCACCGATGCTGGTCCACGCGCCGGCCACCGCGCGGCGCCTCGGCCTGCCGCATATCGAAGCCGCGCACGACCTGCTGGAACTGTTCGCCTTCTGCCGCCCGGCCGAACCCTGCGCGCCCACGCCGCGCGGCCTCGCCCTCGCCCTGGACCTTCCGCAGCCCAGCACGGACGAGGCCACCGCCGCCCTGCTGCCCGCGATCGCCACCCACCTGCTGCGCCATTTGGCCGATACGCGCGACCATCCGCGCAACCGCGACGCCGCCGGTCTGGCAGCCCGCATGGGCGAGGCCGGTTGGACCTGGGCGCCCTCCGTCCTGGCCGCGCTCGGCGACCCCAAGGCGAAGGCCGACGCGCGCGCCTACAAGGTCTGGCGCCGGCTGCCTGAATGGGAGGAGACAGCGCCGCCCACCCCGCCGCTGTCCTTCACCGTGGAACCCGCCGAGGCCCGCCGGCGTCTCGCCGAGATCCTCGGCCCCGATGCCGAACAGCGCCCGCAACAGGCCGACTACGCCTCCGCCGCCGCCGCCGCCTTCGCGCCGCGCGAATACCCCGGCGCCCCCGCCGTCGTGCTGGCCGAGGCCGGCACCGGCACCGGCAAGACACTCGGCTATGTCGCGCCCGCCAGCCTCTGGGCGGAACGCAACGGCGCCCCGGTTTGGATCTCCACCTTCACCCGCAACCTGCAGCGCCAGATCGACCAGGAGACCGCGCGCCTGTTCCCCGACCCGGAGGAGCGCCGCCGCCGCGTGGTGCTGCGCAAGGGGCGCGAGAACTACCTGTGCCTGCTGAACCTCGATGACCTGACCGCCGGCGGCGCGCCGCCCTACCTCGCCATCGCGCTCGGCCTGGTGGCGCGCTGGGCGCTGGCGACGCGCGACGGGGACCTGATGGGCGGCGACTTCCCCGGCTGGATCGGCGAATTGTTCGGCCCCGGCGCGGTGATGCCGCTGGCCGACCGGCGCGGCGAATGCATCCATTCCGCCTGCCCGCACTACAAGATGTGCTTCGTCGAGCACTCCATCCGCCGCGCCCGCAGCGCGCAGATCGTCGTCGCCAACCACGCGCTGGTGATGGTGCAGGCGGCCCTGGGTGGCGGCGAGGACGGCCCGCCGCTGCGGCTGGTGTTCGACGAGGGCCACCATCTGTTCGACGCCGCCGACAGCGCGTTCTCCGCCGACCTCACCGGCGCCGAGATGGCGGAAGTCCGCCGCTGGCTGCTGGGTGCCGAGGGCGGCCGGTCCCGCGCCCGTGGCCTGCGCCGGCGGCTGGAGGAACTGGTCGGCGAACGCGCCGACCTGATCGCCCCGCTCGACGCCGCGCTGCATGCCACGCGCGCGCTGCCGGTGCAGGGCTGGCCCTCGCGCCTGGCCGCCGAGCCGCGTGCGGCGCCGGACGACGCACCCAACGCCGCCGAGGCCTTCCTGCGCGCCGCGCGCGACCAGGTGCTGGCCCGCACGCAGGACAAGCGCGATGCCGGCCTGTACGATTCCGAGTGCGACCTGCACCCGGTCACCGACGACCTGCCCCCGGCCGCCGAGGCGCTGGATCGCGCGCTGCGGCGGATCGGCGAACCGCTCGCGACCTTGCGCGACCGCCTGGCCGCACGGCTGGAGGACGAGGCGGAGGAGCTGGAGGTCAGCGACCGCATCCGCATCGAGGCCGCCTGCCGCGCCATCGACCGGCGCGCGCTGATGCCCATCCGCGCCTGGGGCGCAATGCTCGCGACCGTGCAGGCCGATACGCCCGAACCCGGCGCCCGGCCCGTGCATGTCGATTGGCTGAGCCTGGAACGTCGCGGCGGGCAGGACACCGATGCCGGCATGCACCGCCACTTCCTCGACCCCACCCTGCCCTTCGCCACCACGGTCGCCGCACCCGCGCATGGCGTGCTCATCACCTCCGCCACGCTGCGCGACGAGGCCGAGGGCGACGACGACGACCCCGAGGCCACCTGGCGCGAGGCGGAGGCGCGCACCGGCGCATCCCACCTGCCGCTGCCGGCGATCCGTGCGGCCGTGCCATCGCCCTTCGACTACGCCGCGCGCACGCGCTGCCTGGTGGTGACCGATGTGGCGAAGGAGAATACCGGCCAGGTCGCGGCCGCCTTCCAGGCGCTGTTCGTCGCGGCGGGCGGCGGCGGGCTCGGCCTGTTCACCGCCATCCGCCGGCTGCGCGACGTGCATGCGCGCATCGCCGGGCCGCTGGAGCAGGCCGGCATTCCGCTGTACGCGCAGCACATCGACGCGATGGACAACGCCACGCTGGTCGATGTGTTCCGCGCCGAGGAACATGCCTGCCTGCTCGGCACCGATGCGATGCGCGACGGCGTGGATGTGCCCGGCCGCGCGTTGCGCCTGTTGGTATTCGACCGCGTGCCCTGGCCGCGCCCGACCATCCTGCACCGCGAACGCCGCACGCATCTGTCGGGCGGGCGGCCCAAGGAATACGACGACCGCATCGCCCGCCACCGGCTGCGCCAGGCCTTCGGGCGGCTGATCCGCCGCGCCGACGACAAGGGCGTGTTCGTGCTGCTCGATCGCTCCGCACCCTCGCGGTTGCTGGAGGGGCTGCCCTCCGGCGTGCTGATCCGGCGCCTGGGGCTGGCGCAGGCGGTGGCGGAGACGCGGGACTTCCTGGCGCAGCCATGACCCCTTCCGTCGCGGGCCGTGTGGGAGCATCTTTCCCCCAGTTTACCGGCGGGAGGAGAAATTCCATGCCCATGACGCTCGACGACTTCGTGACCCGCGCGCGCGCCGCGCTGAAGGACAACCCCGGCGCCGAAGGCCGCGAGATGGTCTGCGCCCTGGTACGCGACGCGCTGGCCGACCCGGCCTTCGTCGCGAAGCACATCAACGACGCCACGCCCGAGCGGCAGGTCCTGTACGAGGACCCCGATCTCGGCTTCACGGTGCTGGCGCATGCCTACAGCGATGCCAAGACCTCCGGCCCGCACGACCACGGCCCGTCCTGGGCGATCTACGGCCAGGCCGCCGGCGAGACGGTGATGACGGACTGGGAATGCCTCGCCCGCCCGTCCGAGGGCACGCCGGGCAAGGCGCGCCGCATCCGCGACTACGCGATGAAGCCCGGCGATGCGTATCTGTACGAGCCCGGCATCCTGCATTCCCCGCGCCGCGACGGCCCGACCCGCCTGCTGCGGATCGAGGGGCTGAACATGGACCGGGTGAAGCGCCTGCCCTACCAGCCGGTCGACGCGGCGGCCTGAGGCCGCGGACAGCGCCGCGCGGTGTCGCGCGGCGCAGTTCCAGTGCTCAGCCCTGGCTGCGTTGCGCCGCCGCCTGCGCGCGGTACGCCTCGATCCGCGCCTTGAGCCCCGGCCGCGCGACGGATCGCGCCAGGGCCGCGAGGTCGGCCGCATCATCCGCCCGGCGCGTGCGTGCATGCAGCGCGGCCACCGTCGCCGCATCGAGCCGCACTGCGCCCGCTTCCGCCGCCGCGATCGCCTGCGCCGCATCCTCGACGACAGCGGTCGCCAAGCCGATCTGGTCCGCCCGCGCCGCCGTCACGGCCTCGCCCGCCAGCAACAGGCGCCGCGCCGCGCCATCCCCGACCAGCCCCGCCAGCCGTCCGGTGCCGAGCACCAGGCCGAAGGCCGGGCCGGGAAAGGCGAAGGACGCGCCGGCGAGCGCAACGCGGTGGTCGCACACCGCGAACAGGTCGGCGCCGGCGCCGAAGACGCGCCCGCCCGCCACCACGGCGGTGGTCACGGGCAGCGCATGGATGCGCTGGAGCAGCAGCTCGATGCGCAGGATGCGCAGCGCCAGGTCGCCGTCACCGATCTCCGCCAGGTCCGACAGGTCCAGGCCCGTGCAGAAGTTGCGGCCTTCGCCGCGGAACAGCACCAGCCGGGCGCCCGCGGCCAGCGCGCCATCGAGCGCGACATCGATGGCCTCCACCATCGCCGCACCGAGAGCGTTGCCGCGTTCGGGCCGCGCCAGCGTGATGGTCGCGCGCGGGCCGTCGTGATGCAGACCGACCGGCGCGCTCACGCCAGCAGCACCCCGTCGCGCGCGACGATCCGCCCGCCGGAGACGACCAGGCGCCGCGGCGGGCGCACCACCACGGATTCAGCCAGGCTGCGCGCATCCACCAGCACCAGCTCGGCGCGTGCGCCGGGTTGCAGGCCGTATTCCGCGAAGCCACAGCCCTTCGCCCCAGCCGCGCTGACGCAGTCGAAGGCGAGCGCGATCTCGTCGTCGCGGCGGAAATTATTGCGCAGGCCGATCAGCATGGCGCGCTCGAGCATGTCCGGCGACCCATAGGGCGTCCAGGTGTCGCGGATGCCGTCATTGCCGCCGAAGATCGTCACCCCCGCCGCACGGCACGCCGCCACCAGCGGCACCGGGCGCGAGGCCGGCGCGGTGGTGGCGATGGACACGCCCAGTTCCGCCATCTGCGCCAGCAACCCATCGCGTTCGCGCTCCGTCACGTCGCCCAGGCAGAAGGCGTGGCTGACCACCACCTGCCCCTGCATGGACAGCGCGCGGGTGCGCTCCAGGATCAGTTCGAGCGAGAAGGCGCCCATCGAGCCCTGTTCGTGAAGGTGCACATCGACCGGCTTGCGATGCTTCTCCGCAAGCCCGAACACGATGTTCAGATGCCGCACCGGATCGCGTTCGATGGCGCAGGGATCGAGCCCGCCGACGATGTCCGCGCCCATCGCCAGCGCAGCGTCCAGCAGGCTTTCCGTGCCCTGCCGCCCCAGGATGCCCGACTGCGGGAAGGCGACGACCTGGATCTCCTGCAGGCCGCGCATGGCCTCGCGCGTGGCCAGCACGTGCTCGACATGCCGGGTGCCGCCGGAGGTATCCACATCCACATGGCTGCGGATGCGCGTGGTGCCCTGCGCGAGGAAGGCGCGCGCCATCGCCAACGATGCCGCGCCGGCGTCATGCCCGGTGCGCGCGCGCCATTCGCGCTCGGTGTCGATCTTGTCGATGATGCGCGGGCCGACCTCGTTCACCAGCCAGTCGGGTTCGTGGAACACGGTCTTGTCGAGATGCGTGTGGCCCTCGACGAAGCCGGGCAGCAGCAGCAGGCCCTTCCCGTCCTCGACCGCCGCGCCGGTGGCGTCAGCACCGGCCGCGGCGATGCGTCCGTCGCGCACCAGCACGTCACAGGCGGGCCCGCCCATCGGGCGGACATTGCGCAGCAGCAGGTCGGTCATGCAGCCCCCAGCACCCAGTCGCGGAACAGATCAAGGTCGATATTGCCGCCGCACAGCACCAGGCCCACGCGGCGGCCGCGCATCGCCCCGCGTTCCTGCAGCAGCGCGGCGAGCGGCGCGGCACCCGCACCCTCGGCCAGATTGTGCGTGTCGGTCCAATAGGCGCGGATCGCGGCCGCCACCTCATCGTCGGTCACGGTCACGACGCGCGCCGCACCGGCGCGGATGATGGCGAGCGCACCCGCATCGGGCACGCGTGTCGCCATGCCATCGGCCAGCGTCTCGGCGCGCGGCGTCGTCACGACATGCCCGGCGGCGAAGGACAGGGCGTAGGAAGGTGCGCCCACGCTCTGCACGCCGATGATCTGCGTCGACAGGCCCAGCAGGTCGCGCGCGAGGATGCAGCCGCAGATGCCCGAACCAAGGCCGATCGGTACGTACAGCGCATCGAGCGGCGGCGCGGTGCGCAGGAACTCCAGCGCATAGGTCGCGACGCCGCAGACCAGGTCCGGCGCGAAGGATGGCGCGAATTCGAGGCCCTGTTCCGCGGCGAGACGCATCGCCTCCTCGCGCGCCGCGTCGAAATCCGCGCCGTGTTCGATCAGCGTCGCGCCGAAGGCGCGCATGGCCGCGTTCTTCTCGGTGCTGTTGCCGCGCGGCACGATGATGGTGACCGGCACATGATGGAGCGCGCCCGCAAACGCCAGCGACTGGCCGTGATTGCCGCGCGTGGCGCTGACCACGCCGCGCACGCCCGGCCGTTCGCGCGCCAGGCGCTCCATGTACACGAGCCCGCCGCGCACCTTGAAGGCGCCGGTCGGCGTGTGGTTCTCGTGCTTGACCCAGACCTCGGCGCCGCTGCGCGCGGCCAGCAGCGGCCAGGCGATGGCGGGCGTCGGCGCGAAGGTGCGGTGCACCAGCGCGGCGGCGGCTTCTAGGTCTGTCAGCGCAAACATGGCATGGCGTCCAGGTTCCCGGCATGCCGCGGTGGTGCGGCGGTATCATCGATCGGCGCCGGCGGGGCGCCGGCGCCGCTTCACCCGCGCTGCCCGGCCGGCGGTGCGCGCCGCATGCGGGCCAGGCCGCGGTCGCTCGCAGCCCTGGTGGTCACGGTCAATGCCGTCGTGCGAAGGCGTGGATGTCAGGGCCGCGCCGCTGGCGGATCGTCAGATGGTCCTGAGGTCCGTCGCAGCCGCCTTGCCACGTTCGGTCACCACCTCGTAGCTGACCTTCTGGTTCTCGTTCAGCCCCGTGAGGCCCGCCTTCTGCACCGCGGTGACATGGACGAAGACATCCTGGCCGCCATCCTGCGGGACGATGAATCCAAAGCCCTTGGTCGCGTTGAACCACTTCACGGTACCGATCGGCATGCGCGCCTGTCCTCCGGTTCGCCGCGGGCGTTGCGTCGGCCGCAGCCTTTGCCATCCGGGCCCGGATCGGCTTGAAGGCGACCGGTCATCCGGAGGCACGGCAAGGCGAGGCTGGGGTCGGTCGGGCCCGGAAATGGACGCAGATCGGGCCGGCAGCGTCAACGGTGAGTCCGTCCCCCGAACGCCCTGTGGACCGCAGTCCCCGCAGGCCGCCGCGCCCTTCACGCAACGCGGATGCCGAGCCCGGGGATGGTGCGGCCCCAGAAGGCGGGCGACCGCTGCGCGCCGGTCGCCGCGATCGCGCGCAGATGGCCTTCGCCGCACTGCGGCGCAAAGCCGTGACCGCGCCGACACCAGCGGATCGACCGCGCCCATCACGGCGGTGCACAGCGCTCAAGCCAAGCCCGCGCATGCGGGCGCCGGCGCTTGAGGCAAAGAAAAAGGGGCGGTCCCCAAGGACCGCCCCCCATCAAACTTCGGATCGGTGAAACCGATCAGAAGTCGTCGTGCCGAAGGCGCACTTAGAAGTCCATGCCGCCCATGCCGCCCATGTCGCCGCCGCCACCGCCGGCCGGGGCCGACGACTTCGCGGGACGCTCGGCGACCATCGCCTCGGTGGTGATCAGCAGGGACGAGACCGAAGCCGCATCCTGCAGCGCCGTACGCACGACCTTGGTCGGGTCGATGATGCCGGCGGCCACCAGGTCCTTGTACTCGTCCTTCTGGGCGTCGTAGCCGAAGACGTAGGTGTCGGTGCGCAGCACCTCACCGGCCACCACCGCGCCGTCCTTGCCGGCGTTCTCGGCAATCTGCTTCAGCGGCGCCTGGATGGCGCGGCGGACGATCTCGATGCCCACCTGCTCATCATTGTTGGCGCCCTTGAGGCCGGCCAGCTTGGTCGACGCGCGCAGCAGCGCCACGCCGCCGCCCGGGACGATGCCTTCCTCGACCGCCGCGCGGGTCGCATGCAGCGCGTCGTCCACGCGGTCCTTGCGCTCCTTCACCTCGATCTCGGTGCTGCCGCCGACGCGGATGACGGCGACGCCACCGGCCAGCTTCGCCAGGCGCTCCTGCAGCTTCTCGCGGTCGTAGTCCGAGGTGGTCTCCTCGATCTGCGCCTTGATCTGCTCGCAGCGGCCCTTGATGGCGTCCTTCTCACCGGCGCCGTCGACGATCGTGGTGTTCTCCTTCTCGATGCGGACCATCTTGGCCTTGCCGAGCATGGCGAGCGTCACGTTCTCGAGCTTGATGCCGAGGTCTTCGGAGATGACCTCGCCGCCCGTCAGGATCGCGATGTCTTCCAGCATCGCCTTGCGGCGATCACCGAAGCCAGGCGCCTTCACGGCCGCGACCTTCAGGCCGCCGCGCAGCTTGTTCACCACCAGGGTGGCCAGCGCCTCGCCCTCGACGTCCTCGGCGATGATCACCAGCGGACGGCCGGACTGCACCACGGTCTCGAGCAGGGGCAGCATCGGCTGGAGGCCGGACAGCTTCTTCTCGAAGATGAGGATGTAGGGCTGATCCATCTCGGCGATCATCTTCTCCGCATTCGTGATGAAATACGGGGAGACGTAGCCGCGGTCGAACTGCATGCCCTCGACGACGTCGAGCTCGGTCGCGATGGACTTCGCTTCCTCGACGGTGATGACACCCTCGTTGCCGACCTTCTCCATCGCCTTGGCGATCATCTCGCCGATCTCGGTCTCGCCATTGGCGGAGATCGAGCCGACCTGCGCCACTTCGGCCGAGGTCGAGATCTTGCGGGTCTTGGATTCGAGGTCCTTGACCACCTCGGCCACGGCCTTGTCGATGCCGCGCTTGAGGTCCATCGGGTTCATGCCCGCGGCCACCGCCTTGGCACCCTCGCGGATGATGGCCTGGGCCAGCCGGCGATGTCGTTGGTCTTCGAGGCCACTTCGCGCACCATCTGGGCGCCCATGTTCTCGAACTTGTCGGCGAGCTCGATTTCCTTCGCCACCGTCACGCCGTCCTTCGTGATGCGCGGGGCACCGAAGGACTTGTCGAGCACGACGTTGCGGCCCTTGGGGCCCAGCGTCACCTTCACGGCGTCGGCCAGGATGTCGACACCGCGGATCATACGTTCGCGCGCCGAAGCGCCGAACTTCACGTCCTTAGCAGCCATTGTGTTCTACCTTTGCAGATGTGTTGTCGGTGGTCGCGAAGCGGCGCCTCAGGCGGCCTTCTTCGCGGCGGCCACACCTTCGAGAATGCCCATGATGTCGGACTCCTTCATGATCAGGAGCTCCTCGCCATCGAGCTTCACTTCGGTGCCGGACCACTTGCCGAACAGGATGCGGTCGCCGGCCTTCACGTCGAGCGGACGGATCTCGCCCTTCTCGTTGATGGTGCCCGCGCCGACGGAGACGACTTCGCCTTCCTGCGGCTTTTCCTTGGCGGTGTCGGGGATGATGATGCCGCCGCGGGTCTTTTCTTCCGCTTCGATGCGGCGAACGAGAACGCGGTCGTG
>LNEW01000202.1 GCA_001464375.1 Rhodospirillales bacterium Ga0074136 | reverse complement strand
CGCCGCAGGGAATATTGGCGGCGCAGAGTGGCGAGGTGGACTTCGCCTATTTGAACATCTCGACGCTGCTGCCGGGCATCCGCGCCGGTGCCTTCCGGCCGCTGGCGGTGACCTCCGCGCAACGATCGGACTTCCTGCCGGATGTGCCGACCATGAAGGAGCTGGGTTTCGCGGATTACGAAATGACCACATGGGTCGCGATCGCGACGGTGGCGGCCGTGCCCGCGCCGGTGCTGGCGCGCATGGTCGAGGTGACCGACGCCGCGCTCAGCGACCCGGCGGTGCAGCGGCGTCTGGTGGAGCTGGGGTTCGAGGTCCAGCCACGCATCCCGCAGCCGGAGATGCTGGCCTTCGTGCGGGCCGAGAAGGAACGCTGGGAGCCGATCATCCGCGCCACCGGCGCGCGCCGGGAATAGGCCTGGTCGCGCTCAGGCGTCCTTGGCCGGCTTGCGGCGGAAGGCATCGAGGCTGACGACCTGCGCCGGGCCCTGGGCCTCGGCGCCGGGTGATGCCTCGGGCGCTTCGTCGGCCGGCGCGTCATCCTCGAAGGCCGGCAGATCGGCGCCGGTGGCGGGGAAACGCAGGCCGAAGCGCACCTGCGGATCATGGAACATGGTCAGCGCGCCGAAGGGCACCACCAGGCGCGAGGGCACGCCGCCGAAGAACAGCGTGACCGAAAAGCGCTGCGCCACGCGGTCGATCAGCAGGTCCTCGAACTGGTGTTGCAGGACGATGGTGATCTCCTGCGGGTAGCGCGCCTTCAGGTGGCCCGGCACGGTCGTGCCGGGGTGGTCGGTGCGGAAGGTCAGGTAGAAATGGTGCTCGCCCGGCAGGCCGTGCGCCGCGGCGTGTTCCAGCGCACGGAGGGCGACTTCGCGCAGGGCTTCTTCCGCCCAGGCGTCGTAGGGCATCAGGCTTTCCGGCGGGGCGGCTTCGTCGGTCATGCACGCCATCTACGCAGTCGGGGGCAGAATGCCAAGGGAAGTGGGGGGCTTCTGTTGCCCGGTGCCCCCCGAACCGCGCTTACCTATCTCTAGGCAGCGAGCGCCACGGTCTCGCGACCGTTATCATTGGCACTTGTGATTTGGTCCGATGACGGCGGTACCATGCCGGGCAAAAGACGGATCTTTACCGTGCGCGTCGAGCCTATTTCGCCCCCATCGGCCGCTGATAAGGCGGGTGATTGGTGGAGGCGCCGGGTACCGCCCCCGGGTCCGCAACACTTATTCCATACGCCGTTTATCGCCATAGTCACCGAAGTGACCCAGCACATATAGCGCGGTGCGCGGCGGATATCGAGGGGTATCGTTCAACCCTTGCCGTCGCGCGACAATCCGCGTTCCACCACCCGGGCATAGAGCGCGGCGCCATAGGGGATTGCCTCGTCGTTGAAGGCATAGCGCGGGTTGTGCGGCATGGCACCGTCACCGTTGCCGACATGGATATAGGCGCCGGGGACGCGCTCCATCATGAAGGAGAAATCCTCCGATCCCATGCCCGGCGGGTTGTCGCGCGCGACGCGATCGGCGCCGACCAGTTCGGCCGCGGCGTCCGCATAGGCTTCGGTCTGCGCCGGGTCGTTGATGGTGGGGGCGAAGATCAGGCGCCAGTCCACGCTGGCGGTCGCGCCGAAGCCGGCGGCGACACCCTCGGCCACGCGCTTCAGCCCGGCCTCGATCTGGCTGCCGACCTCGCGGGTGAAGAAGCGCGCGGTGCCGGAGATGGTCGCGGTCTCGGGGATCACGTTGTAGGCCTCCCCGCCGATCACCTTGGTCACGCTGACCACGGCGGGGTCGCGCGGGGACAGCGTGCGGCTGACGATGGATTGCAGCGCCGTGGTGATGTGGCAGGCGGCCAGCACCGGGTCGATGCTGGCCTCCGGGCGCGCGCCATGGGCGCCCTTGCCGCTGACCGAGATGTCGAAGAAGGCGCCGCCGGCCGCCGTCGGGCCGGGGCGGATGCCGTACTGGCCGACCGGCATCCCCGGACGGTTGTGCATGCCGAAGATGGCATCGCAGGGGAAGCGTTCGAACAACCCGTCCGCCAGCATGGCCAGCGCGCCGCCGCAGCCTTCCTCGCCAGGCTGGAAGATGAAGTGGACGATGCCGTCGAAGTTCTTCGTCTCGGCCAGGTAGCGCGCCGCGCCCAGCAGCATGGTGGTGTGGCCGTCATGGCCGCAGGCGTGCATCACGCCAGCCGTCTGGCTGCGGTGCGGCATGTCGGCCGGTTCCTGGATGGGCAGCGCGTCCATGTCGGCGCGCAGGCCGATGGCGCGGTTGCCGGAGCCGTGGCGGAGCACACCCACCACGCCGGTGCCGCCCACGCCGCGATGCACCTCGATGCCGAGGGCTTCGAGCTCGCGGGCCACCACCTCGGCGGTGCGATGCTCGGCCATGCCCAGTTCGGGATGCCCGTGCAGGTCGCGGCGGATGTCGGTCAGCGCGGCGTGGTGGCGGCGGATGGCGTCGAGGGCGGACATGGCGGCTCCGGGGTCGGGATGCCGCCATGCTGCACCGGGATCGCCGCCACGCGAAGTCAGGCCGGGCGGGTGTCGTCCACCAGGATGATGCGGTGAAGGCGCCGCTTGTGCTGCGTCTCGTCCCATTCGCTGGCGCGGTGCAGGCTGCAGCGGTTGTCGCTCATCAGCAGGTCACCGGGGCGCCAGGCGTGCTTGAAGACGAATTCCGGGCGGATCAGGTGGGCCAGAACCTCGGCGAACAGCGCCTCGCCTTCCTCCGCCGGCAAGCCCTGGATGGTCGAACCCCATTCCCCACCGAGGAACAGCCCGCGCCGACCGGATTCCGGATGTGTGCGCACCAGCGGGTGGATCACGTCTGGGTACTTGCGCCCCTCTGCCTCGACCTGTTCCTCGGTCGCGTCGGGGAACAATTCGCGGAACAGGCGGCGACGGCTGTGCAGAACCTGCAGCCCGTCGATACGCTGCCGAAGGGCCTCGGGCATCGCGTCCCAGGCGGCAATGCCGTTGGCGTAGCTGGTTTCGCCGGCGGTGGGCGGGATCTCGATGGCGTGCAGGAAGGTGAACAGGCCCGGATGTTCCAGGTGGTAGTGGTCGGTGTGCCAGTTCATCCCGACCTTGACGGCACCGGCGGCGCGCCCGCCTTCCACCACGTTTCCGACGACGAAGACCTCCGGATGGCCCGGCACGCACAGGTCCTGCCGCGAATGGATGTCAAGGTTGGTGCCGAAGCGGCGCGTGAAGTCGACATAGCCCGCCGTTGTCAGCGCCTGCTGTTCGCGCAGCAGCAGCAATGTGCGGTCGACGCAGGCGGCGCGGAGGATGGCGGTGATTTCCGCATCCTCCGGCGCCGTGAGGTCTATGCCGCCGATCTCGACGCCGATGGCGGGGGCGAGGTCCCGCACGCTCAGCCCACGCCTGGCCGCCGCCGCGCGCCAGGCCATCATGCTGTTGGCCATGCGGGTGTCTCCTTCAGGTCAGGGCCTGCACGGCGGCGAGGCGCCGGCGATCCGCATCGGTCGACAGGAAGCGGGCGTAGAGCGGCTGCGCCGCCTGCTGGAAGGCCGCCTTCTCAGGGGTGGTGATCTTCGCCCCGGCGCGCTCGGCCTGGGCGTGGAGCGTAGCTTCGCCCTCGACCACCAGGTTGCGTTCGAAGACGGCGGATTCCATCGCGGCACGGTCCACCGCGGCGCGCAGGTCGGGTGCGAGCGCCTGGTAGCGGCGTTCCGACATGACCACCGGCGCGGTCAGCGCGAGCCATCCAATCAGGGTGAAGTTCGGCGCGACCTCATAGAACTTCTGGCCGACGAAGTTGGTGTAGGCGGCCTCGGCGCCATCCACCACGCCGGTCTGCAGCGCGCCGTACAATTCGCCATAGGCGAGCGGTGTGGCGTTCGCCCCGAAGGCGTTGAAGGCGGCGACATGCACCGGGTTCTGCTGGGTGCGGATCTTCTTGCCGCGCAGGTCGGCCATGGAACCGACTGGCGCGCGCGTCATCAGGTGGCGGATGCCCGAGGAATACAGTGACAGGAAGCGGAAGTTCCGCGCGCGGGAGGCGACCGCCAGCTCCTCCATCAGCGGCGCGGTGGTCGCGATCTTTTCCAGATGCGCGTAGTCGCGCACCAGGTAGGGCATGTCGAAAAGCTGGAATTCCTTGATGAAGTTCGCGAAGGCGGCATGCGAGGGCACCGCCAGGTCGATGGTGCCGAGAGCCACGCCCTCGATCATCGGTAGTTCATTGCCGAGCTGGCCATTGGGGAAGATCTGCAGACCGAGCCGGCCGGAGGTGATCTCCCGCAGGCGTCGGTCCATCACCTTCAGGCCTTCGTCCTGCACCTCGCCCACCGCATTGGTGTGTGCGGCGCGCAGCGTGACCGTCTGCGCGTGGGCGGCATTAGCGATGAAGGGTGTCGCGAGTAACGGCAGGGCGCGGCGGCGGACTATCATGGGTGGGTTTCCTTCACAGCAGGGAACGGGGGAGCCAGAGCACGACCTCCGGCACGTAGGTGCACAGCAGCAGCATCAGGATCAGCGGGACCAGCGGGATCCAGACCAGCCTGGCCGCCTGCATCACGTTGCGCTGCGCCACGGTGCAGGCGACGAACAGGCAGATGCCGTAGGGCGGCGTGATCAGCCCGATGGACAGGTTGAGCGTGACGACGATGCCGAAATGCAGCGGGTCGATGCCGAGCGCGACCGCGATGGGCATCAGCACCGGCATCAGGATCAGGATGGCGGAGATGCTCTCCATGAACATGCCCACCACCAGCAGCAGGATGTTCACCAGCAGCAGGAAGACCCAGGCCGAGCCAACATTGGCCTGGAACCAGCCGGCCAGCATCTCAGGCACATTCAAGATGGACGCCGTGCCGATGATGATCATCACCGCGGCCGAGATGCCGGCGGTCCTGAGCATCATCGCCGGCAGGTCGCGCAGCTTCAGTTCCCGGTAAACGAAGCCGCCGATCAGCAGGCCGGCGAGGACGGCGAGCGCGGCCGCCTCGGTCGGTGTCACCACGCCGCCGATGATGCCGCCGGCGACGATCACCGGCATCGACAGCGCCGGCAGCGCCTGGCGGAAGGCGCGGCCCAGGCGCGGCCAGCGGAAGGGTTCGGCATCGGCGTAGCGCGCAGGGTCCCGGCCGGTGTAGAGCCAGTGGCCGAGCAGCAGGCCGGCCGCCGCGATCACCCCCGGCACGACACCGCCGAGAAACATCGCGCCGACCGAGAGATCCGAGATCATCGCCAGCACCACCATGATGATCGATGGCGGGATGATCGGTCCGAGCGCGCCGGCCGAGGCCACCGTCACGGTCGCGTAGTCGAGGTCGTAGCCGCGCCGCTTCATCTCCGGCATCAGGATGGAGGAGATCGCCGCCGTATCCGCGCTGCCCGAGCCCGAGATCGCCGAGAGCCCCGTGGCGGTGACGGTCGCGACCATCAGCAGGCTGCCGCGGATCCAGCCGACCAGCGCGGTGGCGAGTTCCACGATCGCGCGCGCGATGCCGCCCTGCTCCATGATGATGCCGGCCAGCACGAAGAACGGGATGGCCAGCAGCGGGAAGGAATCGAGCCCGTTGAACAGCCGCTGCGCCACCACGACCATGGGCGTGGTGCCATCCACCGCGAGCGTCAGCGCGCCGGCCACGCCCAGCACGAAGACCATCGGCGCGCCGGCCGCCAGCAGGAACAGGAAGGAGCCGAAGGTGAGTGCCATCAGTCGAGCCTCACCCCGCCGCCGCTGGCGACGGGCGCGCGGCCCAGGATGACGCCGCCCATGGCGATCAGCGTCTCGAGCGCCAGGTAGGCGGCCGAGGCGGGCAGCGCGGCGTAGGGCACGGTCATGGACACGCCGAGCCCGGCGCTGGTCTGGATCTGCCCGATCTCCAGCAGCAGCCAGCCGCCTTCCCAGACCACCCAGAGGAACCACAGGCACAGGCCCAGGATCGGCACCATCACCAGCCGGCCCAGCATCTGCGGTAACGCGGCGACGAGCGTGTCGATCGACACGTGCAGCCTGGTGCGCATGGCGTAGCCGGCGCCCAGCAGCACCATCCAGATCTGCGCGTAGCTGGCGAATTCGGTGGCCCAGGCGATCGAGAAGTTGAACAGGTAGCGCCCGCCAATCTGCGCCAGCACGGCGCCAAACACGGCAGCGAGTAGCACAATCAGCACCATGTCGACGGCCCGCCGCAGCACCGCCAGCGCCGCCGCTGCGGCGCGCAGCAGCGGCCCGGCCGGCTCCGACGCAACGCGGCCCGGTGCCGTCGGCCCTGCGGATACTTCGGTCATGGCGGGAGCCTGGGCCTGGACGGCCTGGCGCTCAACCCTGCTTATTGATGCAGTGTCACCCAGATTGCCGGGGTGGGCGGTTAGATCGCCCAATTTGCGGGCGGCCTGCCGCCTTGTTGGGCGCGCGCCGCGGGCTCTGGCGTCCCGCCCGGCCGCCCGCCTATAGCCGCCTGGAAGGCAGACACAGCGGCGGCGAGTCGCGACGAGGGATCCATGGCGCTGACCAGCGAACAGCAGCAGGAAATCGAGGCCGCGCGCGCCGCCGAGGGCCGCACGCGTCGCCCCAGCGTGGCCGCGCTGGAAGCCATGCTCTTCCAGGCGATGCCCGTCCTCGACCACGGCTTCGTGCGCGTGGTGGACTACATGGGCGACGACGCCGCGATCGTGCAGGCGGCGCGTGTTTCCTACGGCCGCGGCACCCGCGCGGCCAACGAGGATCGCGGCCTGATCCGCTACCTAATGCGCCACCGGCATTCGACGCCCTTCGAGATGTGCGAGATCAAGTACCACGTGAAGCTGCCGATCTTCGTGGCACGGCAATGGATCCGCCACCGCACGGCCAACGTGAACGAGTATTCGGCGCGCTATTCCATCCTCGACCGCGAATTCTACATCCCGGCCCCGGACCACCTGGCCGCGCAATCGGCGGTGAATCGCCAGGGTCGCGGCGACATCCTCCAGGGCGACGAAGCGGCGCGCGTGCTCGACCTGTTGCGCGAGGACGCGACGCGCAACTACGACCACTACCTGGAAATGCTGAACGAAGACGACGACGGCGCGCCCCGCGACGCGGCGCGGCAAGGGCTGGCGCGCGAACTGGCGCGGATGAACCTGACGCTGAACGCCTATACGCAATGGTACTGGAAGACCGACCTGCACAACCTGCTGCACTTCCTGTCGCTGCGAGCCGATGCCCACGCCCAGTACGAGATCCGCGTCTATGCCGAGGCCATGCTGGATACCGTGAAGGCCTGGTGCCCGATCGCCTTCGATGCCTTTCGCGACTATCGCCTGGGCGCCGTCACGCTCTCGGCCCAGATGATGGGGATCGTGCGGCGCCTGCTGGCGGGTGAGGACGTCACGCAGGAAGCCTCCGGCCTGTCCAAGCGGGAATGGCGCGAATTGATGGGCACGCTCGGCCGCGATGCAGCCTGAACGCGTGCAGGCGTCCCGTGGCGTCCAAGCGCTGGCCGCGCGCCGTCACGGCCGGGCGGAGGACCACCGGCGGCACGGTTCGCCGCGATGAGCGGGCGCGCCGGGGCCAAGGGCGCGCGGGGTCCTGCGCCCAAGGGGGGGCGGTCGCGGAAGGCCGGCAGCCGCTGGGCATCGCTCGGTCCTTCGGCGCGGCGCTGGGTGTTCGTCGGCGGCTTCACGCTGGCCCTGCTGGTGGGGTTGCCGCTGGCACACGCGCTGGTGGGCGATATCGGCGCGATCCTGCTCGGCACCTTCGCCTTCGGCTTCGTGGTGGGGCGGATGACCTTGAAGCGCTGAGGTCCGGCAACCCTGGTCGCTGCGTAACCGGCGCGCGACCGGCGGCGTAACCGGCGGCACGGACAGCAGGGATCACCGCCATGACGCGCACCGACCGCATCCTCCGCCTGCTCGCCTGGCCGGCGGCAATCTGGATTGCCTACGAACTCAGCTGGTATCAGCAATACAAGCTGACCGGGCATCCCGGGTCGGTCGACTTCATCTTCCAGCCGCTGGCCGACTGGTTCGGCATCCCGGCCTACGAGAAGCCGTTCCGGCTGGGCGTGGCGGGCATGGAGATCCTCGCCGCGATCCTGGTGCTGCTCCCCTGGACGCGTGTGTGGGGTGGCCTGCTGACCATCGGCATCATGTCGGGCGCGATCTTCTTCCACGCGATCGGACCGATCGGCATCGACCCCTACGGCGATGGCGGGAAGCTGTTCAAGGAGGCGATCTTCACCTGGGCCATGGGCGTGTTCATCGCCATCGCGCATCGCCAGGAGATCCTGGCGATGGCGGCCCGCTTCGGCGTCAGGCTGCCCGGTGCGCGGGCAGCCTGACGCCGCCCGTCAGCGGCGCCGCATGCCCGAGACGTCGCGCACCGCGCCGCGCGACGCGCTGGTCGTCAGCGCCGCATAGGCCTTCAGCGCCGTGGTCACGTTGCGCTTGCGCGGGGCGGCGGGCTGCCAGGCATCCGCACCCTTCGCTTCCATCGCGGCCCGGCGCTGGGCCAGCACGTCGTCAGCCACCGCGAGGTGCAGGCGGCGGTTGGGGATGTCGATCTCGATGATGTCGCCATCCTCGACCAGGCCGATCAACCCGCCTTCGGCGGCCTCGGGCGAGCAATGCCCGATCGACAGGCCCGAGGACCCGCCCGAGAAGCGCCCATCCGTCACCAGCGCGCAGGCCTTCCCGAGGCCCTTCGACTTCAGGTAGCTGGTCGGATAGAGCATTTCCTGCATCCCCGGCCCGCCGCGCGGGCCTTCGTAGCGCACTAGCACGACCTCGCCGGCCTTCACCGTGCCGCCCAGGATGCCCTCCACCGACGCGTCCTGGCTTTCGAAGACGCGCGCCGGGCCGGTGAAGGTGAGGACCGAGGCATCCACGCCGGCGGTCTTCACGATGCAGCCTTCCTCGGCGATGTTGCCGTACAGCACCGCGAGCCCGCCATCCTTCGAGAAGGCGTGCTCCATGTCGCGGATCACCCCGCCGGCGCGGTCGGTGTCGAGGTCATCCCAGCGCGCCGCCTGGCTGAAGGCGACGGTGGTCGGAATGCCGCCGGGTGCTGCGCGGAAGAAATTCTGCACCGCCTCCGACGCGGTGCGCTTCACGTCCCATTCGGCCAGGGCGTCCGCCAGCGTCGGCGCATCGATACGCGAGACAGCGGTGTCGATCAGCCCGGCGCGGTCGAGCTCGCCCAGGATGCCCATGATGCCGCCGGCGCGGTGCACGTCCTCGACATGCACGTTGATGACCGAGGGCGCCACCTTGCACAGCACCGGCACGCGGCGCGACAGGCGGTCGATGTCCGCCATGGTGAAGGGCACCTCGCCCTCCTGGGCGGCGGCCAGCAGGTGCAGCACGGTGTTGGTCGACCCGCCCATGGCGATGTCGAGCGTCATGGCGTTCTCGAAGGCCGTGAAGGTCGCGACCGAGCGTGGCAAGACGGAGAAATCGTCCGTCTCGTAGTGGCGGCGGGTGATCTCGACGATGCGGCGCCCGGCTTCGAGGAACAGCCCTTCGCGGTCGGCATGGGTCGCGAGGACGGTGCCGTTGCCTGGCAGCGCCAGGCCCAGGGCCTCGGTCAGGCAGTTCATCGAATTGGCGGTGAACATGCCCGAGCACGACCCGCAGGTCGGGCAGGCGGAGCGTTCGATGACCGCCACTTCCTCATCGGTCACCGAGGCGTCGGCGGCGACGATCATGGCGTCGATCAGGTCCACGCTGCGCTTCACGCCGCGATGCACGACCTTGCCCGCTTCCATCGGCCCGCCGGAGACGAAGACGGTCGGGATGTTGAGCCGCATCGCGGCCATCAGCATGCCCGGCGTGATCTTGTCGCAATTCGAGATGCAGACCAGCGCATCGGCGCAATGCGCGTTGACCATGTATTCCACGGCATCGGCGATCAGCTCGCGCGAGGGCAGGCTGTAGAGCATGCCGTCATGCCCCATGGCGATGCCGTCATCCACGGCGATGGTGTTGAATTCCTTGGCGACGCCGCCGGCCTTCTCGATCTCCCGCGCGACCAGCTGGCCGAGGTCCTTCAGGTGGACATGCCCCGGGACGAACTGGGTGAAGGAATTGGCGATGGCGATGATCGGCTTGCCGAAATCGCCGTCCTTCATGCCGGTGGCGCGCCACAGCCCGCGCGCGCCGGCCATGTTGCGGCCATGGGTGGTGGTGCGGGAGCGGTAGTGCGGCATGCGGGCGTTTCCTCGGGCGCGGGGGCGGCCAGGCCGCCAACGCGGGTCGTTTAGCGCGGTTGGCGCCAGGCGCGAAAGCGGGTGTCACGCCGGCGGGCGCACGGTGAAGCGGTCGCGTGGCCGCTGGCATGGCGTTCACTTCGCGCGCAGCCGCGACACCAACCCTGCGCCGAGATGCGTCCGGCGACAGGGCCGGCCGTATCAATCCACCACGATGGCCGGGCCGGCCCCGCCCTTGGCGCGGGCTTTCTCCCAGACCCGGGCGGCGATGCGGCGGTAGGTCGCGGCTTCCTCGCTGTCCGGCTTCGCGGTGACGATGGGCGTGCCGGCATCCGACAATTCGCGAATCTCCAGCTTGAGCGGCAACTCGCCCAGGAATTCGACGCCGAGCCTCTCCGCTTCCCGCTTCGCCCCGCCATGGCCAAACAGGTCGGCCCGGTGGTTGCAGTTCGGGCAGCAATAGTAGGACATGTTCTCGATCAGGCCGAGCACCGGGACGTTCACCTTCTCGAACATCCGCACGCCGCGGCGGGCATCCAGCAGCGCCACATCCTGCGGCGTGGACACGATCACCGCGCCCGCCAGCGGCACCCGCTGGGACATCGTGAGCTGCGCATCGCCGGTGCCCGGCGGCATGTCCACGATCATGATGTCGAGCGCGCCCCAGTCGACCTGCCCCATCATCTGTTCGAGCGCGCCCATCACCATCGGCCCGCGCCAGATCATCGGCGTCTCCTCATCGACCAGGAAGCCGATCGACATGGCCTTGAGACCCCAGCGCGACAGCGGCGTGATGGTCTGGCCGGTGGCGCGCGGCTTCTCCCGCGTGCCCAGCATCTGCGGCAGCGACGGGCCGTAGATGTCGGCATCGAGCAGGCCGACGCGCAGCCCGTCCATCGCCAGCGCGACCGCGAGATTGACCGCGGTCGTCGATTTCCCGACGCCGCCCTTGCCGGAGGCGACGGCGACGATGGCGCCGACCTCGGGCAGCAGCATCGGCCCCTGGCCGGACGGCGCACGCGCCGCCTGGCGCGGCGTGGCGGGCTGCGGCGCGGCGTCGCGGTGAGCGGTCAGCACCGCGGTGGCGCTGAGCACGCCCGGTACCGCCGCGGCCGCGGCCTGTGCGGCCGCACGCAACGGTTCCATCTGCGCGGCGCGTTCGCGCGGCACCTGCAGGCTGAACTGCACCAGCCCGTCGCGCGCCGCGAGCCCCTGGACCATTCCGGCCGAGACCACGTCCTGCCCGGTCGCCGGGTCCTTCACGGCACGCAGCGCGGCGGTAACCGCCGCCGCCAGAGTGTCACCCATCGCTTGAAAAGCCCCCGTTCCTGGACAATATCCGCCCGGCCGGCGAGGGTGCGCCACAACAGGCGGCTTCCCCGGTGCCCGGCCTGCGTCCATATGCATGGGCGCCGCGCTTCCTGCACCCCTCAATCGCAGGCGACGGGCAGCACGTCACCACTGGTTTTTTCGCGTTGGAGGCCAATCGTCGCATGCCCTGGAACAACAGTGGCGGACAGAGTCCCTGGGGAAACCCGCGGCCAGGCGGGCCGTGGGGCTCGCCCCCGCCGCCCGGAGGCGGTGGCGGTGGCGGACCGGGTGGACCCGGCGGCGGTGGCAGGGGTCCCGACCTCGATGACATGATCCGCCAGGCGCAGGACGCCGTCCGCCGCTACCTTCCGCGCGGCGGCGGCAAGGGCGCCGTGCTGCTCGGGATCGTGCTGCTGCTGGTCTGGGGGGCGTCGGGCTTCTTCCGCGTGCAGCCGGACGAACAGGGCGTGGTGATGCGCTTCGGCGCATTCGACCGCGCGGTGCCGCCCGGCCTGAACTACCACATCCCCTGGCCGATCGAATCGGCCACGACGCCGCGCGTGACTCGCATCAACCGCGTGGATATCGGCTTCGTGGGCGTCGCGGAGGCCCCGGTCATGACCAGCGGTCGCGTGCCGCCGGCGCGCGACGTGCTGGCCGAATCCCTGATGCTCACGGGCGACGAGAACATCATCGACATCGATGTCGCGGTGTTCTGGCGCATTCGCGATGCCGAGGAGTTCCTGTTCAACACGCGAAACCCGGAAAGCACCGTGAAGTCGGCCGCCGAATCCGTGATGCGCGAAGTGATCGGCCGCACGCCCATCCAGCCCGCGCTGACCGAGGCGCGCGCCCAGATCGAGGTCGAGGTCCGGCGCGGCACCCAGGCGATCATGGACCAGTACCGCGCGGGCGTTGAGATCGTGCAGGTGCAGTTGCAGAAGGTGGATCCACCCTCCCAGGTGATCGACGCGTTCCGCGACGTTCAGCGTGCCAACGCCGACCGCGAACGCCTCCGCAACGAAGCCGAGAGTTTCCGCAACGACATCATCCCCCGCGCCCGCGGCGAAGCCGAGCGCGTGGTCCAGGAAGCCCAGGGCTTCCGCGAGAGCCAGATTGCCCGTGCGCGCGGCGAGGCGGCGCGGTTCACGTCGGTGCTCACCGCCTACCAGGCGGCGGGCGACGTGACGATCCGGCGCATGTACCTCGAGACCATGGAGGAGATCCTGCGTCGCAACCCGACCATCCTGGTGGATGACCGCCTGCAGGGCATCGTGCCCTTCCTGCCGCTGGGCGAAGGCGCGGCCATGCCGCGTCCGGCCCCCCCGGTACAGGGCGGCATGCCGACCACAAGGCCGCAACCGCTGCCCGCCGTGCCGCAGGGCCCCGGCGTCGTGCAAAGCCGCTCGCCGGGAGTGCCGCGATGAACCGCACCATTGCGCTGGTCGCAGTCCTTGCCGTCATCGTCGTGACGGCGGCATCGTCACTGTTCACCGTTCAGCAGACGCAGCAGGTCCTCATTACGCAGTTCGGCCAACCGATCCGCGTCATCACCGAGCCTGGCCTGCACTACAAGCTGCCCTTCATCCAGTCGGTCATCACCTTCGACCGCCGGCTGCTCGACTTCGATGCCCCGGGCGAGGAAGTGATCCTGGGCGACCAGCGGCGGCTGATCGTGGATACCTTCACGCGCTACCGCATCACCGACCCGCTGCGCTTCTACCAGACGGTGGGCGCCACCGAAGGCGGCATCCGCGCCCGGCTGAATTCGATCGTGTCGTCCTCGTTGCGGCGCGTGCTCGGCAACGAACCCCTGCTGTCGGTGCTCTCGGCCGAGCGTTCGCGGATCATGGGCGAGATCCAGGGCCAGGTGAACACCGAGGCGCGTCAGTTCGGCATCGAGGTGGTCGATGTCCGCATCCGCCGCGCCGACCTGCCGGAGGAGAACACGCAGGCGATCCTGTCGCGCATGCAGTCCGAGCGGGAGCGCGTAGCGCGCGAGGCGCGTGCCGAGGGTGCCGAGGTGGCTCAGCGCGTTCGTGCGGGCGCCGAGCGTGAACGCACGGTGCTGATCGCCGAGGCGCAGTCGCAATCGGATGTGCTGCGCGGCCAGGGCGAGCAGGAGGCGATCCGCATCGTCGCCGAGGCGTTCAGCAAGGACCTGGACTTCTTCCAGTTCTGGCGGTCGATGCAGGCCTATCGGGAGGCCTTCTCGGAGGGCAATACCCGCATGGTCATGACCCCGGAATCGGAGTTCTTCCGGTTCTTCCGCGACAGCGGCGGGCGGCTGCAGCCCCTGCCGGGCACGCCCGCGACGCCGCTGCCGGGCGCCCCTGCGACGCCGCAGTGACCTTGACGGGGCTTCTCCAGGGCGTGGCGGTTGTCCTCGCCCTGGAGGGCATCGCCTATGCCGTGGCGCCTGAGGCCATGCGGCGAGGCCTGGTGATGCTCATCCAGGCCTCGGAGCAGCGCCTTCGGCTGGGCGGCCTGATCGCCGCGGTGCTGGGCGTCGGCATTGCCTGGCTGTTGAACGGGCCGTGATGCCCCCCAGCCGACGGCAGGGTGCGCCGCGGCGCGATACGTTGCATGATGACCACTTCCGCCCGCCGTCGTGGGCGCCACATGTCCTGACGACCATTCCCGGACCACCGTCATGAGGTGCCCCGCCGTGCGCTTTGCCGCCCTTGCCTTCGCCGCCGTCCTGGCGGTCGCCTCATTCGGCCCAGCGGCCCTGGCGCAGCGCGCGCCCGAGAGCTTCGCGCCGCTCGCCCGGCAGCTCCTGCCGGCGGTGGTCAATATCTCGACCACCCAGGCGGTGCAGGCGCGCCCCGGCCGCCCGGATGCGCCGGACGTGCCGCAGGCGCCGCCGGGCAGCCCCTTCGAGGAATTCTTCCGCGACTTCTTCAACCGCAACCGCCCGCCCGGGCCCGAAGGCGCGCCGACCCCGCCGGGCCCCGGCACCGGCCCGCAGCAGCGCCCTCAGCGCCGCGGCCAGTCGCTCGGCTCAGGCTTCATCATCGATGCGCAGGCCGGCATCGTGGTGACCAACAACCACGTCATCGACGGCGCGGACGAGATCAACGTGATCCTGTCCGACAACACCTCGATCCGCGCGGAGCTGCTGGGCACCGACCCGCGCACCGACATCGCGGTGCTGCGCATCCGCACCGACCGGCCGCTGACCGCCGTGCCCTGGGGCAATTCCGACGAGGCACTGGTCGGCGACTGGGTGATCGCGATCGGCAATCCCTTTGGCCTGGGCGGGTCGGTCACGGCGGGCATCGTCTCGGCCCGCGGGCGTGACATCCGCCAGGGGTTGTACGACGACTTCATCCAGACCGACGCCGCGATCAACCGCGGCAATTCGGGCGGGCCGCTGTTCAACATGGCCGGCCAGGTGATCGGCATCAACACGGCCATCTATTCGCCCTCCGGCGGGTCGATCGGCATCGGCTTCTCGATCCCGTCGAACCTGGCGCAGCGCATCGTGGCGCAGTTGCGCGACGGCGGCCGCGTGCGCCGCGGCTGGCTCGGCGTGAACATCCAGCAGGTGACGGATGAGATCGCCGAGGCGCTGCGCCTGCCCGGCGGGTCGCGTGGCGCGCTGGTGGCGCGTGCGCAGGAAGGCGGGCCGGCGGCGGCCGGCGGCATCCGCTCCGGCGACGTGATCCTGCGCTTCAACGGCGCCGAGGTGCGCGAGATGCGCAACCTGCCGCGCATCGTCGCCGACAACGTCGTGGGCGCGCAGGTGCCGGTGGTGATCTGGCGCGACGGCAAGGAGGAGACGGTCACTATCACGCTCGGCGAATTGCCGGCCGAGCAGGCGGCGGCGGCTGGTGCGGCGCCGGCGGCGCCCGCCCCCGCGGCACCGGTCGAACTGACCGGGCTGGGCATGCGCGTGGCGCCGATCACGGATGAGCTGCGTCAGCGCTTCAACCTGCGCGCCGAGCAGCGCGGTGTCGTGATCGTGGAGGTCGCGCCGAACAGCCCCGCCGCGGAGCGCGAACTTCGCCCGGGCGATGTGATCGTCGAGGTGCAGCAGGAACGCGTCGCCACGCCGGCCGAGGTGCAGGAGCGCATCGCGCGGCTGCGCCAGCAGAACCGCGCGGTCGCGCTGTTTGCGGTGGAGGGTGCGGGCGGGCAGCGCTTCGTGCCGCTGCGGCTGCGCGGTGAGCGCGGCGCGCCTGGTTGAGGAAGGCGGGGGAGGACACCTCCCCCGAATCCCCCACCGTTTTTTGGCCGTTGGGACCTGACTTCTGATGTCAGTCTCCAAGTGCCAGAAAAAGGAGGGCGTTCGGGAGAGTTCTCTCCCCCGACCTTCGGACGTGATCGGCGCCCTGGCGGCGGCGGCGCTCGGCGTCTTCGTCATCCATTCGGCCTTCGGTGGCTTCATCCTGCCGCCGTCCGACACCGGCTGGATGCTCTCGGGCCGCATCGGCCCCGATCCCGTGCAGTACTGGCTCGGCTGGACCGCTTTCGCGCGGGACGACTGGCGCTGGCCCCCCGGCGCCAATCCGGGCTGGGGCATGGAACTCGCGTCGTCGGTCTTCTATTCCGATTCCATTCCGCTGCTCGCCTTCGCGTTCAAGGCGCTGCGGCCGGTGGTCGAGGTCGCGCAATACTGGGGCCTGTGGATCTATGCCTGCGGCGCGCTGCAGGCGGTGCTGGCGTGGGCGCTGATGGGGCGCGCCACGCGCGAACCGCTGCCGCGCCTGGCGGTGGCGGGGCTGTTCGTCATGCAGCCGCTGCTGCTCGGGCGCCTCGGCGGGCATTTCGCGCTGGGCGGGCAGTTCCTGCTGCTGATCGGGCTGTGGCTCTGCGTCGTGCCAGGGCAGGGTCCGCGGCGGGTGTTTGCCTGGGCCGCGCTGATGGCGGGGGCGTCGCTGGTGCAGGCGTATATCCTGCCCATGGTGGGGGCGCTTTGGGCCGCCGATTGGCTGGCGCGCGCGGTGGATCGCGAACGTCGCGGCGGCGCGCTGATCGGTGCCGAAGCCGTTGGCGTGCCGGCGGCGGGCATTGCGGGGCTGTGGGCTGGCGGCTTCTTCCTGCTGTCGGGCGGCTTCGGCGGCACCTGGGGTGGGTATGGGAAGATGCAGCTCGACCTGCTCGCCCCCTTTGATCCCGGCTACTGGGGCGCGCTGCTGCCTGATATCGCGACGGCGGGTCATCTGGAGGCCGGCAATTCTTATCCGGGGCTTGGTGCCTTGGTCGTGCTCGGCCTCGGCGGGCTGGCCTGGCTATTCACGCCTCGGGGTGGACTGCGGCGGCATTGGGCGCTGGTGCTGGTGCTGGCGGGGCTGCTCCTGCTGGCCATCACCCACCGCGTGGCGATCGGCGGGCGGGAGTTCGAGGTGCTGCCGCTGCCGGACTGGATCGTTTCCCGCGCCGACGCGCTGCGCGCCTCGGAGCGCTTCTTCTGGCCGATGCTGTATGCGGCGCTGTTCGGCGCGTCTGTCGCCCTGGTGCGCCGCCTGGGCGGCAAGCGTGCGGGCTTCGTGCTGTTCGCCGCGCTGATGCTGCAGGCGGTGGATCTGCGGCCCGGCTTCGCGCGGCTGCACCATTACTTCATCGCCCAGCCGCCGACCGTGCCGCTGCGCCTGTCCGATCCCTTCTGGCTGGAAGCCGCGCGACGCTATGCCTTCGTGCGCGTCGTGCCGACCGGGATGCAGGCCCCGAACTGGGAGGAGGTGGCAGTCTATGCCGCAACGCTCGGGCTGCAGACGGATGCGGTCTATCTCGCCAGGCTCGATCCCAGCGCTGTCGAGGCCGTGAATGCCCGCGTGGCGGCGCTGCTGGAACACGGCGCGTACGAACCGCGCACCTTCTACGTGCTGGGCGACGATGCCGCGCTCGCCCGCGCGCGCGGCGGCCTGGACCCGGCGCGCGACCTGCTGGAACGTTTCAACGACCGCTGGGTGCTCGCACCCGGCTGGCGTGTTCAGCCCGCGACGAACTCGTCCGCGCGATAGCCCTGCGCGAACAGCAGCGCGCGCAGGTCGGCGTGCTCCACCCGCGCGCGCGCCGCGGCCGCGACCACCGGCTTGGCGCGGAACGCCACGCCCAGCCCCGCCGCCTGGATCATGTCGAGGTCGTTGGCGCCGTCGCCCACCGCCAGCGTGGCATCGAGGCCGATGCCTTCCTCGGCCGCCAGGCGCTTCAGCGTCGCCAGTTTCGCATTGCGCCCGAGGATCGGGTCGGCGACATGGCCGGTGAGGCGGCCCTCCGCCTCCAGCAATGTGTTGGAGTGATGCTCGTGGAACCCGACCAGCGCGGCGACGCGGCCGGTGAAGAAGGTGAAGCCGCCCGAGACCAGGGCGCAGCGAGCACCGTGCGCGCGCATGGTCGCGACCAGCGCGCGGGCGCCGGGCATCAGTTCGGTTTCTTCCCAGGTGCGCTGCATCGCTTCGACCGGCAGGCCGGCGAGCATGCCGACGCGTTCGCGCAGCGCCGCCTCGAAGTCGAGTTCGCCATTCATGGCGCGCTTCGTGATGGCGGCGATACGGTCCTTGATGCCAGCCTGGCCGGCGAGTTCGTCCAGCGTCTCGGTGGTCACGATTGTGCTGTCCATGTCGGCGATCAGCAGGCGCTTGCGGCGGCCCTCGGCGGCCTGGGCGATGATGTCGACCGCGGCGCCGGGCAGCGCGGTGCGCGCGGCGGCATCGGCCTGGCCGGGCGCGAGGCCGGCGAAGGGCAGGTCGGCGGCCTCGGCTGCGGCGAGCCAGTCCGGCGTGCCAGTGGCGGCACCGAGCGCGGAGAGCGCATCCCGCGCGGCGCGGAGTACGGCGGCGGAAAGCGCGCCGGGCGGGGCGATCAAGGTGAGAACATGGTCCATGCAGGCCGCGGTATGCCTGCGCCATGATCCCCGATCAACCGCCGGCGTTGCTGGTTGCGGGCCCAACGGCCAGCGGGAAGTCGGCGCTGGCGCTCGCAATCGCCGAACGTGTCGGCGGCACGGTGATCAACGCCGACAGCATGCAGGTGTATCGCGACCTGCGAATCATCACCGCGCGCCCGATACCGGAGGATGAAACGCGCGTGCCGCACCGCCTGTATGGCGTGCGCGCGGCGTCGGAGGCAGCCAGCGTTGCCTGGTGGCGTAGCGAGGCGCTGTCGGCCATGGCTGCGGCGCATGCCGAGGGACGCCTGCCCATCCTGTGCGGCGGGACCGGACTGTATTTCGCCGCGTTGACGCAGGGACTGTCGGACATCCCCCCGGTGCCGATGCCGGCGCGGGAGGAGGCGCGGCGGTTGCTCGCGCAGGAAGGCCCGGCCGCGCTGCATGCGCGCCTGGCGGCGGCCGACCCGGACACCGCCGCGCGGCTGCGCCCAAGCGACAGCCAGCGCGTCGCCCGTGCCTTCGAGGTGTGGCGCGGCACGGGCCGGGGCCTGGCGTCGTGGCAGGCGGGCGGCGGCACGGGGCCGGCGCCGTGGCGCTTCGCCGCCATCCTGATCGACCCGCCGCGCGATGCGCTGCGCGCCGCTATCGCCGAACGCTGGGCCGCGATGCTGGCGGCAGGCGTGGTCGAGGAGGTGCGCGCGCTGGCCGCCCACGGGCTTGATCCGGCCTTGCCGGCAATGCGCGCCCATGGCGTGCCGGAACTGGTGGCGATGCTCGCCGGGCGGATGGCGCCTGACGACGCGTCCCGCCGCGCCATCCTGAACACCGGGCAATACACCAAGCGCCAGGCGACCTGGTTCCGGCACCATGCCCTGGCTGATCCGTCGCGCACGCATACGATCCATGCGCGGATCGCGGGTCCGGCGCAATTATCGGAAAGAATATGGGCCGATATCATATCTTTTGTTGATCGGGTGCGTTGACGCGCTGCAGCAGCGGGTCTAAGGGAGCGCCCTCATCCGCGGGACCCCTCGCGGGTGGCATCCGTTTCTCGAGGAAAGATCGCCCCGATGTCCGCCGCCACCAAGCCCGCCAGCACCGAAGCCGCCCTGACGATGTCAGGTGCGGAGGTCGTGCTCCGCGCGCTGAAGGACAACGGCGTCGATGTCATCTTCGGCTATCCCGGCGGCGCGGTATTGCCCATCTACGATGCGCTGTTCCAGCAGAACGCCATCCGCCACATCCTGGTTCGCCACGAGCAGGCCGCGGTGCATGCGGCCGAGGGCTACGCACGGTCCACCGGCAGGGTCGGCTGCGTGCTGGTCACCTCCGGCCCCGGCGCGACCAATGCGGTGACCGGCCTGGTCGATGCGCTGATGGATTCCATCCCGGTCGTTTGCCTCACGGGCCAGGTGCCGACGCACCTGATCGGCAACGATGCCTTCCAGGAGGCCGACACCACCGGCATCACGCGCCCCGCGACCAAGCACAACTACCTGGTCAAGAAGCCGGGCGATCTGGCGCGCGTGATGCACGAGGCCTTCTACGTGGCGAAGTCCGGCCGTCCGGGTCCGGTCGTGGTCGACCTGCCCAAGGACATCCTGATCAACAAGGCGCCCTACACCGAGCCGCCGATCGCCGAGCACCGATCCTACCGCCCGCAGACCGAGCCCGACGCCGAGCAGGTGCGCAAGGCCGTGCGGCTCATGAAGGCGGCCAAGCGCCCGATCGTCTATGCCGGCGGCGGGGTGATCAATGCCGGGCCGGAGGCGTCGCGCCTGCTGGTCGAATTCGTGCGCATGACGGGCTTTCCCTGCACCAACACGCTGATGGGCCTTGGCGCCTATCCGGCCGGGGATCAGCAGTTCCTCGGCATGCTGGGCATGCACGGGACCTACGAGGCGAACCTCGCGATGCATGGCTGCGACGTCATGCTGAACATCGGCGCGCGCTTCGACGACCGCGTGACGGGGCGGCTCAATGCCTTCGCGCCGACCTCGAAGAAGATCCACGTCGACATCGACCCGTCCTCGATCAACAAGAACGTGCCGGTCGAGGTGCCGATCGTGGGCGATGCAGGCCGCGTACTGGCCGCGATGATCGAATGCTGGAAGGCGGAGGACGCGCCGCAGGACACGCACGTGCTGACCGCCTGGTGGCGCCAGATCGACGAATGGCGGGCGAAGGACTGCCTGCGCTATCGCCAGGAAGGCAAGATCATCAAGCCGCAGCACGCGGTGAAGCGCCTGTACGAGATCACGCAGGAACTGGGCCGCGAGACCTTCATCTCGACCGAGGTCGGCCAGCACCAGATGTGGGCGGCGCAGTACTTCGGTTTTGCCAAGCCGAACCGCTGGATGACGAGCGGCGGGCTCGGCACCATGGGCTACGGCCTGCCGGCGGCGATGGGCGTGCAGATCGCGCATCCGGACGCGCTGTGCATCGACATCGCGGGCGAGGCCTCGATCCTGATGAACATCCAGGAGATGGCCACGCTGGCGCAGTACCGCCTGCCGGTGAAGGTGTTTATCCTGAATAACGAATACATGGGCATGGTGCGCCAGTGGCAGGAACTGCTGCATGGCGGGCGGTATTCCGAGAGCTATTCGGCCGCGCTGCCGGATTTCGTGAAGCTGGCCGAGAGCTTCCACGCCAAGGGCATCCGCGTGACCGATGCCGCCGACCTCGATGCCGGCATCCGCGAGATGATCGCCTACCCCGGGCCGGTCATCGCCGACATCGCCGTGGCCAAGGACGAGAACTGCTTCCCGATGATCCCTTCGGGTGCCGCGCATAACGAGATGATCCTCGGGCCGGAGCAGGAGGGTGGCGTCAAGGGCGTCACCGACGAAGGCAAGGTCCTGGTCTGAGGCGCACGCACATGTCCGAAACTGGAAACGCGCAGCGCGCGGCGACCATCGCCGTGCTGGTGGAGAACGAGGCCGGCGTGCTGGCCCGCGTCATCGGCCTGTTCAGCGGCCGCGGCTACAACATCGACAGCCTGACGGTGGCACCGGTGGATGACACCGGGCGGATCAGCCGGATCACCGTCGTGACCTCGGGCACCGAGATGGTGATCGACCAGATCAAGGCGCAGCTCGACCGCCTGGTGCCGGTGCACAAGGTGTCGGACCTGACGATGGAAGGCCCGCATTTGACGCGCGAACTCGCGCTGATCAAGGTGGTGGGCAAGGGCGAGCACCGCATGGAGGCGCTGCGCCTGGCGGACGCGTTTCGCGCCCGCGTCGTGGATGCCACCACCGAGAGCTTCGTGTTTGAGATGACCGGCAATGCCGACAAGATCGACGCCTTCTGCGCGCTGATGCGGCCGGTGGGGCTGGTCGAGGTGTCGCGCACCGGTGCGGTGGCGATCGCGCGCGGGCCGCGCGGGCTGAACTGAATTCTGTCGGACGAACGTTAGAAGAAGGGAGAGCGCGATCATGCGCGTCTACTACGACCGCGATGCGGATGTGAACCTGATCAAGGCCCGGAAGGTCGCGGTCATCGGCTTCGGCAGCCAGGGCCATGCGCATGCGATGAACATGCGCGATTCCGGCGTGAAGGACGTGGTCATCGGCCTGCGTCCCGGCGGGTCCTGGACCAAGGCCGAGGCCGCCGGCTTCAAGGTCATGACCCCGGCCGAGGCCGCCAAGTGGGCCGACGTGATCATGGTGCTTACGCCCGACGAGCTGCAGGGCGACCTGTATCGCGACCAGCTGCACGCCAACATGAAGCCGGGCGCAGCACTCGCCTTCGCCCACGGCCTCAACGTGCACTTCAACCTGCTCGACCCGCGCGCGGACATCGACGTGTTCATGATCGCGCCCAAGGGCCCCGGCCACACGGTGCGCGGCGAATACCAGAAGGGCGGCGGCGTGCCCTGCCTGGTGGCGGTGCATCAGAACCCGTCGGGCAATGCGCTGGAAATCGCGCTGTCCTATGCGTCGGCCATCGGCGGCGGCCGTTCCGGCGTGATCGAGACCACCTTCAAGGAGGAATGCGAAACCGACCTGTTCGGCGAGCAGACCGTCCTGTGCGGTGGCCTGGTCGAGCTCATCAAGGCCGGCTTCGAGACGCTGGTGGAAGCCGGCTACGCCCCCGAGATGGCGTATTTCGAATGCCTGCACGAGGTGAAGCTGATCGTCGACCTCATCTACGAGGGCGGCATCGCCAACATGAACTATTCGATCAGCAACACCGCCGAATACGGCGAATACGTCACCGGCCCGCGCATCATCACGTCCGAGACCAAGGCCGAGATGAAGCGCGTGCTGGAAGACATCCAGTCCGGCAAGTTCGCGCGTGACTGGATGCTCGAGAACAAGGTGAACCAGGCGTCCTTCAAGGCGACGCGCCGCCGCCTGGCCGAGCACCCGATCGAGGAAGTGGGTGCCAAGCTGCGCGCCATGATGCCCTGGATCAGCAAGAACCAGCTGGTGGACAAGGCGAAGAACTGAGCGGGCCGTCAGCCCGATACGATGGGGGCGCCGGGGGGAAACCCTCGGCGCCCTTTGTCCATGAGCCAGGGGCGTTGCCGGACATGCTGTCGGTGATGCGTTGAACGCGTCGATGCCGCGAAGGTAGGCCCGGTGGCGCAGGGCTGGGCGGCCCGGGCACGGACCACCAGGCGGCCGCCCCTTCGCGCTGGGCCGCCGCCCTGCCATGCTTCGCGTCCCCGCCCGACGCGAAGGCCGACGATGCCGGATACGCCTCATCTTCTCGCCGCCGAGACCGACTACCCGCGCGACTTCCTGGGCTACGGCCCGCGGCCCCCGGACCCGCGCTGGCCGGGCGGGGCGAAGCTCGCCCTCTCCTTCGTGCTGAATTACGAAGAGGGCGGCGAGAACACCGTGCTGAACGGCGATGCCGGCAGCGAATTGTACCTGCATGAAGTGCCGGGCGGATCGCCCGTGCTGGGCGAACGTAACCGCACCGTGGAGTCGCAGTTCGACTATGGCGCGCGCGCCGGCGTCTGGCGCGTGCTGCGCGCCTTCGCTGCCCATGGCCTGCCACTCACCGTCTATGGCGTCGGCCGGGCGCTGGAACTCAACCCGGACGCCGCGCGCGCCTTCGCCACGGCAGGGCATGAGGTCGCCTCCCATGCCTGGCGCTGGATCGACTACCACGGCATGGACGAGGCGTCCGAGCGCGCCGAGATCGCGCGCTGCGTCGCGACCATCGAGCGCCTGACCGGCACGCGGCCCGTGGGTTGGTACACCGGGCGCATCAGCCCGAACACGCGCCGCCTGGTCGCGGAACACGGCGGGTTCCTGTATGATTCCGATGCCTATGACGATGACCTGCCGCACTACGTGACGGCGGCGGGCAAGCCGCACCTCGTCATTCCCTACACGCTCGACAACAACGACATGAAATACGCGGTGCCGCCGGGCTTCGGCGATCCCGCCGGCTGGGAACGGCATCTGACCGATGCCTTCGAGGTGCTGCTGGCGGAAGGCCGCGCCGGCAGCCCGAAGATGATGTCGGTCGGGCTGCATTGCCGCCTGGTCGGGCGGCCCGGTCGCGCTGCGGCGCTGCAGCGCTTCCTCGCCCGCGTGGCGCGGGAGAAGGACGTCTGGGTCTGCCGCCGCGCCGACATCGCCCGCCACTGGTGGGCCACCCACCCGCCGCAGCCGTAGGGAAGCCGCCGATGTCCTACCCGCTCGAAAAGCGCGAACTCGTCGCCGAGGCGCCGGGATTGCGCATGCAGATCCTGACCCTCGCCGCCGGCCAGGAGGTGCCCTGGCACTGGCACAGCGAGGTGACCGACACATTCTGGTGCATGGAGGGACCGATGGTGATCGAGACGCGCGCGCCGACCGAGGTGGTCGAACTCGCGCCCGGCCAGATGTTTGCCGTGCCCTCGCGTCGCGCGCATCGCGTGACCGGCAAGGGTGGCGGGCGCTGCCGCTTCGCCATCCTGCAAGGCGTGGGCACCTACGACTTCCAGCCGGTGGGTTCGTGATGCGCCGCCGCAACGCGCTGGCGCTTCCGCTGCTCTTGGCCGCGCGCAGCGCCGCCGCGCAGGATGGACGCCGGCTGGAGTTGATCGTTCCCTACCCGCCCGGCGGCGGCAACGACATTGGCGCCCGCGCACTCGCGCCGCTGCTCGAACGCGAGCTCGGCATGTCCGTGGTGGTGGTGAACCGGCCGGGTGCCGGCAGCCAGATCGGCATGGGCCAGGTGGCGCGCGCCCGGCCCGATGGGCTGACCATCGGCTACGGCCTCTGGCCGCAGACCACCACGCTGTATCTCGACCCGTCGCGCCAGGCGGGCTTCACGCGGGAGAGCTTCACGCCGCTCGCCCTGCATGTGACCGACCCTGGCGCGATTGCGGTGCGCACCGACAGCCCGCTGCGCAGCCTTGCGGACATGGTGGCGACGGCGCGTGCCAGGCCGGATGATTTCCGCATGTCGGACAATGGGCTGCTGGGGCACGAGCACCTGGCGTCCATCCAGCTGCAGCGCCTGGCCGGGCTGCGCTTCAATCAGGTGCATTTCAACGGCGCCGGCCCGGCGCTGACGGCCCTGCTGGGCGGGCAGACGGAGGCGGCGATCTTCGCCGTCGGCACCGCCAGCGCGCAGATGCGCCAGGGTGCGATGCGCTCACTCGCGGTTCTCTCGGCGACGGAAAGCCCCTTCCTGCCGGGCGTGCCAACCGCGCGCGCCCAGGGCTTCGACATCATCGCGGGGTCGACACGCGCCTTCGTGGCGCCCGCCGGACTGCCGCCGGAGGTCCGCGCGCGCCTTGCCGGCGCCCTGGAACGGGCCATCAAGTCGCCGGAGCATGAGGAGCGTATGCGCGCGCTCTCGATACCGATCACCTTCCGCGATGCCGAGGCGTTCGGGGCCTATTGGGCGGAGGAAGAACGCGTGCTCCGCCCCCTGATCGCCGAACTGACCCGCGAGGGACGATCGCAGTAGGCGCGGGCGGCGCCCCGGGGGCGGGGTTGCCGACGCCCCGCCCCTGGCGCCCTGACCGCTTATTCGATCTTCTCGATGCGGTTCTGCTCCACGACCTCGCGCCAGCGCGCGATCTCGCTGCGCACATGCTCGCCGAAGCGCGCCGGCGTGCCGCCCTCGGGGCGCACGCCCAGCCCACGCAGCCGGGCCTGGACGTCGCTGTCCGCATTGGCCGCGTTCAGGATGCGGTTGAGCCCGGCGACGACATTCGCCGGTGTGCCGCGCGGCGCCATGTAGCCGAACCAGGGCTCGACGACGATGCCGGGCACGCCAGCCTCGGCGAAGGTCGGGATGTCCGGCAGGGACGGGTCGCGTTCGCGCCCGGTCACCGCGATGGCGCGGATCTGGCCGGCGCGGATCGCCTGGATCTTGGTGGGGATGTTCTCGATCATCACTTGCACCTGGTTGGCCAGCAGCGCCTGCAGCGCTGGCGCGCCGCCGCGGAAGGGCACATGCACCATGGCTGTGCCAAGCCGTCCGTTCAGCAGTTCCGGCGTCAGGTGGTTCGACGACCCGAAGCCGGATGAGCCGTAGTTCACCCGCCCCCGGTTCGCCTGCGCCCAGG
This sequence comes from Rhodospirillales bacterium Ga0074136, assembly GCA_001464375.1. GTDB lineage: Bacteria > Pseudomonadota > Alphaproteobacteria > Acetobacterales > Acetobacteraceae > Neoroseomonas. Next base: position 5,274 of record LNEW01000202.1, on the reverse strand, counting down.
CGATGAACTCGGGCAGCGTGCGCGCCGGCACGGAGGGATGCACGGCGACCACGTTCATCACGCTGCCGCTCCAGAACACCGGCACCAGATCCCGTTCGATGTCATAGGGCATGCGGGCGTAGATCGCCGGGTTGATGGCGCAATTGCCGATGGTGCAGGCGCCGAGCGTGTAGCCGTCCGGCGCACTGCGCGCCGCTGCTTCCATGCCGATATTGCCATTGGCGCCCGAGCGGTTCTCGACAACCCAGGGATGCGGCGAGCTGCGGCTGATCCGGTCGACCAGGATGCGCGCCACCAGGTCGGTCGACCCGCCGGGCGGGAAGGGCAGGATGATCCGTACCGGGCGGTCGGGCACCCAGTCCTGGGCGATGGCAGGCGAGGCAATGAGCCCCGCAACGAGCGCGATGGCGATCCGGCGCAGCATGGCGTCCTCCGTTCGTGATTGCCGGCAGCCTGCCCGTGCCGCGGCGGAGGGGCAACATGGGCGCTTGCGACCGGGCGGTGGCGCCCGTAATCTCCGGCCCGCGATGACCACGCGCGCCATCCCGGCCGGCCTGATCGAGGGGCTTCCCGCCCCGTCCGCCGCGCGCGCCCCGCTCGGGCTCCTTCTTCGACTTAATCGCCCCTGGGCGTGACGCCCGGCTGATCACGGCCGGACATCGCTCAGGGGAACCTGGGTCCGAACGCGCACATCCACACCATCGCCAAACAGGAAACGCCTGACATGGCCATCGCCCATCCCTCCTTCGGCAATCTGGCCGACGACCGTATCATCATTTTCGACACCACGTTGCGCGACGGCGAGCAGTCGCCGGGCTTCTCGATGAACCTCGAGGAGAAGCTGCGCATGGCCGAGGCGTTGCACGAGCTCGGCGCCGATGTTCTGGAAGCCGGCTTTGCCATCGCCAGCCCCGGCGACTTCGAATCCGTGCAGTCGATCGCGAAGCGTTTCGCCAAGGACGGCCCGGTGGTGGCCAGCCTCAGCCGCGCGAATACCGCCGACATCATGTCCTCGGCCGAGGCGACCAGGCCTGCCGCGCGCCCGCGCATCCATATCGTCCTCGCCACGTCGGACCTGCACATGAAGGTCAAGCTGCGCATGACGCGCGAGGAGGTGCTGGCGCGCATCACCGAGAGCGTCACCCTGGCCCGCAACCACGCTGCCGACGTGGAATGGTCGGCCGAGGACGGGTCGCGCTCCGACCTGGAATTCCTGTGTCGCTGCGTCGAGGCCGCGATCAAGGCCGGCGCCACCACCATCAACATCCCCGACACGGTGGGCTATTCGCTGCCGGCCGACATGGGGCTGATCTTCTCGACCCTGATGAACAAGGTGCCCGGCGCCGAGAAGGTCATCTTCTCGACCCACAACCACAACGACCTGGGCCTCGCGGTCGCGAATACGCTGGCGGCGATCCAGGCCGGCGCGCGCCAGGTGGAATGCACCATCAACGGCATCGGCGAACGCGCCGGCAACGCCAGCCTCGAGGAAGTGGCGATGGCGCTGCGCACGCGCCACGACGCGCTGGGTGCGACCACCGGCGTCACCTCCCAACGCATCCTGCGCACTTCGAAGCTGCTCGCGACCATCACCGGCTTCGACGTGCAGCCCAACAAGGCGATCGTGGGCCGCAACGCCTTTGCGCATGAATCCGGCATCCACCAGGATGGCGTGCTGAAGGATGCCTCGACCTACGAGATCATGACGCCCGAATCCGTGGGCTGGACGACGAATTCCATCGTGCTCGGCAAGCATTCCGGCCGCGCCGCCTTCCGCGACCGGCTCAAGACGCTGGGTTACGAGGTCGGCGACAACCAGCTCAATGACGCCTTCAAGCGCTTCAAGGATCTCGCGGACCGCAAGAAGGTCGTCTACGACGAGGACATCGCCGCCCTGGTCGATGACGAGGTCGGCCGCGCCCATGACCGCATCCGGCTCACCGGCCTGAATGTCTCGACGGGCATGGGCACCAAGCCGATGGCGACCATCGCGCTCGAGATCGATGGCGCGCGTGCGGATGGCATCGCCACCGGCGACGGCGCGGTGGACGCCACCTTCAACGCCCTGCGCCACGCCTTCCCGCACGAGGTGAACCTGAAGCTCTATGCCGTGCAGTCGGTCACCGGCGGGACGGATGCCCAGGCGCGGGTGACCGTGCGGCTCGAGGAAGGCGGCAAGATGGTGGATGGGCAGGGGGCGGATACCGACACCATCGTGGCCTCCGCCCGCGCCTATGTGCATGCGCTGAACAAGCTGCTGGTCAAGCGCGAGCGCACCGAACCGCCGGTGGTGCTGCGCGCGTGATCCGCCGCCGCGCGGTCCTGCCGGGGCTTTTCCTGGTTGGCGCCGCGCAGGCGCAGGCGCAGGCGCCGATCGGCACGGCGCGGATGGAGGCGGACGGGACCATCGTGCTCGACCTGGTGGCGCGCCAAGGTGCCACGGTCGGGCACGGGCGCCTGACCTACCCGCCCGGACACCCCGATCACGCCATGATCCTGCGTCATCTGGGTGGCCTGCGCCCGGGCGAGGCCAAGCCGGTGCCGCCCTTCCCCTGAGGGTGTCGCCGACGACCCGGGGGAATCCGTCTTGAGCCCCGGCCCCGGGGGGGGTAAAGCCCCCCGTCCTCTCAAGCCCCATCAGTCGCGACGGCGGCCCCGGCCTCCATCGCCTGCTGCGCGGCCCCGTCGGAAGGTCCGGTACACATGTTCTCTCGCCTGTTCGGCTTCCTGTCCGCCGACATGGCCATCGATCTCGGCACCGCGAACACGCTCGTGTACGTGAAGGGCCGGGGCATTGTGCTGAACGAGCCGAGCGTGGTCGCCATTTCCGACCTGCGCGGCCGCAAGCAGGTGCTGGCAGTCGGGGAGGAGGCCAAGCTGATGCTGGGCCGCACGCCCGGCAACATCGCCGCCATCCGGCCGCTGCGCGACGGTGTCATCGCCGATTTCGAGGTGGCGGAGGAAATGATCAAGCATTTCATCCGCAAGGTTCACAACCGGCGGTCCTTTGCCTCGCCGATGATCATTGTGTGCGTTCCCAGCGGCAGCACCGCCGTCGAACGTCGCGCGATCCAGGAAAGTGCGGAGTCGGCCGGCGCCCGCCGTGTCCTGCTGATCGAGGAGCCGATGGCCGCCGCCATTGGCGCCGGCCTGCCGGTGACCGAACCCTCGGGCTCCATGGTCGTGGATATCGGCGGCGGCACCACCGAAGTCGCGGTGATCAGCCTGGGCGGCATCGTCTATGCCCGGTCCGTCCGCGTGGGCGGGGACAAGCTGGACGAGGCCATCATTTCCTACATCCGGCGCCAGTTTAACCTGCTGATCGGCGAATCGACGGCCGAGCGCATCAAGCTCGAGATCGGCGCCGCCGCGCCGCCGGAGGAAGGCGAGGAAGGCCCGCTCGCGGAAGTGAAGGGTCGCGACCTGATGAACGGCGTCCCGCGCGAGGTCGTCGTCAGCCAGCGCCAGGTGGCCGAGTCCCTCTATGAACCGGTCTCCCAGATCGTCGAGGCCGTGAAGGTGGCGCTAGAGAACACGCCGCCGGAACTGGCCGCCGACATCGTGGACAAGGGCATCGTGCTGACTGGCGGCGGTGCGCTGCTGAATCGGCTCGACCAGGTGCTGCGGGCGGCGACGGGCCTGCCCGTCGTGGTGGCAGAGGACGCCCTGTCCTGCGTCGCCCTCGGTACGGGACGGGCGCTCGAGGACATCAAGCGGCTTCGCCACGTCCTGACTTCGATGTATTGATGGCAGCCCTGGCCCGGCGAAGACTGCCGGGCGGGGACAGGGCAGGCAGGGGGATCGAGCGCGCGTGATCCGGCTGAGCATTCCGCTCCGGCAGGCCTTGGCGCGGCTTTCGCTGCCGCTGATGATCGCGGCCGCCTTCGGCGTCATGCTGCTGGGCAAGGCGGATGCGCTATTGGCCGAGAGGCTGCGCAGCCACCTGGCTGATGCCTTGTCGCCAATCTATGCCGCGCTGGCCGAGCCCATGGGCGCTGTGCGCAACCTGGTCGAGGAAGTCCAGGCGCTGGCGCAGCTGCGCGAGGAGAACGCCATCCTGCGCGAGGAGAATGAACGCCTCCGCCGATGGCAGTCTGCGGCGCTGGCGCTCGAATCCGAGAACGAACTGCTGCGTCGGCAGCAGAACTTCCTGCCCGAAGCGGCGCCGGCCTTCGTCACCGTCCGCGTGGTGGCCGACGGCGGGGGCACCTATGCGCGCGCCGTGCTGCTGGCGACCGGCCCCCAGCATGCCATCCGCAAGGGCCAGGTGGCGTTGGACGAACGCGGCTTCGTGGGCCGGGTGACCGAGGTGGGAAGCCGCTCCGCGCGGGTTCTGCTGGCCACCGACATGAACAGCCGCATCCCGATCACCCTCGAATCGAGTCGCGCGCGAGCGATCATGGCCGGCAGCAACGGTGCCCGGCCGCGCCTGGCGCATTGGCCCGAGGGCGTCATGCCGGTCGAGGGTGAGCGCATCGTCACCAGTGCGGAGGCCGGCGCCTTCCCGGCCGGGCTGCCGGTCGGCGTGGTCCGTGTCTCGCCCCAGGGCGCACCGGAAGTGGAACTGTTCGCGCGGCTCGACCGGCTCGATGCGGTGCGGCTGTTCGACTACGGGCTGCGGGGCATTCTCCCTCCCGAATCCGTGGCCCGGCCCGAACCGCGCGCCGGCCGGCGCTGAGGCCACGCCGTGGCAGCCCCGCCCTTCCGCCCACCGCAGGGCCGCCCCGCGCCGGCGCCAGGCTTGCTGCGCCGGATCGACGCCTTTGCGCGTCTGGCCTTCCCGGGCGTCTCCACGGGCTTCCTGATGGTGCTGGCGGCTGCGCCGGTCAGCCTGCCCTCGCCGGTTTTCGCGGCGGCGCTGCCCTGCGTGTTCTTCTGGTCGGTGTTCCGGCCCGCGGCCATGTCGCCGCCGGTGATCTTCGGGCTCGGCCTGTTGCTTGACCTGCTGACGCTCGCGCCGCTCGGCGCCGGGGTTCTGGTGCTTCTGGCGGTGCATGGTGCAGCGCTGCGGTTCCGGCGCTTTCTTGCCCGGCAATCCTTCCTGGCGGTCTGGCTCGCCTTCTGCGGGGCGGCGCTGGTCGCAGCGGCCCTGTTCTGGGGGCTGCTGGCGCTGCTGGCCCTGCGCCTGCCGCCCTTCGCGCCGGCGCTGCATGCGGCGCTTCTCTCGGCCGGGCTGTATCCCGCCATCGCCCTGGTGCTGGCCCGCCTGCACGAAGCCATGCGCCAGGCGGAGACCGCGCCATGACCTGGCGGCCCTGGGGCGGCCCCGGCCTG
>LNEW01000201.1 GCA_001464375.1 Rhodospirillales bacterium Ga0074136 | reverse complement strand
GGCGCACCGTGGGCATGGCCGAGTTCGAGGCCGCCAAGGACAAGGTGATGATGGGCGCCGAGCGCCGGTCGCTGGTCATGTCCGAGGACGAGAAGCGCATGACCGCCTATCACGAGGCGGGCCACGCGCTGGTCGCGATGCACGAGCCCGAGTGCGACCCGGTCCACAAGGCTACCATCATCCCGCGCGGGCGCGCGCTGGGCCTGGTGATGTCGCTGCCGGCCGGGGACCGCTACTCGAAGCACAAGTCCAAGCTGAAGTCCGAGCTGGCGATGGCGATGGGCGGGCGCGTCGCGGAGGAACTGATCTTCGGCGCCGACAAGGTGTCCAACGGCGCCTCCGGCGACATCAAGATGGCGACCAACCAGGCGCGCATGATGGTCACCGAATGGGGCATGTCGGACGTGATCGGCATGATCGCCTATGGCGACAACAGCCAGGAAGTGTTCCTCGGCCATTCCGTCACGCAGACCAAGAACCTGTCCGAGGAGACGGCGCGCAAGATCGATGGCGAGATCCGCGCCATCATCGACGGTGCCTACCAGCGCGCCAAGACCATCCTGTCCGAGAACATGGATGAGCTGCACCTGCTCGCGAAGGGGCTGCTCGAGCACGAGACGCTGTCGGGCGACGAGATCCGCAACGTCATCCGTGGCGAGCCCGTGGTGCGCAACCGGCCCGACGAGCCGGTGAACCAGGGCCGCGGCAGCGTGCCGTCCGCCGGGCGGCCGACCACGCCGCGCCCGCCGGGGCTGAGCCCGGGGGCCGCGCCGGCCACCTGACCGGGCTGGACAACAAGAAGGGGCGCGCTTAGCCAAGCGCGCCCCTTTTTCGTTGGTGTTGCCCGTGATCTCCAGAGCCAAATGCCGGTTTCCAAAGGCCTTTCGGCCCTTGGTGGGGTGGTCTGCAGGGGCGACGCCCTTCCAATGACCCGTTTCATCGAACCGCTCGGCCTGCTGACCGGCCCGGCCGCCTTCCACGCCCTGCGCGAAGGCTATGCCCTGCCCCTGCAGGGTGGCGACATCGCCTTCGCCTTCGTCCGCCTGATCGAGGATGGCCAGGACCTGGGCGTCGGGCCGATCCGCGAGGTGCCGGAGGATTGGCACGACGCGCTGCACGCCATCGCCGAGCGCGCCGCGCCCTTCGCGGGCCTGCCATCCGACCGCCCGCTGGTGATGGGCGTGGTGAATGTCACGCCGGACAGTTTCTCCGATGGCGGTCGGCATTTCGATGCCCAGCGCGCCATCGCAGCCGGCCATGCGATGCTGGAGGCCGGGGCGGATATCCTCGACATCGGTGGGGAATCGACGCGGCCGGGTGCCGTTGCCGTCGATGCCGAGGAGGAGTTGGCGCGCGTGCTGCCCGTCCTGCGCGAATTGGCGAAGGCTGCACCGGTCAGCATCGACACGCGCCGTGCTGCGACGATGGAGGCCGCGCTGGAGGCGGGGGCGGAGATCGTCAACGACGTCTCGGCGCTGCGCCATGATCCGGCGGCGCTGACGCTGGTGGCGCGGTCGCAGGTGCCGGTGATCCTGATGCACATGCCTGGCGATGATCCGGCGACGATGCAGGGGCTCGCGACCTATGGCGACGTGGCGCTGGAGGTGGCGGGGTTCCTGCGCGACCGGATCGCGACCTGCGAGGCGCTGGGCATTGCCCGCGGGCGGATCGCGATCGATCCCGGGATCGGCTTCGGCAAGACGATGGCGCACAACCTGGCGCTGATCGACCGCTTGCCGCTGCTGGCCGCGCTGGGGTGCCGGGTGGTGCTGGGGGCGTCGCGCAAGCGGTTCATCGGGACGCTGTCGGGGGTGGAGGAGGCCGGGGCGCGCGTGCCTGGCAGTATTGCCGCCGCGCTGGCCGGGGCGGCGCGCGGTGCGTCGGTGCTGCGCGTGCACGATGTCGCGGAGACGGTCCAGGCCCTGGCGGTCTGGCGCGCCTGCGCCGCTGGCCGCCCCCCGGACTGATCGCGGTGCGGGGGGCCGCTGCCCCTTGGCGCGGAGCGCGCGAGGCGGCGCCCCTCGCATCCACCGACGCGGCGCGGTAGGGATTGCCGCATGAGCGCCTCATCCCCCGCCCGCCGCCTGTTCGGCACCGATGGCATCCGCGGCACTGCCAACCGCACCCCGATGGACGCCGCGACCGCGCTGCGTCTTGGCCAGGCTGCCGGCCGTTATTTCAATCGCGGGGCGCATCGCCATCGCGTGGTGATCGGCAAGGATACGCGGCTGTCCGGCTACATGCTGGAACCGGCGCTGACCGCGGGCTTCATCGGTGCGGGCATGGATGTGGTGATCGTGGGTCCGCTGCCGACGCCGGCGATCGCGCTGCTGACGCGTTCGCTGCGTGCCGACCTGGGGGTGATGATCAGCGCCTCGCACAACCCCTACGAGGATAACGGCATCAAGTTGTTCGGCCCCGACGGGCTGAAGCTGACGGATGAGCAGGAGATCGCGATCGAGGCGCTGATGGCCGGCGACCTCGCTTCCGCGCTGGTCGCGCCGTCCCGCCTGGGGCGTGCGAGCCGGCTGGAGGATGCGCCCGGCCGCTACATCGAGGCGGCGAAGCAATCCTTCCCGCGCGGCCTGACGCTGGAGGGCCTGCGCATCGTGGTCGATTGCGCGCATGGCGCCGGGTACAAGGTGGCGCCCACCGTATTGTGGGAATTGGGCGCGGAGGTGGTGTCGATCGGCGTCGCGCCGGATGGGTTCAACATCAACAAGGGCGTGGGGTCGACCGCGCCGGGCGCATTGGCGACGCTGGTGCAGGAACGCCGGGCGGACCTCGGCATCGCGCTGGATGGCGATGCCGATCGCGTGGTGCTGACCGACGAGACCGGCCAGGTGGTCGATGGCGACCAGATTCTCGCGCTGATCGCGCGGTCCTGGCACGCGCAGGACCGCCTGCGCGGCGGCGCCGTGGTGGCGACGGTGATGTCGAACATGGGGCTGGAACGCTTCCTGGCCGCGCGTGGCGTCGGGCTGCTGCGCACGGCGGTGGGCGACCGCTACGTGGGCGAACGCATGCGCGAGGTCGGCTGCAACCTGGGCGGCGAACAGTCGGGCCACATGATCATGCCGGAGTTCGGCACCACCGGGGATGGGCTGATCGCGGCGCTGCAGGTGCTGGCGGTGCTGGTCGAGGAAAAGCGCGCCGCCAGCGAGGCGCTGCGCTGCTTCACCGCGCTGCCGCAGCGCCTGGTGAATGTGCGCTACGCCGGCGCCTCGCCGCTGCACGACGATGCGGTGAAGGCGGCGATCGCGGCGGAGGAAGCCGCGCTTGGCGCGCGCGGGCGCGTGCTGATCCGCGCCAGCGGCACCGAGCCCGTCATTCGCGTGATGGCGGAAGCGGAGGAGGAGGGGCTGGTCGATGCCACGGTCGCGCGCCTGGCCGAGACCATCCGGGCCAAGGCGCGCGCGGCATGAAGGGCCGCGTGCTGATCGTCGCCGGCAGCGATTCAGGCGGCGGCGCGGGCATCCAGGCCGACATCAAGGCGGTGACGGCGCTGGGTGCCTTCGCCATGACGGCGGTGACCGCGCTGACCGCGCAGAACACGCTGGGCGTGCATGGCGTGATGGGCGTGCCGCCGACCTTCATCCGCGAACAGATCGCGGTGGTGCTGGACGATCTCGGCGCCGACGCGATCAAGACCGGCATGCTGCACAGCGTGCCGGTGATCGAGGTGGTGTGCGACGAGATCGGCGCGCGCGCGCGGGGCATTCCGTTGGTGGTCGACCCGGTGATGATCGCCAAGGGCGGGCATCCGCTGATCGATGCCGATGCGATCGCGACGCTGAAGGCGCGGCTGCTGCCGCTCGCCAGCGTCATCACGCCGAACCTGCCCGAGGCCGAGGCGCTGGTGGACCGCCCGATCCGCACGCTGGAGGAGATGCGCGCCGCCGCGCCGGCGCTGCTGGCCCTGGGTGCGCCGGGCGTGCTGCTGAAGGGCGGGCACATGGACGGGGCGGCGCTGACCGACCTGCTGGTGACAGCGGACGGCGTGGAGGAATTCACCTCGGCGCGGATCGACACGCGCCACACGCACGGCACGGGCTGCACGCTGGCCAGCGCGGTGGCGGCGGGGCTCGCGCAGGGGATGGCGCTGCGCGACGCGGTGGTGCGCGCGCGGGCCTATGTGCAGGCGGCGATCGCGGCGGCGCCGGGGTTCGGCGCGGGGCATGGGCCGCTCGACCACGGGATCACCTTCGACCCGGCGCGGCTGCCCGGTTAACCTGGCCTTCACCGGCGGCGGGGCAGGGTGTGCCATGGTGCTCACGCTCAGCCAGGTCCAGTCGCTGTTCGGCGTGCAGGCTTCGGCCGGCGCGGCGGGCAACGCGGCCACGGCGATCCCGGCGCTGAAGCGCGCCACCGCCGAGGGCGCGGAAGCCAAGGGCATTGCGCAGGAGAAAAAGGACCCGGTCACGCTGACGGCGCTCGCGCAGTTCCGCGTCGCGCTCGACAAGGCGGGTTCGATCGAGGCCGCGCTGCAGGACCCGCGCATCCTCAAGGTGATCATGCCCGCGCTCGGCCTGCCGGACCAGGTGGGCAACCCGGGGCTGGTGCGGCGCGCGCTGCTGTCCGACCCCGCGGATGCCAAAGGTCTGGCGGCGCAGCTTGGCAGCACGTGGTCGGCGGCGGCGGCGACGCTCGGCGTCCATGCCACCGGCCTCGATGGGCTGCGCGACGCCGCGATGGTCGAACGCATGTCCGATGCCTTCCTGAAGTACCAGTACCGCACCGGGCTCGACGACCAGCAGGCCGGGTTGTCGGATGCGCTGTACTTCCTGGAAGCGGCGAAGACCGCCGATGATGTCTTCGACGTGCTGGGCGACCCGGTGCTGCGGCGCGTGGTGACCGGTGCGCTCGGCCTGCCCGACCAGATCGCGGTGCAGTCGGTGGAAGCCCAGGGCCGCGCGGTGACGGCGCGGCTGAAAGTCGAGAGCCTGCAGGACGAACGGGCGGTGCGGAAGCTGGCGGAACGCTACCTGATCGTTGCGGCGAACAGCGCCAGCGCGGAGGCCGCCACGGACCCGATGGCGATGCTGACCGCGCTGTCGGTGCGTGCCTGATCAGCGCGCCGGTGGGCGGCCGAGCCACCCTTCCGCATAGGCCCGCCGCACGATGACCGCGCCGACCGCCGCCAGGGGTGCGGCCAGGGCCACGCCCAGCAGGCCGAAGGCGCCGGCCATCAGCACCTGCGCCAGCAGCAGCGCGGCCGGCGGCAGGTCGGCCACCTGCTGTTGCACCAGCGGCGTCAGGATATTGCCTTCGAGGAACTGCACCACGAGGAACAGCAGCCCCACCCACAGCGCCAGCCAGGGGGAGACCGTCGCCGCCAGCAGCATGGCCGGCACCGCCGCGATGACCGGCCCGATATTCGGGATGAAGCCGAGCAGCGCTGCGATCACTGCCAGCACCCCGGCCATCGGCACGCCGAGCAGCATCAGGCCGATCCAGGTCAGCACGCCCGAGACCACCATCGCGAAGCCTTGCCCGAGCAGCCAGCCGCGCAGCACCTGGCCGCATTCGATCAGCGTCTCGGCCGCCTGACGCTCGATGGCCGGGTGCAGCAGGGCGCGCAGCCCGGCCGCATAGTCGTGCGGCGCCACGGCCAGGTACACGCCGAGCAAAATCACCAGCACGGCATTGCCGATCCACCCGAGCGTGGCGCTGGCCGCGGTCGCCGCCATGCCGGCATCGACGTCCGGGCCGGCGGACCCCGTCATGCGGTCGACGACCCAGCCGAGGGCATCGTTCGCGGCCAACCGGTCGCGCAGCGCCGCCAGGCTGCGCGGCAGGGCATCCGCCAGTTCGGCGGCCTGTTCGGCAAGCGGCGCCGCGGCTGCCAATGCGGCAAGCCCGGCCGCGGCCAGCAAGCCCGCCACGACACCGAGCACCGCCACCCAGCGCGCGCAGCCGGTGAGCCGCGTCAGCGCCTGTGCGGGCACGCTCAGCGCCACCGCCAGCAGCAGGCCGGCGAAGCCAAGCAGCGGGACGGCGGGGGCAAAGGCGAACAGCATCGCCGTCACGGCCAGCAGGACGAGGACGGAGCCCTGGACACGGTTCATGGCCGTGGCAACGATGCGCGGTCGCGATGGTTGCACGACCCGCCGGCTTGACCCCGCGCCGGCCCCGCGCGTATCCCGGGCGCGGGCCACGCCCCCCCACCGGGGCGCATCTGCTTCTGGAAGGGAGCTGCACCATGGCGAATCCCGCCGCGACGCCGGACATCCGTCCGGCCACCCTCCGTCCGGCCGTGAAGCCGGCCAATCCCCGCTTCTCGTCAGGTCCGTGTGCGAAGCGTCCCGGCTGGACGATCGCTGCGCTGGAACCCGCGCTGCTCGGGCGCAGCCATCGCGCCGCCACGCCCAAGGCGCGGCTGGCCGAGGTGATCGAACGGTCCAAGGCGGTGCTCGGCATGCCGGAAGGCTGGCGGCTCGGCATCGTGCCGGCATCCGATACCGGGGCGGTGGAGATGGCGCTGTGGTCGCTGCTCGGCCCGCGCGGCGTCGACATCCTGGCGTGGGAATCCTTCTCGAAGGATTGGGCGACGGATGTGGTGAAGCAGCTGAAGCTGGCCGATGCGCGCGTGCTGGATGCGCCGTATGGGCGGCTGCCGGACCTCGCGCAGGTCGATGCGGCGCGCGACGTGGTGTTCGTGTGGAACGGCACGACCTCCGGCGTGCGGCTGGCCAATGCCGACTTCATCAGCGATGCGCGGGAGGGGCTCTCGATCTGCGACGCGACCTCCGCGGCCTTCGCGATGGAATTGCCGTGGCACAAGCTCGATGTGGTCACCTGGTCCTGGCAGAAGGTGCTGGGGGGCGAGGCCGCGCACGGGATGCTGGCGCTGTCGCCGCGCGCGGTAGCGCGGCTGGAATCGCACAAGCCGGCCTGGCCGATGCCCAAGATCTTCCGCATGACCAAGGACGGGAAGCTCAACGAGGGCATCTTCAAGGGCGAGACGATCAACACGCCGTCGATGCTGTGCGTCGAGGATGCGCTGGACGGGCTGCGCTGGGCGGAATCGGTCGGTGGGTTGAACGGGCTGGTCGCGCGGTCGGAGGCCAACCTCGCCGCCATCGCGCGCTGGGTCGCGACGAAGCCAGGCTTCGACTTCCTGGCGGTGGATGCCGCCACGCGGTCCTGCACCTCGATCTGCCTGACCATCACCGCGCCCTGGTTCACCGTGATGGGCGAACAGGCGCAGGCGGCGGCCGCGAAGAAGCTGGCGTCGCTGCTCGAGAAGGAAGGGGTCGCGCTCGATGCCGGCGCCTATCGCGACGCGCCGCCGGGCCTGCGCATCTGGGGCGGCGCGACCGTCGAGACCGCCGATATCGACGCGCTGATCCCCTGGCTCGACTGGGCGCTCGCGGCCGTCGAAGCCGAGATCGTGGTGGCCTGAGCGATGCCCAAGGTTCTGATTTCCGACAAGCTGAGCCCCGCCGCGGTGCAGATCTTCCGCGACCGCGGCATCGAGGTGGACTTCAAGCCGGGCCTGTCGCCCGCCGACCTGCGCGCCATTATCGGCGACTATGACGGGCTCGCGGTGCGCTCCGCCACCAAGGTCACGCGCGAACTCATGGAGGCCGCGCCGAACCTGAAGGTGGTCGGGCGCGCGGGCATCGGCGTGGACAATGTGGATGTCACGTCTGCCACCGCACGCGGCGTGGTGGTGATGAACACGCCCTTCGGCAACGCCATCACCACCGCCGAGCATGCCATCGCGATGATGTTCGCCCTCGCCCGGCAACTCCCCGATGCCAGCGCATCGACCAAGGCCGGCAAGTGGGAAAAGAACCGCTTCATGGGCGTGGAGCTGTTCGGCAAGACGCTCGGCCTGATCGGCTGCGGCAATATCGGGTCGATCGTGGCGGACCGCGCGCTTGGGCTGAAGATGCGGGTGATCGCCTTCGACCCCTTCCTGTCCGAGAAGCGCGCTGTGGAGATCGGCGTCGAGAAGGTCGAGCTGAATGACCTGATCGCGCGGGCCGATTTCATCACCCTGCACACGCCGCTGACCGAGCAGACACGCAACGTGATCTCGCGCGACGCCATCGCGCGCATGAAGAAGGGTGCGCGGCTGATCAACTGCGCGCGCGGCGGGCTGGTGGATGAGGCCGCGCTGCATGATGCGCTGGTCGCCGGGCACCTGGCCGGCGCCGCGCTCGACGTCTTCGAGACGGAACCGGCCACGCACAGCCCGCTGTTTGGCCTCGACAACGTGGTCTGCACGCCGCATCTGGGTGCCGCGACGGCCGAGGCGCAGGAGAATGTCGCCCTGCAGGTGGCCGACCAGATGGCCGACTTCCTGCTGTCCGGCGCGGTCTCCAACGCCATCAACATGCCCTCCGTCACGGCGGAGGAAGCGCCGCGCCTCAAGCCCTACATGGAACTGGCGCGGCTGCTGGGCGGCATGGCCGGGCAACTCACGGCGGCGCAGGATGGGGCGATCCGCGCCATCCGTGTGGAATACGAAGGCCATGCTGCGGATTTGAACCATCGCCCGCTGACGGCGGCCGCACTTGCCGGCGTGCTGGCGCCGCTGATGGGCGCGGTTAACATGGTCAACGCCCCGGTGCTGGCGAAGCAGCGCGATATCGAAGTGGCGGAGACCACGCTGGAGCGCAGCGGCGAATACCAGACCCTGGTGCGCCTGACCGTGGTGACCGACACCTACGAGAAATCCATCGCCGGCACGCTG
>LNEW01000200.1 GCA_001464375.1 Rhodospirillales bacterium Ga0074136 | reverse complement strand
GGCCCGCCGACCTGGCAGTTGGTGATCTTGCCCGCCGAGCCGGTGTATTGCCGCGCCACGCCGCAGGACGCCCGGCCCTGCTTGAGGAAGCCGGTCTCGTCGATCACCAGCACCGCGTCGGGGTCGGCCAACGTCTCGACGACATAGTCCCGCACCATGTCGCGCAGCGCATCCGCGTCCCATTGGCCGCGTCCCAGCACCGATTGCTGCCGCCACGGGCCAGGATCGCCGGCCGCTTCCGCACGCATCCAGCCGGTCTTGCGGCGTTCCTCGCCCAGCAGGCCGTCCAGGAACAGACCAGCCGAAACCGCCATCCGCTCCTGCTTGAACAGCGGACGCATCCGCGACTTCACCTCCCGCAGCGACGCAGCCCAAAGCTCCAGCGTCGTCTCAATCGATGCACCCAACACCACAACCTCCGAATCGAGTCATGGTCACGCATCGATTCAGAGTTCATGCGTCAGCGCAACTGTAGTGTTAGGCGGCGTCGGCGCACGCTGTTCACTTCGGACACGACCTTGGGAGAAGCACAGATGACCGAGACCATCCCCGTCCTCGACCTTGCTTCGCTGCGCGCGGGCGCGCCCGGCGCGCTGGACGCCCTCGGCGTCGAACTGCGCCACGCCTTCACCGAGGTCGGCTTCTATTTCGTGCGCAACCACGGCATCGACCAGGCGCTGCTGGACGCCACCTTCAACGCCGCCGAGCGCTTCCACGCCCAGCCGCTGGACGCCAAGCTCGCGCTGCGCATCAACGAGCACAATATCGGCTACATGCCCATGCGTGGCGCCACCACCCGCGTGAACGCCGTGGGCGATGTGGCGCTGCCCAACGCGAACGAGGCGGTGTTCTTCAAGCGCGATCTGCCGCCCGACCACCCGGACGTGCGGGCCGGGCTGCGCTTCCGCGGCGTGAACCAGTGGCCCGCCGACCTGCCCGGTTTCCGCGACCAGGTGCGGGCCGCCTGCGACGCCTTCGAAGGGCTCGCGCTGTCGCTGCTGCCGGTCTATGCGCGCGCCCTCGGCCTCGCGCCCGGCTTCTTCGCGCCCTTCTTCACCGACCCGATGTACACGCTGCGCATGTCGCACTACCCACAGCAGGAACCGACGGCGCCGGCGAACGAATTCGGCATCGCGCCACACCTCGACACCTCCTTCATGACCATCCTGGCGCAGAACCGCATTCCCGGCCTGTCGCTGCGCCTGACCACCGGCGAATGGGTCGACGCGCCCGCACCCGAGGGCGCGCTGCTCATCAATGGCGGCATGATGCTGCGGCGCTGGACCGACAACCGCTTCCTCGCCACGCCGCACCGCGTGATCAACCGGTCCGGGCGCGAACGCTATGCCATCCCGTTCTTCTTCGACGCGAACTACAGTGCGGTGATGGCACCGGTCACCGCGGATGGCAGCCCCGCGCGGATGCCGGCCATCACCTATCCGGAGTTCATGACCGGCTACCAGCGCGCGAATTTCCACCACGCGGCGGCGGGCGAGGAGAAGGTGGAATTGCAGGGCGCGTAGCGCCGCCGCCGACCCCCGCCATCGTCGCGCCGCGGAGGAAACCCGCACCATCCAGCACGGCATGGAAGTCCGGCCTGCGCGTAACCAACCGCCGCTTCGCAGCGAATACCGGCTGGATCGCCGTCCATCCAGGAGCACGCCGCATGTCCGCTACACTCACCCTCGCCCGTCGCGCCACGCTGTTCATCGCCTTGGCCGCCATTCCGGCCGCCGCCCCGGCCATGGCGCAGGAAGCCGGCCTGGTCACCCGCCCCAGCGCGCACCCGGTGCGCACCACCATCGACCGCTTCGCGGCGGCCGTGCGGGAAGCGAACTGGGTGGTCTTTGCCGAGGTCGACCACGCCGCCGCGGCGCAGGCCGCGGGGCTCAGCCTGCGCCCGCGCACCGTCGTGCTGTTCGGCAACCCGCGCGGCGGCACGCCCGCCATGGCGGCCAACCCGACGCTCGCGATCGACCTGCCGATGCGCGTTCTGGTCTGGCAGGATGATGCCGGCGCCACGCAGGTCACGCGCAGCACCGGCGATGACACCGCCACGCGGGTCTTCGCCCGGCACGGCATTCAATTGCCCGCAGAGGCACGCCGCATGACCGAAGCGGCGCTGGAAGGCTTCGTGCGCCGGGCGACCGAATAGCCCCGGGCGCGTGCCCGCGGACCTGTCGCCCGAACCTGGTGCCGGCGCGCGCGCGCCGGCCGCACTGCCGACCGCGCGCGCGCACCCCGTCGGGCTGCTGCTGGCGGCGATCGGCACCGCTGGCGTGGTCGCCGCGATCGCCCCGCTGCCCGACCCCGCGCTGCTGCCGCTGCTGGTGGTGACCATGGCGCTGGGCGCTGCGTTCGTGCTGCTGGAGTTCGGTTTCTCCGGCGGCTTCCGGACCTTCCTGGCGGATCGCGACGGCCGCGCGCTCGGCGCCGCCTTCATCGTGCCTGCCGTGGCGGCGCTGGTCGTATTGCCGGTCGGCGTGCTGGCCGAGGGCTATGGCCGATACGTCGCACCGGTCGGGCCGTCACTGCTGCTCGGCGCGGCCTTGTTCGGCGTGGGCATGATGCTGGCCAATGGCTGCGGGTCCGGCACGCTGGCGGCGGCGGGGCAGGGGTCGCGGCGCATGTGGGTGGCGCTGCCGTTCTTCTGCCTGGGCGGGGTACTGGGGTCCCTGGTGCTGCCATCGGCCATGCGCCTGCCGGGGATCGAGGTGGATCTCGCCGCGCTGCTCGGCCCCTGGGGCGGGCTGCTGGCGACCGAGGCGCTGCTGCTGGCCTGCGCCGCCGCCACGCTGCGCGGCGCCCGCCCACCGGCGGCCCGGCTGCGCGCCGGCGCCGTGATCGGCGCGCTGGCGGCGATGGTGTTCCTGGTCTCGGGCCTGCCCTGGGGCATCACCATGGGCCTCACGCTGTGGGGCGCGCAGGCCATCACGGCTGTCGCGCCGGTGCTGTCCGGCACCGAATTCTGGTCGGACCCCGGCATGGCGGCGATGCTCGATGGACCGCTGCTGGCGATGCACGGGTCGCTTGGCGATGTGGGCATCCTGCTGGGCGCGCTGGGTGCCGCGGCGGCGACCGGGCGGCTGCGCCATGGCGTGCCGATCGGCCTGCGCGGCGCGGCGGGCGCGGCGCTCGGCGGCCTGCTGATGGGCGTGGGCGCGCGGCTGTCCTTCGGCTGCAATGTCGGCGCCTTCCTGGGGGGTGCGTCCTCGGGCAGCCTGCATGGCTTCGTGTGGATCGCGGCGGTGCTGCCGGGGTGCTGGCTGGGCCTCAGGCTGCTGCCGGTGTTCGCGCCGCGGGGCGCGCGTCAGCCGCCGGCATCGTTCAGCGTCCAGTCGTAGTCACGCCCGGCGACGGTCGTGGCCGCCGCAAGCCGCGCGGCCAGCGGTGGCGCGGCGTGGCGGCGCAGATGCGCGACCACGCCCGCATCGTCGCCGCCGACACTCTCGCGGAACCAGTGATGGATCGACGAAACCCGCAGCCGTCCATGCGGCAGCGCGCCTGGGCGGCCCGCGCCACGCCGTCGGCCGGCGGCGACACATCGCGGCCGAGCCACACCAGTCAGGGACGTCTCGCCCGACGCAGCCTGGGGCAGCAGCGCCGGCAGGCGAGCAGGGGCAGGATGCGGCGGGTCGCGTGGGTCACCGATGGATCCGGGCGGGCATGGCGGGTGTCGGCGGTGTCGCCGCGGGTACGGTCCCGCGGACGGGTTCTCATTCTGGAGCGATCGGTCCAGTATTGCGCCGCGCCCCAGCCGGCGCCACCGGGAGAGCCACCATGTTCCTTCGCACCGCCAGCGCCCTGCTGCTGGCCGCCGCCACGCTGGCCGCCATGCCGGCGCAGGCCCAGCCGATCCCGCCCGAGCGCATCCTCCGCATGGTCCCCAACGCCGACCTGCAGACGCTCGACCCGATCAACACCACCGCCGGCGTCGTGCAATCCCACGCGCACATGATCTACGACCAGTTGTTCGGGCGCGACGCGAACCAGCGCCCGCAGCCGCAGATGGTCGGCGCGCATTCGGTCAGCGCGGACGCCCTGACCTGGACCTTCACCCTGCGCGACGGGTTGCTGTTCCACGACGGTGCACCGGTGACGGCGACCGATGTGGTGGCGTCGCTGCGCCGCTGGGGCGCGCGCGACCCGCATGGACGACAGATCCTGGCGATCACCGAGGCGCTCACGGCCGAACCGGACGGCAGGACCATCACCTGGCGCCTGCGCCGTCCCTACGGGCTGATGCTGGATGCGCTGTCGAAGCCGGCCGGCAACATGCCCGCCATCATGCCCGCGCGCATCGCCGCGACCGACCCCTTCACCGCCATCACCGACACGGTGGGCTCCGGCCCCTTCATCTTCGTGCGCGAGGAATGGATCGCGGGTTCGCGCGTGGTCTATCGGCGCAACGCCGCGTATGTGCCGCGGACCGAACCGGCATCGGGCACCGCCGGCGGCAAGGTCGCGCATGTCGATCGTGTCGAATGGCTGAACATCGCGAACGCGCAGACCGCGGTGCTGGCGCTGATCCAGGGCGAGATCGACTACATCGAGAGCCCCGGCGTGGATTTCCTGCCGATGCTGCAGCGCCGCGGCATGCGCATCATCCGCACCAATACGCTGGGCGCGCCGGGCATGATCCGCCCCAACCACATCCACCCGCCCTTCAACGACGTGCGTGCCCGCCAGGCGCTGATGCTACTGGTGAACCAGGAGGAAATCCTCCAGGCGATGTTCCCCGACCCGGCGCTGTACCAGGTCTGCCACGCGTTCTTCGTGTGCGGGTCGCCGCAGGAATCCGACGCCGGCGTGCCGGCCGGCCTCGGCAGCCCCGCCGCCCGCGAACGCGCCCGTGCCCTGCTGCGCGAGAGCGGCTACGACGGCACGCCCATCGTCATCATGGACCCGACCGACAATCCCTTCGTGCATGCCGCCACGCTGGTGCTGGCGCAGCAGATGCAGTCGGTCGGCTTCCGCACGGATGTGCAGGCGATGGACTTCGCCTCCATGGCCGGCCGGCGCGCCAACCGTCGCCCTCCCTCTGAAGGCGGCTGGCATATCGGGCTGACCTTCTGGAACGGGCTCGGCGCGTGCCGATGCAGGGGTCCTGCGAGCGCGCCTGGCCGGGCTGGCCCTGCGACGCCGAGCACCAGGCGCTGATCGACGCCTTCCCCTATGCCGCGAACGACGCGGAGCGGCAGCGCATCCTGACCGCGCTGCATGAAAGCGCGTATCGGCTGGTGCCCTACGTTCCCTATGGTCAGTGGTATCTGCCATCGGCGATCACGCCGCGCATTTCGGACGTGCTGGCGATGCCGGGGATCATCATTGCCTGGAACATCCGCAAGGCGGCACGGTAGGGCGAGGGGCCTTGCCCCTCGCGCTCCCCACCAAGGGGCAACCGCCCCTTGGATCCGGGGGGACGTAACGGCGGGCACCAGGCGGGCGAAACCAGGGCAGACGCTGGAGACGCACATGAACAACGCCGCCTCGCGCCGCGCCCTGCTGTTGGGCGCCACCGCCGCGCTCGCCGCCTGCGCGCGCGAACCCATGGCTGACCTGGCACTGCTCTACAACGCGGCAGCACAGAACCACGGCCTCGACCGCAACCCGATCATCGTCATCCCGGGCCTGCTCGGCAGCCGCCTGCGCGACCCCGCATCAGGCCGCATCGTCTGGGGCGCCTTCGACGGCAACGCCGCCAACCCCGCCACCGCCGACGGCGCCCGCCTGGTTGCACTGCCCTTCACCGACATGATGATGACGCCGGGCAGCGCTGTCGCGGCGGATGGCGTGCTGGACCGCGTGCGCATCCGCATCGCCGGCATCCCGATCGCCCTGCAGGCCTATGCCGAGATCATGAGCACGCTCGGCGTCGGCGGCTATCGTGACGAGGCGCTCGGCCTCGGCGGCCACGTCAACTATGGCTCCGACCACTTCACCTGCTTCCAGTTCGCCTATGACTGGCGGCAGGACAATGCGCTGAATGCGCGCCGGCTGATGGCCTTCATGCGCGAGAAGCGCGCCTACGTGCAGGGCGAATACGCGCGCCGCTACGGCGTGCGCGACGCACCGGTGAAGTTCGACATCGTGGCGCATTCCATGGGCGGCATCGTCGCGCGCTACGCCATGATGTATGGCGGCGCCGACCTGCCGGCGGACGGCACGCTGCCGCCGCTCACCTGGGAAGGTGCCGGCATGATCGCGCGGCTGATCCAGGTCGGCACGCCCAACGGCGGGTCGCTCGATGGCTTGCGCGTGCTGGTGGACGGGCGGGATTTCGGGTCGCCGATCGTGCCGCGCTACAGCCCGGCGATCCTCGGCACGATGCCGTCGCTGTACCAGCTGCTGCCGCGCCAGCGCGCGCGGCCGGTGGTGTTGGCGGGCACGGATGCCGCACTCGACATCCACGACCCGGCGGTCTGGCAGCGCATGGGCTGGGGCATCGCCAAGCCGGGCATCGACGCCGACCTGGCGCAGCTGATGCCCGACGTGGGCAGCGCCGAGGAACGCCGGCGCATCGCCATCGCGCTGCAGGCGCGGCTGCTGGCGCGCGCACGCGCCTTCGCCGCCGCCATGGACCGCCCCGCCGCCATCCCGGCGGGCACCGAGCTGATGGTGGTGGCCGGCGATGCCATGCCGACCACCGAACGCTATGCCGCCAACCCCGCCAACGGCGCCATCGTGCAGGCCGCAACCGGGCCCGGCGACGGCCTGGTGCTGCGCGATTCCGCATTGCTCGACGCACGCCAGGGCCAGGACCCGGTGGCGCGCGGGCCGGGGGTGGTAAGTCCGATGGATGTCCGCCGCGCGCTGTTCCTGCCGCGTGAGCATCTGGAAATCACCCGCGACCCGACCTTCCGCAACAACATCCTGTACTGGTTGCTGGAGGAACCGCGCACCGGCGTCAGGCGGGCAGGAACGACAGCGCCAGCCCCGCCGCGGCGCTGATCGCCAGCGTCCGCGCCAGGCCCTGCTTCAGCCCGAACAGCAGCACCGCCGCCAGCAGCGCCAGCGCCAGCGCGCTCGGTTGCAGCGTGCCCCACACCGGCACGTCGATCGCCGCCGGGCCGATCGGCACGCGCTCCACCTGCGCGAACACCACGCGCAGCCCGAACCACAGCGCGAGGTTGGCGATCACGCCGACCACCGCGGCCGTGACCCCGGCCAGCGCGCCCTTCAGCCGCGGCTGGTCGTGCATCCGCTCGACGAAGGGCGCGCCCAGGAAAATCCAGGCGAAGCACGGCGCGAAGGTGACCCACAGCGTCAGCACGCTCGCCGCCACGCCGCCCATCACGCCATCGGCGCGGAAGCCCGCCAGGAAGCCCACGAATTGCAGCACCAGGATCAGCGGCCCGGGCGTGGTCTCCGCGAGGCCGAGCCCGGCCAGCATCTCGGGTGCGGTCAGCCAGCGGTAGTGCTCGACCGCTTCCTGCGCGACATAGGCCAGCACCGCATAGGCGCCGCCGAAGGTCACCACCGCCATCTTCGAGAAGAACCAGGCGATGTCGCCATAGACGCCCGCGCCATACAGCAGCGCCACCGGCCACACCCACAGCGCCACCGCGATCAGCCCGGCGCGGCGCGCCGCCGGCGCCATGCGCGCGATGCGGTCCGGGTCGGCGGCCAGCGCGGCATCGAGCAGCGCCGGCGGCCCGGCCTTCGCCGTGCCGTGGCCCGCGGCGGCGAAGGCCTGCGGCGCGGCATAGCCGATCGCGAGCGCGGCCAGCACCACCACCGGAAATGGCAGGTTGAACACAGCGAGTGCCAGGAACGCCGCCGCCGCCAGCAGCCACGGCGCGGTGCCCTTCAGCGCGCGCCTGGCCACGCGCAGCAGCGCTTCCACCACCAGCACCAGCACCGCGCATTTCAGCCCGAAGAACAGCGCGGCGATGATCGGCACCTCGCCCAGCGTGGCGTAGATGATGGACAGCGCCAGCATGACCGCCGCGCCGGGGATGATGAACAGCAAGCCCGCCACCAGCCCGCCGCGCACCCCATGCATCAGCCAGCCGAGATAGGTCGCGAGCTGCTGCGCCTCCGGCCCCGGCAGCAGCATGCAGAAGTTCAGCGCATGCAGGAACCGCGCGTCGGAGACCCAGTGGCGTTGGTCCACCACCTCGCGATGCATGACCGCGATCTGCGCGGCAGGCCCGCCGAAGGACAGCAGGCCGATGCGCAGCCAGACGCGGATCGCCTCGTTGAAGGTCGGGAAGGCAGGTGGCGTCATGCGGGTTTCCCGGGGGCGGGCCAGTTGTGGGTCTCGTCGGTCGCGTCGCGCGCCCAGCGGTAGAAGGCATCATACAGCGCAAGCCCGGCATCGAGCTGCACCAGGTCGTCGCGATGCATGCGCGACAGGCCGAGCGAGGCGGCGAGCAGCCCGGCGGCCTCCGGCGCCAGGTCCGCCCGCGCGGTGTCCGCACCGCGCACGATCAGCGCGAGCCGGTCGAGTGCGGGCGTATGCAGCGCGAATTCATCCAGCATGACGTCGAAGGTGCAGAATTCGCCGCGATGCGACCAGAACACGCCCTCGATGTCGAAGGGGGTGGCGGCGAAGCGCTCGGCCACGGCGGCGACCTCGGCGGGTGCCACGAACAGGAACACCGCAGACGGATCGACGAAGCGGCGGATCAGCCAGGGGCAGGCGATACGGTCCACCTTCGGCCGCGCGCGGGTGACCCACAGCGTGCGCCCGGCACCATCGCGCACCGGCACATGGGTGGGTGCGACCAGCGGCAGGCCGGCGTCGCGCCAGGCCTCGAAGCCGCCTTCGAGCGATTCCGCCGCGCGGCCGCCCCCTGGCTGAGCTTCAGCCCCTTCTGGCAGACCACCGTCACGTCGCGCCCGGCGAAGCCGCCGGCCCAGTCCGCGACATCGCGGTGGGATCGTCGGAGCGCACCGGGCAGGAAGCGCGGATCGGCCGCCGCATCCTCGGGGGTGCGGACATCGATGATGGTGGGCGCATCGGGAAGCCCGATGCGGCGCACCAGCTGCTGCGTGGTGACGATGGTGGGAGCCGGCATGGGGGCGTCCTCTCCGGAAAGGAGTGCGGGACGCGATGCTTCGGCCGGAGCCTCACGGGGTGATCGCGGACGTCCCCATGGGCGCTATGTGGCGAAGGGCGGCATGGCGTGTCAAGCGCGCGGCGGTTACTCCGCCGCCGCAGCCAGCAGGCTCTCGCCGGGCTTCAGGCGGCTGAAGCGTACCGGCTGCCAGTCCAGCGCGATGCGCCCATCGGCCAGCGTGATGCGCGTGGCAGCCAGGCCGGCTGCGTCGTCGTTCGTCTGCGGGTGGTCCTCGCGCCAATGCGCGCCGCGGGATTCCTCGCGCGCGATCGACGCGGCCACGATGGCGCGGCTGACCAGCAACTGCGACTTGAGGTTCAGCCAGTCATGCCAGGTCAGGTTGAAGGCGCGGTCGCTTCCGTCGACGCCGGTCGCGTCCACCTCCGCCTCCAGCGCGTCAAGGCCCGTGGCGGCCTGCGCCAGGCCCGCGCCATCGCGCAGGATGCCGGCCTTGTCCCACATCAGGTCGAGCAGCGCGTCGCGGATCGGCGAGAGGTTCCGCGCGGGTTTCGCGAAGGGGGCGTGGATCGACGCCACGGCTTCATCCAGCGCGGCGGCGTCCGGTTCCTCGAAGGTGCCCTCGCTCGGAACCCAGCGCCCCATCGTGTCGCCGGCGATGCCGCCGAACACCGTCGAGTTCGCCACGCCATTGCCGCCGAGGCGGTTCGCGCCATGCACGCCGCCGGTATCCTCGCCCGCGGCGAACAGCCCCGGCATGTCGGTCGAACCATCGGCGCGGAACACCAGCCCGCCCATCATGTAGTGCGCGGTCGGCACCACCGGTACGCGCCCGCCGGCCAGGTCGAAGCCGACATCGGCGCAGCGTTCGACCATGCCCTTGAACTCGCGCGCCACGCGATCGGGGCCGAGATGCTTCATCTCGATCCACAGCCCGCCCTCGGCGTTCACGTTCCCGGCGAGGATCTCGCGCTGCATGGACCGGCTGACGATGTCGCGCGTCGCGCGTTCGCCGCGCGAGTCGTACTTGTGCATGAAGCGCTGGCCATCGCCGCCGAGCAGGTAGCCGCCGGCGCCGCGCAGTCCTTCCTCGATGATGGTGCCGGTCATGCGCGTGCCCGTCCCCGCCAGCACGCCGGTCGGGTGGAACTGCACCATCTCCATGTCGCGCAGCGGCAGGCCCGCGCGCAGCGCCATCGCCATGCCGTCGCAGGCCTTGTCGCCGGATGGCGTGTGGTACTTGTACATGGTCGGCCCGCCGCCGGTGCCCAGCAGCACGGCGCGCGCCTGCACCAGCACCAGCCCGCCCGTGCGCATGTCGATCAGCAGAACGCCGGCTATGCGCGACCCGTCGCGCGATGGCAGCAGCGCGACCGCGCGGTGTTCCTCCAGGCGGTTGATTCCGCGCGCCCAGACCTGTTCGGCCAGGCGGTTGACGATCTCGATGCCCGTCAGGTCGCCCTTGTGCACGGTGCGATCGAACGTCTGCCCGGCGAAGGCCTTCTGGTGGATGGTGCCGTCGGCGTTGCGGTCGAAGAAGCAGCCCCAGCGGTTCTCCAGCTCGCGGATGCGCTGTTGCGCGCCGACCACCAGCGTCCAGGCCAGGTCCTGGTCGTTCAGCCACTTGCCGCCGTCGAGCGTGTCCATGAAGTGGCGCTCGGCGGAATCCCCGGCGGCGATCGCGACGTTGTAGCCGCCCTGCACCATGCGCGTGCAGCCGCATTTGCCCAGCAGGCCCTTCACCGCGATGGTGACGTCGAGCCCGGGTGCGGTATCCTTCGCGTGCAGCGCGGCGAGCAGCCCGGCGCCGCCGGCGCCGAGCACCAGGATGTCGGTGCGGCGGCGGGTGATGGCGATGGGTTCACGCATGCGTTTCATGCCTCCGTGGTCCAGCCCGCCGCTGCGCGGTCATCGCGGTCCCCGCGGGCTGGCGGGCACGCCGCAATTGCAGTCCTCGGCGGGGGCCGATTGCAGGCGCGGGGCGGGCACCGGCACGTCCATCTGCCCGGTGCCGTAGCCGCGGCCCAGGACCAGCGTCGCGGCGACCTCGCCCAGCGGCGGCGGCACGACATGGAACAGCAGCAGCAGGAGGAAAACCACGCTCACGCCGCCCCCAGCTTCTCAAGCACCGCCTGGCGTCGCCTGGCGGCCTCCGCGTTCACGGTCGCGTAGAGGCTGCCGCCATGGCTGTCCATCGCCACCAGCAGCGGCCCGAAGCCCTTGATGCGGAACTTGTAAAGGCTCTCGGGATTGAGGTCGTCGAGGTCGACATCCTCCACCGCCTCGATCCACGTCGTCTCCAGCGCCGCCGCGCCGCCGACCACCGCGAGGTACACGCCGCCCAGGTCGCGGAAGGCATCGAGCGAGCCCTCGCGCAGCCCGCCCTTGCCGATGATGATGCGCACGCCCTCGCGTTCCATCAGCGGGCGGGTGAAGCGTTCCATGCGGTCGGAGGTTGTCGTGCCGACGCACACCGCCTCGTAGCCCGAATGGTTGGTGCCCGACCGTTCAACCTTGCGCAGGTTCGGCGCGGTGTGGATCACCGCATGGCCGCGCAGGTCGAACGTCGTGCGGCGACCATGGTCGAACATGTGGATCTGCGTGGCGTCGCGGATGCCGAACAGCAGGTCCTCGAGCGTGACCGTGTCGCCGATGCGCAGGGCGCGGACCTGGTCCTCGGTGATCGGCATGTGCAGCGTGTGGTGGGCCATGGTTCTAGAACCCGATCGCCACGCCCGCGGGCGTGAAGGTCGCGCTGGCGCGGCGCGCGGAATGGCACTGGATGTTCACTGCGACGGGATTCATCGTGATGTGCGTGCCGGCCGTCTCCACATGCACGGCGAAGGCGGTGGAATCGCCGCCCAGGCCTTGCGGCCCGATGCCGAGGCTGTTCACCGCCTCGGACAATTCCACCTCCAGCTTCGCCCCTTCGGCATCCGTGCAGCGCGAGCCCAGCGGACGCGTCGCCGCGATCTTCGCGAGATGCATGCACAGGTCGGAAGTCCCGCCCACGCCCACGCCCACGATGGTCGGCGGGCAGACCTTGCCGCCCGCCTGGATCACGCGGTCCACCACGAAGCGCTTCACCGCCGCCACGCCATCGGCGGGGATCAGCATCTGCAGGAAGGACCCGTTCTCGGACCCGCTGCCCTTCGGGATCATCTCGATGCGCAATTCGCGTTCCGCATCGGTGAAGTCGATGTTGATGACCGGCACGCGTTCGCCGCAGGAGGTATGCTCGTTCCGGCGCGTGATGGGATGCACGACCGAGGAGCGCAGCGGGTGCTCGCGTGTCGCACGCGCCGTGCCGCGCGCGATGGCCTCCTTCAGCGCCCAGCCATCGACCTGCACGTTGCGCCCCACCAGCACGTTGAAGATCGGGATGCCGGTGTCCTGGCACAGCAGGTTGTCCATGCGTTCCGCCACGCCGATATTCTCGATCATCGTGGCGAGGATGGTGCGCGCGGTGCCGTCGGTCTCGCTGGCATCGAGCCGCGCGAAGCCCGCCTTGATGTCATCCGGCAGGATCTTGCAGGCGCGGATGTACAGCAGCTTGGCCGCTTCTTCGATCGCGTCGGGTTCGACCCGCAGCGGCGCGGCGTCGTCCTGCGCGTCCTGCGGCGCGACTCCCGGCTTGCTCATCAGCGTCATGGCGGACCCTCCGTTCAGACCAGCAGCGAAATGCCCGAGACCAGCAGCAGCCCCAGCAATACCACGCGGAACCCCTGCGCCGGCAGCACCCGATACGCCCGCAGGCCCAGCCAGGTGCCAAGCACCAGCGCCGGCGTGGCCAGCGCGGCCAGTACCAGCGCCTCCAGCGTGAAGAATCCGGTCGCGGCGAGCCCCACGCAGGTGATCGCCTGCATGAACACGATGAAGGGCTGCATGAAGGCGCGCGCGCGGTCCTTGGGCCAGCCCTGGATGTCGGCCCACATGGCCGGCAGCGCGCCGACGAACCCGCCGATGCCGCCCAGGATGCCGCTGAGGAAGCCCACCACGCCATCCGCGGTGCGGCTGCCCCGCATGTCGGGCGGCGCCATGCGCAGCACGATGCGCGCCAGCATGTAGCCCGCATAGACCACCAGCAGCAGCCCGATGCCGGCCACGATCAGGCGCGCCGGCCCCTTCGCCAGCACCAGGATGCCGACCGGCAGGCCCGCCACCGCCACCGCCAGGAACAGCCGCATGCGCGGCCATTCGATGTGCCGCCACAGCGTGGGCAGGCTCATGCCCTGCGAGATCAGGCTGCCCAGCACCAGCACCGGCGCCGTCACGCTGGGCGAAACCACATGCAGCAGCATGCTCGCCGCCACCAGCACGAAGGCGAATCCCGCCACGCCCGCGCAGAAGCCGGCGACGAAGCACGCGCCGGCCACCATCGCGGCCTCAGGCCACATTGAGCAGGAACACCAGGCCCACCAGCAGCGCCACGCCGGCCGAGATCGCCACCATGTCCTTCTGCCGCCGCCGCCAGCCGAGGAATTCCAGTGCCATCACGCGCAGCCCGCCCGCCAGATGCGCGGCCAGCAGCACGACCAGGATGGTCTCGGCCGCCTTGGCCAGCGGGTTGTCGGTCCAGCGCAGGAAGCCTTCGAGCCGCGCCTCGCCGGTGATCGCACTGCCCAGCACCCAGAAGTGCAGCGGCAGGAACAGCGCGAGCAGCAGCCCCGAGGCACGGTGCACCACGAAGGCCAGGTAGGTCGGGTGGGACCGCGGCCGCAGGTCCATCATGCATACAGCCCGATGGCGGCGCGGATGCCGAAGCCCGCCGTCAGCAGCCCCGCGGCCAGCCAGGCGAGATCGGCGCCGCGCCCGCGCAACCCGATCGTCTCGGCGGCGATGTTGCGCAGCCCGATCGCGCCATGCAGCCCGGCCGCCAGCGCGAACACCACGTAGAACAGCAGCCAGGCCTCGTTGCCCTGGGTGCGCTCCAGGATCTCCCGCGCCGACAGCCCCCCGCGCACCGCGGTCACGATGGTGACCAGATGCACGACCACGGCGATACCCAGCAGCATGGCGGTGACGCGCTGCACCACCCATAGATGGACGCCGGGGTTCGACTTCACCGCCGCCCCAGCAGCGTGTCCCAGAACAGCACCCGCTTCAGCCCGGCAATCGCCGAGGAGGGGTCGAGGTTCTTCGGGCAGCGTTCCGTGCAGGATTGCGTCGAATGGCAGGAATGGCAGCCGGCATCACCCGCGACGGCGTCGAGCCGTTCGCCGCGCGCGCCATCGCGTACATCATTCACCAGCGTCCAGGCGCGGTTCATCGCGGCGGGACCCAGGTAGTCGGCATTCCACGCCACCACGTCGCAGGATGCGTAGCAGACCGCGCAGCCGATGCACTCGATCCCGGCATCGGCCTCGCGCCGCGCCTTCGATGCCGGCGGCACCACCGCGAAATCCTCGGGCACCGCGCCGTCGGGTGACTGCTTCGGCAGGAACGTGCCGCGCGCGCGCTGCCACTTGTCGAAGAACGGCGAGAGATCCGCCGCCAGGTCGCGGATCACCGGCAGGTTCGCCAGCGGCCGCAATTCCAGCGCGCCATCGGCATCCACCACGCGCTTCACATGCGTCCGGCAGGTCCAGCGCGCGCGTCCGTTCACGGTCATGGCGCAGGACCCGCACATGCCCACACGGCAGGCGAAGCGATAGGCGAGGGACGGGTCGAGCTCACGCTGGATATGCGTGACCACGTCTAGCACGGTCTGGTTCGTGCGCGCCGGCACCTCGTAGCGCTGGAAGGCGCCATCCTCGCCGCCGCGCCACACGCTGACCTTCAGGCTGGCCGGCTCGGCCATGCGTTTCTCCCCTCGCCGGCGCGAGACTACCGGCGCTGGACAGCCTGTCCAGCCCGTGGCGAGGTGCGCGCGACGATCGAACGGGAGGACACCATGGCCGAGATGATCCGCGGCGCCGACATCCTGGTGCAGGCGCTGAAGACAGCCGGCGTGAGCCGCATCTTCAGCCTGTCCGGCAACCACATCATGCCGGTGTACGACGCGCTGGTCGGCTCGGGCATCGAGATCATCCACGTCCGCCACGAAGCCGCCGCCGTGCACATGGCCGATGCCTGGGCGCGGCTGACCGGCGAATGCGGCGTGGCGCTGGTAACCGGCGGGCAGGGGCATTCCAACGCCGTGGCCGCGCTGCCCACGGCGATGGCCGGCGAGGTGCCGGTGCTGCTGCTCTCGGGCCATGCGCCGCTCGGCGAACTCGGCCTCGGTGCCTTCCAGGAACTCGAACAGGCGCGCATGGCCGAGCCGGTCTGCAAGAAGGCCTTCACCGCGTCCAGTCCCGAGGCGCTGGCGGGCGAGGTCGCGGGCGCGATCCGCCTGGCGCGATCGGGCCGCCCGGGCCCGGTGCATCTCTCGCTGCCGACCGATGTGCTCGATGCACGCATCGCGCCGCCCACCATGCGCGGCCCGGCCGCCACGGCGCCCGCGGCAGTGCCGCTGTCGGCCGACAGCGCGGCGGCGATCGCCAGCGTGATCGCGCGCGCCGAACGCCCGGTGATCATCGCGCCACCGGCGCTGTGCACGCCCTCGGGCCGCGCCGCCATCGCGGCATTGTCGGCGGCGGCGGGGCTGCCCGTCGTGGCGATGGAAAGCCCGCGCGGCCTGGGCGAGCCGTCGCTCGGCGCCTTCGCGCAGGTGCTGGCGGAAGCGGACCTGGTCGTGCTGCTGGGCAAGGCGCTCGACTTCACGCTGCGCTTCGGCCGCGCGCCGGCCATCCCCGCCGCCGCGCGCTTCGTGGTGGTGGACGCCGATCCGGATGTGCTGGCGCGCGCGGTCCGCAGCCTGGGCGACCGCATCGCCATCGCCGCGATGGCCGGCGCGGCCGAGGCGGTGGCTGCGCTGACCACCGCCATCGCCCCGCATGCGGGCACCGCCTGGTCGCAGCGCCTGGCCCACGCCATCGCCTTCCGCCCGGCGGCCTGGGATGCGCTGGCCGGCGCCCCCGAAGGCCCGATCCACCCGGCCACGCTGTGCCACGCGCTGCGCCCCTTCATCGCCGCGCCGGACAGCGTGCTGGTGGTCGATGGCGGGGAGATCGGGCAATGGGCGCAGTCCATGTTGTCCGCGCCCGCACGCCTGATCAACGGCGTGGCGGGCGCCATCGGCGCGGCCATTCCCTTCGCGCTCGCGGCCCGCGCGGCGCGTGCCGATGCGCGCATCCTGTGCGTGCTGGGCGACGGCACCTTCGGCTTCCACATGGCGGAATTCGACACCGCGCATCGCCACGGCCTGCCCTTCGTGGCGGTGGTGGGCAACGACGCGAAGTGGAATGCCGAGCACCAGATCCAGCTGCGCGAATACGGCGCCAACCGCGCGCATGGCTGCGAGCTGGCGCCTGGCACGCGCTACGACCTGGTGGTGGCGGCGCTCGGCGGGCATGGCGAATTCGTCACGCGCGCAGACGAGATCGCGCCCGCGGTCGAACGCGCCTTCGCGTCCGGCAAGCCGGCCTGCGTGAACGTGGTGATCGAAGGGCAGCCGGCGCCCAGCGTCCGGATGGCCTGAACCCGGGGTGAAGACGCCTCGGCCGCCCGGCCAGGTGCCGACAGGCGCCACCACGGCGCCTTGGCCGCCAATAGTGAATTCAGAAATACTCGTGTTAACCACTGGCCAAAGACCGCCTCGGATACAAAGTCATAGTACTTCTGAATGACTTCGCCCCATTCCTGCCGCATTGCCTGATCCGATTGGGCGCTCGGCTTGTTGTGGAAATTCGTGTTTGATCTTTCGGCGGGACTGTGATCGTTAGGCGCCATGACGACCGCGAATGGTTCGTCGGCACCCCCCTGCCGACGACTTGTTGCGGCGCCCGCGCGCGTTACGCCGCGGGTCGCCCGTCCCTCCGGGAGCCGGCTTCGCCGGGTCTGGGCGCTGGCAGATCGACGACGACGGCGCCTGCTGTCGCCGGTCTTCGCGTCCGTGCTGGTCGGCGCCATGATGCTGTCCACCGGCGCCTGCGCGCAGCACGAACCGCTCGATGGCCTTGCCCTCGCAGCGCCCGTCGTCCGCGACCAGTCGCCGCGCGGCTCCTGCCTGGAAGCAGCGCGCGATGCCGAGCGCAAGCACGGCCTGCCCGAAGGCCTCCTGGTCGGCATCGCGCTGAACGAAAGCGGGCTGCATGCCCATGCGCTCAGCATTGGCGGTCGGGCGCACTACCCGGAATCGCGGGCCGAAGCGGTGCGCCTGCTGCGCGCCTCCGGCGGGCGCGCCATGGCCGGCTGCGTGCAGGTCAATGCCGGCGTGCATGCGCGCGGCGGGCAGGACTGGCCGCTCGACCCCTGGCGCGCCACCGACTGGGCGGCGCGCTATCTGCGCCAGCACTACGAGACCTATGGCGACTGGGGCCTGGCCGTGGTGCGCTGGCATGGCGGGTCGCCGCGCCAGATGACGCGCCTGGTCTGCCGCGTTCGCAGCAAGATCGACGTCGTCGCCCCCGACAGCGAGTTGTTCACGCAACGCTGCCGCGGCACGACCACCCAGTGGGCCGCCCAGCGCCGCAACGGCGCCGCCCTGCTGGAACTGGCCGAGGCGGCTAACTGATCCCCATGCCGGCCGCGCGCGCCAGCACGCGGTCGGTGAAGGCGCCGGCGGACCCGAGATAGCCTGCCGGATCCGTCATGCGGGCAATGGCCGCGGCATCCAGCTTCCCGGCCAGCCGCGCATCACCCAGCAGCGCCTCGGTCAGGCTGACACCCGTGTCGCGCACCGCGTCGCAGGCGTCGTTGACCACATGGTGGGCGTCCATCCGCCCGAGCACCGGTGCGAGGCCCATCATCACCGCCTCGCTCACGATCAGCCCGCCGGTCGCATCGAGGTTGGCGCGCATCCGCGCGGCATCGACCACCAGCCCCTCGGCGATGAAGCGCGCCTGCGACAGCGCGCCATGGCCCAGCAGGAAGGCCTGCGGCAGCGCCAGCAACTCCGCCTGCCAGGGGCCGGTGCCGCGCTCCAGGTCCTGCGCCATCGCGCCGAGCATCTGCGGCACCAGCGCATGCACACCGCGCGACTGGGACAGCACGTATTCGCAGGCGATCGGGTTGCGCTTCTGCGGCATGGTCGATGACCCGCCGCGGCCGAACACGTGCGGTTCGGACACTTCGCCGTATTCCGTCTGCGACATCAGCATGACGTCGGTCGCGATCTTCGACAGGTTGCCGCACAGGATGCCGAGCCAGCAGGTCGCCTCGTTCAGCCCGTCGCGCGCGACATGCCAGGGGATGTCGGCCTCGGCCAGGTCGAGTTCCGCCGCGAGTTCGCGCGACACATCCAGCCCCTGCGCACCCAGCGAGGCCAGCGTGCCCGCCGCGCCGCCGAAGGACAGGCGCAGCGCACGCTCCCGCACGCGGGGCAGCGCATCGAGCGAGGCCAGCAGCGGCGACAGCCACACCGCGACCTTGTAGCCGAAGGTCACCGGCAGCGCGTGCTGGAGATGCGTGCGCCCCGCCATCACCGTGTCGCGGTGCGCTGCGGCCATGCGCGCGAGCGCGGCGCAGGTGGCGCGCAGGTCGGCCTCGATCAGCGTGAGGCCATCGCGCACCTGCAGCACGACCGCCGTGTCCATGATGTCCTGCGTGGTCGCACCCCAATGCGTCCAGCGCCCGGCCTCGGGGCCGGCGAGCGCCGTCAGTTGCTTGACCAGCGCCACCACCGGATAGCCGGTGTTGCGCGTGGCGGCGGCCATCTCCGCGCGATCCAGGCGAGACGCGTCCGACGCCGCTTCGGTGATGGCGCCGGCCGCCTCGGCCGGGATGACGCCAAGCCGTGCCTGGGCGCGCGCGAGGGCGGCCTCGACATCCAGCATCCGCTGAAGGAAGGCGTCCTCGCCCATCGCCGCGCGCATCGCGTCGGTGCCATAGAGCGCGCCGAGAACGGCGCCGTCGGCGGGGTTCACGGGCATGGTCAGTACACCACCACCGACCGGATCGACGTCCCCTCATGCATCAGGTCGAAGGCGGTGTTGATCTCATCGAGCGGCATGGTGTGGGTGATCAGGCTGTCGATCTCGATCTTCCCGTCCATGTACCAGTCCACGATCTTCGGCACGTCGGTGCGCCCGCGCGCGCCGCCGAAGGCCGTGCCGCGCCAGTTGCGCCCGGTCACCAGCTGGAAGGGCCGCGTGCTGATCTCCTGGCCGGAGGCCGCGACGCCGATGATGATGCTCTCCCCCCAGCCGCGATGCGTGCATTCCAGCGCCTGGCGCATCAGGTGCACGTTGCCGACGCATTCGAAGGAGAAATCCGCCCCGCCGCCCGTGAGGTCGACGATTGCCCGCACCACCTTGTCGCGCCCCACCACGTCGGGGTTCACGAAGTCGGTCATGCCGAATTTCCGCGCCATGGCTTCGCGCGCGGGGTTGATGTCGACGCCGATGATCTTGTCGGCGCCCACCATGCGCGCCGCCTGGAGCACGTTCAGCCCGATCCCGCCGAGCCCGAACACCGCGACATTCGCTCCCGGCCAGACCTTCGCCGTGTTGATCACCGCGCCGATGCCGGTGGTCACGCCGCAGCCGATGTAGCAGATCTTGTCGAACGGCGCGTCCTCGCGGACTTTTGCGAGTGCGATCTCGGGCAGGACCGTGAAGTTCGCGAAGGTGCTGCAGCCCATGTAGTGGAAGACGGTTCCTTGATCGCAGGAGAACCGCGACGACCCATCCGGCATCACGCCTTTCCCCTGCGTCGCGCGGATCGCGGTGCACAGGTTGCTCCGCCGCGACAGGCAGGTTTTGCACTGCCGGCATTCCGGTGTGTAGAGCGGGATCACGTGGTCGCCGGGCTTGAGCGTGGTCACGCCCGCGCCGATGTCGCGCACGATGCCGGCACCCTCATGGCCGAGGATGGCGGGAAAGATCCCCTCGGGGTCGGCACCCGACAGCGTATAGGCATCGGTATGGCACACGCCGGTCGCCATCACCTCCACCAGCACCTCGCCGGGCTTGGGCCCGCCGATCTCGATGGTCTCGATGGTCAGCGGCGCGCCTGCTTTCCAGGCGACGGCGGCGCGGGTCTTCATGGGCGTGGGACTCCGTGATTCGGCGCGCAGGATGATCCCGCCGCCCGCCGGCACGCAACCCGGCCGTCAGCTCAGCGCCCGCACCACCGCCAGCGACAGCCACGGGAAGGCGATGCAAAGCCCGAGCCGGATGAAGTCGGCCAGCAGGTAGGGCAGCACGCCGCGATAGATCGCCCCGATCGGCACGTCCCGCGCCAGGCCCGACACCACGAACACGTTCAGCCCGATCGGTGGCGCCGTCAGCCCGATGCCGACCACGCACAGCACCAGGATGCCGAACCAGATCGCCGTCTCCTCGGTGGTCAGGCCGAAATCGAGCGCGGTGATGACCGGGAAGAACACCGGCAGCGTCAGCAGCATCATCGCGAGTTCGTCCATCACCGCGCCGAGCACGATGTACACCGCCAGGAACGCGATCAGCACGCCATAGGGCGGGAAGCCCTGCTCGCTCACCCACAGCGCGAGCAGGTCCGGCGCCTGGGACAGCGCGAGGAAGGCGTTGAACACCTCGGCGCCGAGCAGGATGGCGAAGATCATCGCCGTCGTCTCGGCGGTGGACTTCAGCGCATCGAGAACCAGGCGCGGCTTCAGCGTGCGGCGTGCCAGGCCGACCGCCAGCGTGGCCGCGCATCCCACCGCGGCGCTCTCGGTCGGCGTGAAGATGCCGCCATAGATGCCGCCGACCACCACCACCGCGATCAGCATGACCGGGATGACATTCAGCAGCGCCTCGCGCCGTTCGTCCGCCGCCACGCGCGGCCCGGCGGGGCACAGCTCCGGCTGCCGGCGCACCAGCACGGCGATGGTCGCGATGTAGAAGCCGGCTGCCAGCAGCGCGGGAATCAGCGCCGCCATGAACAGCCGCGCGATATTCTGCTCGGTGCTGATGGCGTAGATCACCAGGATGACGGATGGCGGCACCAGGATGCCGAGCACACCGCCGACGGCGATGGTGCCGGTCGCGAAGCCGGGCATCGCGCCGTAGCGCCGCAGCTCCGGCAGCGCCGCGCGCCCCATCGTCGCGGTGGTCGCGACCGAGGACCCGCAGACCGCCCCGAAGGCCGCACAGGCGCCGATCACCCCCATCGCCAGCCCGCCGCGCCGGTGCCCCACCAGCGCATTCGCCGCCACGAACAGGTCCCGCGCCAGCCCGCCGCGTTCGGCCAGCGCGCCCATCAGGATGAACAGCGGGATGACCGACAGCGTGTAGTTGGCGAACAGGAAGAACGGCGTGGTCTTGAGATAAG
>LNEW01000199.1 GCA_001464375.1 Rhodospirillales bacterium Ga0074136 | reverse complement strand
ACGATGACGCGCTCGGTGCCGTTGATGATGAAGGTGCCGTTGTCGGTCATGAGCGGCATGTCGCCCATGTAGACATCCTGCTCCTTGATGTCGCGGACCGACCGGCTGCCGGTGTCCTCGTCCACGTCCCACACGATCAGGCGCAGGCGCACCTTGAGCGGGGCGGCGAAGGTCAGGCCGCGCTGGATGCATTCCTCGACATCGTATTTCGGTTCCTCGAGCTCGTACTGCACGAACTCCAGGCGACCACGCCCGGCGAAATCGTCGATCGGGAAGACGGACTTGAAGACCTCCTGGAGGCCGGTATGCGTCCGGCTGTCGGGGCTCACCTCCATCTGCAGGAACGCCTCGTAGGAGGCGCGCTGCACGGCGCCACTTCGGGCAGACGCCCGAACGACTTGCGGATCCGCTTGCGCCCCGTGAACGACTTCGTGATAGCGTTCATGCCTGCTCTGCTTCCCTTCTTGCCCGACCCCTACACCCCGGTCGGCAGGGCCGATTCGCGCCGCCCTTACCGGACAACGCAGGATGGGGCGGCGTTGCCGGACCCTTCCGGCAGCACCACCCGCACCCTTTCGTTACTGTCCCCCCATCCCCGCCCGTTGCCGGACGGGGCCGGGGGTCGAGATCACTTGATCTCGACCTTGGCGCCGTTCTCTTCCAGCACCTTCTTGATCTTCTCCGCCTCGTCCTTGTTGACCGCTTCCTTCACGGTCTTCGGGGCGCCCTCGACCAGGTCCTTGGCTTCCTTGAGGCCCAGGCCGGTGATGGTGCGGATTTCCTTGATCACGTTGATCTTCTTGTCGCCGGCGGCGGCAAGGATCACGGTGAACTCGGTCTGGACTTCCGCCGGGGCGGCAGCCGCAGCCGGGGCGGCGGCCGCAACGGCAACCGGTGCCGCGGCGGAGACGCCCCACTTCTCCTCGAGCATCTTGGAGAGCTCGGCGGCCTCCAGGACGGTCAGGGTCGACAGCTCGTCGACCAGCTTTGCGAGATCGGCCATGTGTGAATGCTCCTCGATCTAATGGCTTGACTTCGGTTGTGCAACTCCCCCGTGGCCAGATGGCCGCCGGGGGCACTGTTCCTGCGGCCCTCAGGCCGCCTGGGCCTCGTCCTTCTTGGCGTAAGCCGCCAGGACCCGTGCCACCTGCCCACCGGGGGCCTGGAGGATGCCCGCGATGCGCGTTGCCGGGGTCTGGATCAGACCAACCAGCTGCGCCCGCAGCGTCTCCAGGGACGGCAGCTCGGCCAGCGCCTTGATGCCGGTGGCATCGAGGGTCTGGGTTCCGAGCGCGCCGCCCAGGACAACGAACTTGTCGTTCGTCTTGGCGAACTCGACCGCGGTCTTCGCCACCGCCACAGGATCCGTCGACCACGCGAGCGCGGTCGGACCCTTCAGCAGCGGCTTGACGCCGTCGAAACGGGTGCCTTCGAGGGCGAGGGTGGCCAGGCGGTTCTTCGCGACCTTGTACGTCGCACCCGCCGCGCGCATCCGCCGGCGCAGTTCACTGACGTCCGCGACCGTGAGCCCCTTGTTCTGGGCCACGAGCACGAACGACGTGTCTGCGAAGACGGCCGCGAGGGAGGCGACGAACTCACGCTTCTCCGTACGGTCCACTCCACGTCTCCGTCGGTGGCCGGGGCCTTCTGGAAGGGCTCCGGCCGGTTCACACGGGGGCGAAGGGCACCTGCCCCACACCCCGGTTCGCCTGTCAGGCCGGAACACCAAGTCAAGCCAGGCCGCGCCTGCGCGCGGACCGGTCGAAACATCGGCACACCGTCTCTCCCCTGCATGGCTTTCGCCAGATCAAGGCCCGCGAGGGCCACAGGAGGTCTCCGACAGGTTTCGGACACAGGGCCTTGGCCCCTGCCCTGCCCGCCCAGCCCCGCGAGGGACCGGGCGTATCTCATCAGCCGCCGGCCGAGAGGCTGGCGACATCCACCTTCACGCCAGGCCCCATGGTCGAGGAAACCGCCACCTTCTTCAGGTAGGTCCCCTTCGCCCCGGTCGGCTTGGCGCGCTGGATCGCGTCCACGAAGGCGCGGGCGTTCGCCAGCAACTGGTCCTCGCCGAACGACGCCTTGCCGATGCCGGCATGCACGATGCCGGCCTTCTCGGCGCGGAATTCGACCTGGCCGGCCTTGGCAGCAGTGACCGCGCCCTTCACGTCCATCGTGACGGTGCCGAGCTTGGGGTTCGGCATCAGGCCGCGCGGGCCGAGAACCTTACCGAGCCGACCCACCAGCGCCATCATGTCCGGCGTCGCGATGCAGCGGTCGAATTCGATCTTGCCTTCCTGCACCAGCGCGGCGAGGTCGTCGGCCCCCACCACGTCGGCGCCGGCGGCCTTGGCTTCCTCGGCCTTCGGGCCGCGGGCGAACACGCCCACGCGCACGGTCTTGCCGGTGCCATGCGGCAGGCCGACCACGCCGCGGACCATCTGGTCGGCGTGGCGCGGGTCGATGCCGAGGTTCATCGAGATCTCGATCGTCTCGTCGAACTTGGCCTTGGCATTGGTCTTGGCGAGCTTCACCGCCTGGTCCAACGCGAAGGTCTGTTCACGGTCGAAGCCGGAATAGACGGCCTTGAGGCGCTTGCCCTGCTTGGCCATGGTTCAGCCCTCCACCACGGTGAGGCCCATGGAGCGCGCGGACCCCGCGAGCATGCGCACGGCCGCGTCGACATCATTCGCGTTCATGTGCTGCATCTTGGTGGCGGCGATCTCGGCCAGCTGCGACTTCGTGACGCGCCCGATCGACGCGCCCTTGCCGGGCGCGGTGGCGCCCTTTTCGAGCTTCGCGGCCTTGAGCAGGAAGTAGGTGTTCGGCGGAGTCTTGGTGATGAAGGAGAAGGTGCGGTCGGTGAACGCGGTGATGACAACGGGCGTCGGCGTGCCCGGTTCCATCTGCTGCGTCGCCGCGTTGAATTCCTTCACGAACTGCATGATGTTCAGGCCGCGCTGACCGAGCGCGGGCCCCACCGGCGGGGAGGGATTGGCCTTCCCGGCCGGGATCTGCAGCTTGATGTAGCCTGCGATCTTCTTCGCCACTGTGGCAGTCCTCTGTGCTGTCAGAGGCCCGCGGTCCGTGCGAATGCCCGAAGGCATTCTCCCGCGTTCCCTGGAACGCCGAAGACCGGGGCGAGAGACCCCGGTTGGTCGGCGAGGGGCGGCGTATAGGCGGGACGCGGAGGGTTGTCGAGAGTGTTTGTTGGCGCTCACGCGGCGGGCGGCGGCGGCCGTCCGGCCGCCTTGCCTTCGCGCCGCGGACTGGTGCGCCGGGGACGGCGGGCGGGACGGGCGCGGTCGCGCTTCGCGCTCGCGGATTGCGGCCAGGGCCGCGATCCGATGGGTTGGGGGCGCACGGGGCGCCGCGGGGTGGCCCCCGGCTAACCAAACCCCCACCCCCGCCGTATATGCATGGGCACACAGGAGACCCCTCCCCCCATGCCCTGGCGCGACCGCACCGGCGCCTTCTCGCCCTTCAAGGCCCTGGTCCTCGCCGCGCTGTTCGTCCCGGCGCTGCTGCTGGCGCAGACGGCGTGGGAGAATGCGCTCGGCCCCAAGCCCTGGCAGGCCGCCACCCACGACACCGGCACCTGGGCCATCCGCGTGCTGCTGCTGTCGCTGCTTATCACGCCGGCGCGGCAGGTCCTGCGCCAGGCGCGCATTGCCGAGGTCCGCCGCATGGTGGGCGTGGCCTGCTTCGCCTATGCGCTGCTGCATCTGGGGCTCTATGCCGGCGACAATTCCTTCGACCTGGTGAAGGTCGCCTCCGAGATCATCAAGCGCATCTACCTGACCATCGGCTTCGTGGCGCTCGCGGGCCTCGCGCTGCTGGCGGCGACCTCGACCGACGCGATGCTGCGGCGGATGGGCGGCGTGTCCTGGCGGCGGCTGCATCGGTTGGTCTATCCGCTGGCGGCGCTGGCGCTGGTGCACTTCACCTTGCAGTCCCATGCTGATGGCCGGGCTGTTCGCCTGGCTGATGGGCTATCGCGTGGTTGCGCCGGCCGGGGGTGCGCCGGGGGTGCTGGCGTTGCTGGGGCTCGCGGTGTTCGCGGCAGGGGCGACGGCGGCGCTGGAGTTCGGCTGGTACGCGCTGGCAACGGGGATCGACCCGTGGCGGGTTTTGGCGGCGAACCTCGATGTCACGTTCGGGTTGCGGCCGGCGCTGTGGGTGGGTGTTGCCGGGCTGGGGGCGGCGGCGGCGCGGTTGCTGGCCGGGTGGTTCGCGCCGCGGCGCGCGGGGCGGGCCGTGCGGGGCGGGGCTGCGGTCGCGTCGGGCGAGGCGGCCTGAGCGTCGCGACGTGACGCCGCGGCCGCGGCCGGGCATGCTGTGCGCGGCTGCATCCTGCGGGAGGACCCGATGTCCGAGACGCTGCGCCCGTTGATCCTGGATTTGGTGGCCTTCGTGGCCGAGCGTCCGCGCCCCTATGCCGAGGTGATGGACGCCTGGCGCACCAATTGCCCGCGCCTGACGGTGTGGGAGGATGCGGTTGATGCGGGGCTGGTCACGCTCCACGACGGCACCGTGGAGGCGAGCGAGGCGGGTCGGCGCGCACTGGCCGGACGGCGCTGACGGGAGCGTCCCGTCGCCGGCCCTGATTGTCCGCTCCGGCGGATGGCCGAGGGCGATCAGAGGATCCGTATGGGGGGCGAACACGATCAGTGGAGGCGGCGGCTTGAGAGGCTGAACAGCCGCTCAAGGGGCTGGCTGGAATCGTGGGGCGTCCTGCCCATCCTGCGTGGTGCGCGCAGCCGCCGGTTCCTGCGCGTTCTTGGTGCCGGGCTCGGGCTTCCGTTACTCGCCGCCCTCGGCGTCCTTATCCTTTTTCCGCTTGTCCGCGAAGGATCGGCGCATTCGTGCGGCGCACTCGAGGCCTTATCTGTACGGCGTGGAGACCATCCGATCCACGCACGGAGCGTACGAACCGGGCCGGCAATGGCGGGGTCGTCGTTGCCGGCTCCAATCCAATGCATCCTGGTCTATTGGCGCCGCCTATGACGAAGTCGGTCGAGGAAACACCACAGGACTGCGCCAGTCATCCGACTTGCCAGGAACCACTCCGGACAAGCCCTTAGAGCTTCTCGACCTGCCCGTATTCCAGGTCCACCGGCGTCGACCGCCCGAAGATGGACACGGAGACCTTCACGCGCCCCTTCTCCTCGTCGACTTCCTCGACCACGCCGTTGAACGACGTGAAGGGCCCGTCGGCGACGCGGATCTGTTCGCCGATCTCGAACAGGATGGCGGGCTTGCGCGGCTTCTCCACGCCTTCCTGCACCTGCTTGAGCAGGCGCTCGGCCTCGCTGGCCGGGACCGGCTGGGGCTTGTTGCGGGCGCCGAGGAAGCCGGTGACCTTGGGCGTGTCCTTGACTAGGTGCCAGGCGTCGTCGGTCATTTCCATCTTCACCAGCACGTAGCCGGGGAAGTACTTGCGGTCGGTGTCGACCTTCTGGCCGCGGCGGACCTCGGTGATCTGCTCGGTCGGCACCAGCACGTCGTCGAACTTGTCGGCCAGGCCCTTCTGGGCGGCCTGCTGCTTGATCTGCTCGGCGATCTTCTTCTCGAAGCCCGAGTAGACATGGACCACGTACCACTTCTTGTCGGCCACGGTGCCGTTTCCTTCTCAGCCGATGCCGAACACGAGCCGCATGGCCAGCTGGATCAGCTGGTCCACCACCAGGAAGAACACCGCCGCGAGCGCCGACATCGCCAGCACCAGGCCGGTGGTGACGAGCGTCTCCTTGCGGGAGGGCCAGGTGACCCTGGAGACCTCCTGGCGGACTTCCCGGACGAACTGCGCCGGATCGAGCTTGGCCAACTGCGATACCCTCTGGAATGGCGGATGGCCGCGGCCTGCTGGACCGGTGCCCCCCGAGAAACTGTCCGCCGCCGTGGCGCGCCGTGGCAGGGGCGGAGGGTCTCGAACCCCCAACCTCCGGTTTTGGAGACCGGCGCTCTAGCCAATTGAGCTACGCCCCTCGACGCATATGCGGCGGAGGGGGCGTCCTATAATTCAGCGGCCGGACCCTGTCGAGGCTTGCCGGGCGCACGCAACCGGTCGTCGGGCGGCGCGTTGCTGTCGCCGCACAACGCTGCGGGAGCGCGCATGGTTTGGGACCGGACCCGCCTGTTGGCCATCGACACGGTCAAGGGCTTCTTCGCCGATGAATGCCTGAGCCGGGCGGCGTCGATCGCGTATTTCACCCTGTTCTCGCTGGGCCCGCTGCTGATCGTGGCGATGGCGATCGCCGGGCTGGTGTTCGGGGAGGATGCGGCGCGCGGCGCGGTGCAGGCGCAGCTGCGCGACTTCCTGGGCCGGGACGCCGCCGGCGCCATCGAGGCGGCCATCGGCAGTGCGTCGGACATCGGCGCGGGCACGATCGCCGGCGCCTTCGGCATCGGCATGCTGCTGCTGACCGCGAGCGGCACCTTCGGCGAATTGCAGGCTGCCCTCAACGCCATCTGGAAGACCGCCACGCCGCCCGAGGTGTCGATCTCGAAGCTGTTGCGGGCAAAGGCGGCGGCGGTTGGGCTGGTGGGCGCCACGGGGTTTCTGCTGCTGACATCGCTGATCGCCAGTTCGGCCATTGCGTTCCTGGGCAGTTGGATCGGCACGCTGCTGCCGGGGACCGAGGCGTTGCTGCGCGTCGTGAACCTGGTCGTATCGCTGACGATGATCACGGCGCTGTTCGCCGCGATCTACCGCGTGCTGCCCGACAGGCGGATCGCCTGGCGGGATGTCGGGGTCGGCGCGTTCTTCACCGCGCTGCTGTTCACCATCGGCAAGTCGGCCATCAGTGCCTATGTCGGCGGCGGGAGCATCGCCACGGCGTATGGCGCGGCCGGCGCGCTCGCGGCGGTGCTCGTGTGGATCTACTACTCGGCGGTGATCTTCCTGCTGGGCGCGGAGTTCACGCGGGCCTGGGCAGGGCTGGAGGGGTCGCACAAAGGGGCTCCGGTGCCGGCGCAGGGCGAAAAGCCGCAGGGCGGCGGCGCGACGGCGCGGCTGGTGGCGGCGATCGACGAGGCGGCGCCGGCGCCGGGCGCGCGCGTCGCGAAAGCTCCGCACTTGGCGCACGCGGCCGTGGCGCCGGTCTGGACCACCGTTATCCCGGCGCTGGCGGCGGCCACCATCGCATGCCTGCTGAGCGACCGTCGCCGGCGCTGAAACGCGAAGGGCGGCGCCCGGTTCCCCGAACGCCGCCCTCCAATTCGCCTGCTGTGCAGGCTTACTTCGAAATCGACGCGACGACGCCGGCGCCGACGGTCCGGCCACCCTCGCGGATGGCGAACCGCAGGCCTTCGTCCATCGCGATCGGCGCGAT
>LNEW01000198.1 GCA_001464375.1 Rhodospirillales bacterium Ga0074136 | reverse complement strand
ACTTCGCGATCGCGCATGGCATCGCGCGCGTCGAGGCCGGCGCGCAGGGCGAGCACAAGATCCAGCGCGGGTATCTGCCGGTGCCGACCTTCTCCGCGCATTGGATCGCGCATCCGGGGCTGGCGCGCGCGGTGGGTGAGTTCCTCGACCGCGAACGCCCGGCGATGATGCGCGAGATGGCGGCGCTGGCGACGCTCTCGCCGTTCCGGCAGGCAGGCGAGGCGTAGCGGCGCCTGCCCGCGCCGCCGCGCGGGATAGTGTCGTCGCCGGCCTGGCGCGGCGCACGCCACGCCAGCGCGCCACGCGGCGGCGGTAGGAACCGGCGGGGTCCCGCGATAGGCTGCGCGCGTGCGTCTCGCGTATCTGCAACTCGCTGCGTCCATGATGCTGGTCGGCGCCAATGTCGCGGTGGCGAAGCTGCTGGCGGAGGCGCTGCCCATCGCCATGGTCGCCTTCCTGCGCTGCCTGCTGGCGATGGCGGTGCTCTGGCCGCTGGCGCGCTGGATGGACGGGCCGGTGCGCGTGCCGCCGGATGTCGCGCGCAACCTGGCTTTGCAGGCGGTGTTCGGCACCGCGATCTACAATGCCGGGCTGCTGGCGGGGCTGCGGCTGACCACGGCGCTGGAGGGCGGGCTGGTGCTGGCCACGCTGCCCGCCATGGTGGCGATCGGCGGCGCGGTGCTGCTGCGCGAAAGGCTGCCGGGCCGGCAATGGGCGGCGGTGGCGCTGGCGGCGGGCGGCATGGCGGCGATCACACTGGCGCGCGCGGCGGGCGGGGAGGACGGGTCGCTGCTCGGCAACCTGCTGGTCTTCGGCGGCGTGCTGGGGGAGGCGGCGTATGTGCTGCTGGCGCGGCGCATCGCGGGGCGGGTGCCGGTGATCACCGCCAGCCTGTGGATGCAGGGTTTCTCGGCGCTGGTGCTGGCGCCATTCGCGCTGCCCGGCTTCGGCTCGGTGGCGGCATTGGCAGATCCGGGCCTGGCGGCGCTGCTGGTGTTCCATTCCCTGACGGCCAGCGTGCTGTGCCTGCTGCTGTGGTACGCCGGGCTGAAGCGCGTGCCGGCGGGGATGGCCGGTGTCTTCACTGCCTTCCTGCCGGGCACCGCGGCGCTCGTGGCGGTGACCCTGCTGGGCGAATCCTTCACGCTCACGCATGCGGCAGGCTTCGTGCTGATGATGGGCAGCGTGGCGGTGGCCACCTGGCCACGGCGGGGTGGGGGCGGATGAGGGCCTGGTTCCACTGCACGGGGGCGGCGCTTTTGGCGCGCGACCCGGCGGACACGGTGGGACGGCTGGCCTCAGCCCAGCAGGGGCGCGGCTTCGCAGGCACGCCCGAGCAGGAGGCCGCGTGGCACGCGCAGATCGCCGCGCTGCGCCAGGCGCTGGCTGATGCCGGCGGCGCCGACTGGACCGTGGTGCTGGAGTTCGAACTGCTGCGGCTGGAAAAGCGCATCGACGCCGTGGTGCTGACCGACCGCGCCATCGTCGCGATCGAGTTCAAGACCGGCGCGCCCTCCAATGCCGGGCGGGCCGAGGCCGAGGACTACGCGCTCGACCTGCGGGATTTTCATGCCGGCAGCCGCGCGCACAGCATCGTGCCGGTGCTGGTCGCCGCCGATGCGCCCTTCGCGGCGCCAATACAGCCCTGGCTGTTGCCGCCCAATCCGACCGAACCGCTGGTCTGCGGGCACGGCAGCCTGGGCGATGCGCTGCGTTGGGTGCAGGCGGAGCTGCCGCCGGCCGCGCGGCCGATCATCGCCGCCGACTGGCTCGACGCCGCCTATCGACCGGTGCCGAGCATCGTCGAGGCGGCGACGATGCTCTATGCGCGCAAC
This sequence comes from Rhodospirillales bacterium Ga0074136, assembly GCA_001464375.1. Taxonomy (GTDB): domain Bacteria; phylum Pseudomonadota; class Alphaproteobacteria; order Acetobacterales; family Acetobacteraceae; genus Neoroseomonas. The sequence continues at coordinate 8,340 of LNEW01000198.1, read as the reverse complement.
GGCGTGGCGGAGATTGCCGCCGCGCGCGCCGATGCACCGAACCTGACGCGCACCTCGCGCGCGATCGCCCGCGCCGTTGCCGCGGCGCAGGCCGATGGCGCCAAGCGCGTGGTCTTCGTCACCGGCATTCCCGGGGCCGGCAAGACGCTGTGCGGCCTGAACGCGGTATTCGCACCCGGCGCGGGCGGGCGCAGCGCGTTCTTGACCGGCAATGTGCCACTGGTGACGGTGCTGCGCGCCGCGCTTGCCCAGGATGCGGTCGACCGCCGCGAATGTGGGCGTTCGGAAGCCGAGCGCCGCGTCAAGGAGCGGCTGCAGAACGTGCATCGATTCCTCGAGGACAACGCGAGCGATCCGGCGCGCCGCCCACCGCCCGACCGGTTGATCGTGTTCGACGAGGCGCAGCGCGCCTGGGACGAGGCCAAGGCACGCATCGGCACGCGCAACAAGCCTTCCCGCCTGACCATGAGCGAGCCTGCGCATACGCTGGAGATCATGGGCCGGCACGCCGGCTGGGCCGTCGTGGTCGCCCTGATCGGCAACGGGCAGGAGATCAACACCGGTGAGGCAGGCCTGCGCGAATGGGGGCAGGTGGTCGAGGCCTCGGGCGGGGTGTGGCGTGCGGTCGCGGCGCGGCGCGCGGTGACCGCGGCGGACCCTGTGCAGCGCCTGGCCGACGGCGCGGCTGCCTGGCTGACCCTGGACGATGATCTCGACCTGACCGTCCCGGTACGCAGCGTGCGCGAGGGTGCGGGCGCAGGCTGGGTGGACGCGCTGCTGCGCGGGGAGGTGGCGCAGGCGCGCGCCATCGCCGACGCCGCCGGCGCGCTGCCCTTCCTGCTGGTGCGTGACCTTGGTGACCTGCGCGCAGCGCTACGCGATCTCGCGCGCGGGCGACGGCGCGCGGGCATCGTCGCCTCGGCGGGGGCGAAGCGGTTGCGCGGCGAGGGGCTCGGCGTGCAGGTGGAGGACGTGGCGGATTGGTTCCTGCGCCACTGGCCGGATGTGCGCGCGTCCGACGCACTCGAGACCTTCGCCACCGAGTACGATTGCCAGGGGCTGGAACTGGACGTGGCGGGTCTGGCCTGGGGCGGCGACCTGGCCTGGACGCAGCAGGGCTGGGCTACGCGGCGCTTCAGCGGCCATGCCTGGCAGGCACGCGGCAAGGATGCGCACTACGTGGTCAACAAGTACCGCGTCCTGCTGACCCGCGCGCGCTACGAGACGGTCATCTGGGTGCCGCGCGGGTCGTCGCGTGCCGACGCCTTCCACGACACGACGCGCGATGCCGCGGGATTCGATGCGCTGGCGGGGATGCTGCTGGCGGCCGGCGCGCGGGCGTGGCACCCCGCCGCCACGACCGCGCGCGCCGAACCCGCGACGCTGCTATGAAGGCCGCCATGCGCCCGCTGTTCATCGCCCTTCTCGCCCTGCTTGCCCTGCCCGCCGCGGCGCAGGAGATCAAGCTCGCTGCCTGGAACATCGCCTGGCTGACCACCAAGCCGGCCGGGCATCCCGACCTGCCGTCCTCGCTGCCCACGCGATCGGCCGAGGATTTCGCGCGCCTGCGCGTCTATGCCGACCGCCTCGCCGCCGATGTGGTGGCGATCCAGGAGATCGACGGGCCGCTGGCCGCCGCGCGGGTGTTCGACGCCACGCGCTGGGAATTCCACTTCCCCGCCGAGACCGACACGCAGCGCGCCGGCTTCGCCTGGCGGCGCGGGTTGAACGTGGTGCGCAACCCGGATGTTGCCGCGCTCGACCTGGTGCCGAATGCGAGGCGGTCGCTGCGGCGCGGTGCGGACATCACGGTGCGGTCGGGCGATGGTCCGGCGCTGCGGCTGCTCTCGGTGCACCTCGATGGCGGCTGCGCTCAGGGGTCCGTGCGGCGGCCGGATTCGCGCGACTGCCAGAACCTTGGCCGCCAGGCGGAGATCCTGCGCGACTGGATTGCCGAGCGCCGGCGCGAGGGCGTGGCCTTTGCCGTGCTGGGCGACTTCAACCGCCGCATGGACCGCAACGACGAGTTCCTCGCCACGCTGACCGAGGCCGGCGCACTCGCGCGCCCGACCGAAGGCTTCGCCAACCCGTGCTGGGCGCGCGATGGGCAGGCGCGCGGCTTTGTCGACCACATCCTGCTGGGCGGTGCGGCGCGCGACTGGGTGGTGCGCGACAGTTTCCGCGTGCTGGTCTATGCCGAGCGCGACCCGTCGCTGCGCCAGCGCATCTCCGACCATTGCCCGATCAGCGTGCGGCTCGACCCGCGCTGATGGATCGCACCCCGGGCTTCGCCCGCATCACGCTGCCGCTGGCGGCGATCAACTTCCTGAACCAGTGCAATCGCGGGATGGTGGCGACGATCGGGCCGCTGCTGGCGATCGAGTTCGGGCTGTCGGCCTCGGGGCTCGGCTTGCTCGCGGCATGCTTCTTCGCGGCCTATGCGGCGGCGCAGCTGCCGATCGGCGTCGCACTCGACCTCTATGGGCCGCGGCGGGTGCAATCCACGCTCGCGGTGGTCTCGGCGGCCGGGTTCGTGCTGTGCGCGGCCGCGCCGGACGTGACGGTGCTCGCACTCGGACGCATCCTGTGCGGGCTGGGGCTGGCGGCCGGGCTGATGGCGATGCTGAAGGCGAACTCCCAGTGGTATCCGAAGGAACGCGTGGCGGCGGTGACCGGCGCGGGGCTGTTCCTGGCCGGCATGGGCGGGATGACCGCGACGGTGCCGGTGCAGTCGGCGCTGCCATACCTGGGCTGGCGCGGCATCTTCGTGCTGCTGGCGGTGCTGGCGGTCTGCGCGGCGGCATGGATCTGGCTGGCTGTGCCGGACCGGCGGCCGGGCGCCGCGGTGCCGCAGCGGCGCAGCATCCTGCGCGAGATCGCGGAATTCGGGCGCATCTTCCGCGACCGGCCATTCCTGCGATTCCTGCCGGCGATCATGGTGCTGTCGGCGCTGAACTTCACGTTCCAGGGGCTGTGGGCGGGGCCTTGGCTGCGCGATGTCGGCGGGCTGGATGACGCACCGCGCGCGCTGGCGCTTTTGATCTACGCACTTGGCCTTGTGACCGGTTCGCTGGTGACCGGCCAGGCGGCGTCGTTTGCGCAGGCGCGCGGATACTCGCCGATGTTCGTGCCGCATATCGGCATCGGCGGCGTGCTGCTGGCGCAGGCGCTGCTGGTGGCCGCACCCGGCGGCTTCTGGCTGACGGCGGCGATCTGGTTCGCGTTCTCCTTCTGCGGGTCGGTCGGTGTGGCGGGGTATGCGGCCATGGGGCAGGGGTTCCCGCCGGAATTGCAGGGGCGCGTGGCGACCGCCATCAACTTCTCGATGCTGGTGCTGGTGTTCATCCTGCAGATCGGGATCGGGGCGATCCTGGACCTGTGGCCGCGCACGGCGAATGGCGGCTGGGACCCGGCAGGCTATGCGGTGGCGCTGTCGGTGACGTTCCTGTTGCAGGCGCTGGCGGCGGCGTGGATCCTTGTGGCGCCGACGGGGAGGGCGTGATGGTCACGAAGCGCACGGAAAAGATGCTGGGGCGGTATCGCGTGCCGACCGGCAAGGCCTTCCGGCTGAAGGACTTCGACCCGGGCGATACGGCGGGTCTCAGCCTCGAGAAGGATCACGCGGCGGATCTGCTGCAGCAGGGCGTGGACCGGCTCGCGGAGTTGCAGGACATGCTCTACGCGCAGGACCGCTGGTCGGTGCTGTGCATCTTCCAGGCGATGGACGCGGCGGGGAAGGACGGGGCGATCAAGCACGTCTTCTCCGGCGTCAATCCGCAGGGCTGCCAGGTGCATTCCTTCAAGGCGCCGAATGCGATGGAACTGGACCACGATTTCCTGTGGCGGCATTCCACCGCGCTGCCCGAACGCGGGCGCATCGGCATCCACAACCGGTCCTGGTACGAGGAAGTGCTCGTGGTGCGCGTGCACCCCGAATACCTGGCCGGGCAGAAGCTGCCGCCGCGCCTGGTGGGCAAGTCCGTATGGGATGAACGGCTCGAGGATATCGCGGCGTATGAACGCTACCTCGCGCGGCAGGGCACGGTGGTGCTGAAGTTCTTCCTGAACGTGAGCAAGGCGGAGCAGAAGAAGCGCTTCCTGTCGCGCATCGACGAACCCGAGAAGAACTGGAAGTTCTCGGCCGGCGATGTGGCCGAGCGCGGGCATTGGGACGCCTACATGGCGGCCTATGAGGCGGCGATCCGCGGCACCGCGGCGGAGCATGCGCCGTGGTTCGTGGTGCCGGCGGATACCAAGTGGTTCACGCGCCTGGTGGTGGTTGCGGCGATCGTGCAGGCGCTGGAAGGGCTGGACCTGCACTATCCGAAAGTGACGAAGGCGCAGAAGGCGGCGCTGGAGGGGGCGAGGAAGGCGTTGGGTTAGCCGCCTTCAACAGTTCAGGTAGCGGAAGGCCGAGCCGTAGGATCGGGGAAGCACGGGCGGGCGCGTGTGCCGACCCACCAGCGACGACCAGTCTGAATCACGTTCACCGTCGAAGCAGCAGGCGTTGAACGGCGTGAAGGTCGCTTCGGTGCCCAGGAAGGCGCGGCGCCGCTCATCCAGATCTACCCACGTCACCGCTTGCCGCTGCGCTGGCAATCTAACGCGCCATGCACCGCGAACGATGCTGCCGGCCTCGGCGAGCAGAAGCGTCGGTGGCGTCATGCGTTCCTCCGGCCGACACACCCACCATTTTCGCGCCGCATCCCAGAGCGCCTCATCAGTAATCCCTTCGACCCAAGTCCGGCCGATGTTCACGATGATCGCGGGCCGTTCTGTCACCAGGGCTTCGGCTGCGTAGTCGGCAATCAGCCCGTCGAGAGTGCGGATGCCGTCTTCGACGCCTGCTCCACGCATCGCATTGAGCAGCGGGTCGTGCCAGCGCGCGAGGAGGTCGATCGCGAGTGCCTCCATTTCCGCCGCTGTCGTCCTTCGTCCGACCTTTCGCCGCAGTATCCAAGCGCGCGGCTGCAAGTGGCAACGATGGATCTCGCGAATCCGGTCGAGCTTGGCGCTGGCATCGCCCGTCGCGATCGCGTCCCGCGCATGGTGAAGCGCGCGGTCTCGCACGCCACGCCCGATGTAGAAGACCCTGCGATCGCGCGGATCTTCGAGCGCATAAACGTACTCGCCCAACGCCTCGCACAGTTCGGTCCCGAGTGCGGACGGCAGCATGGCGACACTTAGCCTTCGTTCGCCCGATCCAGCGCATGCAGCGCATAGGTGAACGCCGCCCCCGCATTCAACGCGATCGCCACCCCCAGCGCCTCCGCGATCTCCGCCTTGGTCGCGCCGGCCGCCAGCGCCTTGCGCACATGCGCGTCCATGCAGCCCTCGCACTTCGTGGTGATGGCGACACCCAGCGCGATGAACTCCCGCGTCTTGGCATCGAGGTGCTGCGTCTTGGCCGCGCCGTTGGACAGGGCCACGAACCCCTTCACGATCTCCGGGTGCAACTGGCCCAGCTCCTTGCCGCGTTCGCGCAGCGCGGCGGAGTAGGCGTTCCAGTCCTTGATGGCGCTCATCGTGACATCCCCTGAATGCAGAACGGGCGCGGAGGGATGTCCTCCGCGCCCGTTCATCTTCGCCGCTGTCGCGGTGCAAGGCTACTCGGCAGTCTCGGGCTCGCGGTCGGGCTCGCCCTCGCCTTCCTCGGGCTTGGGCAGGGCGGGCGGCGTCGCCTCCATGATGTCGAAGGACAGCGCGCCGTCCTTCAGCCCCACCTTCACCGAACCGCCCTTGGCCAGCTTGCCGAACAGCAGTTCCTCGGCGAGCGGCTTCTTGATGTGCTCCTGGATCACGCGGGCCAGCGGCCGCGCGCCATAGAGCGGGTCGTAGCCGCGCTCGGCCAGCCATTCCTTGGCCGCGCTCGACAATTCGATCGTCACGTTGCGGTCGGCGAGCTGCGCCTCCAGCTGCATGACGAACTTCTCCACCACGCGCCCGACGATCTCGGGCGTGAGTGCGGCGAAGCCCACGATGGCGTCGAGCCGGTTGCGGAATTCCGGGGTGAACAGGCGCTTGATCGCCTCCTCATCCTCGCCGATGCGGGTGTCGCGCTCAAAGCCGATGGTTGCCTTGGCCAGGTCCGAGGCCCCCGCATTCGTCGTCATGATCAGGATGACGTTGCGGAAATCGACGGTCTTGCCGTTGTGGTCCGTCAGCTTCCCGTGGTCCATCACCTGCAGCAGGATGTTGTACAGGTCCTGGTGCGCCTTCTCGATCTCATCGAGCAGCAGCACGGCATGCGGGTGCTGGTCGATCGCATCGGTCAGCAGCCCGCCCTGGTCGAAGCCGACATAGCCCGGCGGCGCGCCGATCAGCCGGCTGACGCTGTGCCGCTCCATGTATTCCGACATGTCGAAGCGGATCAGCTCGATGCCGAGCGTCTTGGCCAGCTGCTTCGCGACCTCGGTCTTGCCGACGCCGGTCGGGCCGCTGAACAGGTAGTTGCCGATCGGCTTCTCGGGATCGCGCAGGCCGGCGCGCGCCAGCTTGATGGCGGCCGACAGCGCGTCGATCGCCTTGTCCTGCCCGAACACCATCGCCTTCAGGTCGCGTTCCAGCGTGCGCAGCTGCTCGCGGTCGTCGGTCGAGACCGACTTGGGCGGGATGCGCGCGATCTTCGCGACGATGTCCTCGACATCCTTCAGCGTGACGGTCTTCCGCCGCTTGCCCTCGGGCAGCAGCATGCGGGACGCGCCGACCTCGTCGATCACGTCGATCGCCTTGTCGGGCAGCTTGCGGTCGTGGATGTACTTCGCGCTGAGTTCCACCGCGGCGCGGATCGCCTCCGGCGTGTAGCGCACCTTGTGGTGCTTCTCGTAGTTGGTCTTGAGGCCCATCCTCGACCGTCGGCTCGTTGACGTCGATCTTCTGGAAGCGGCGGACCAGCGCGCGGTCCTTCTCGAAGTAGTTGCGGTATTCCTTGTAGGTCGTGGACCCGATGCACCGCAGCGTGCCCTGCGCCAGCGCGGGCTTGAGCAGGTTCGACGCATCCATCGCACCGCCGCTGGTCGCACCGGCGCCGATCACCGTGTGGATCTCGTCGATGAACAGGATGGAGCCGGCCTGGTTTTCCAGTTCCGTCACCACCGCCTTCAGCCGTTCCTCGAAATCGCCGCGGTAGCGCGTGCCGGCCAGCAGGGAGCCCATGTCGAGCGCGTAGATGGTCGACTTCAACAACACCTCGGGCACGTCGCCCTCGACGATGCGCTTGGCGAGGCCTTCCGCGATCGCGGTCTTGCCGACGCCCGGGTCACCGACATAGAGCGGGTTGTTCTTGGTGCGCCGGCACAGGATCTGGATGGTGCGCGGGTCGATCTTGCCCGCCTGCGCCTTCTTGTTGAGGTTGACGCAGTAGTTCGACAGCGCGTCCTGGCCGCGGCCGCCGCGCGGCTTCTCCTCCTTCTCGGGGTTTTCCTCGCCGCCGCTGTTCGACGATGCCTGCGGCGAACCCTGCACCGGGCGCGGCGTCGAGCGCCCGGGCGCCTTGGCGATGCCGTGGGAGATGAAGTTCACCGCATCGAGCCGCGTCATGTCCTGCAGCTGCAGGAAGTACACGGCGTGCGATTCGCGTTCGCTGAACAGGGCGACCAGCACATTGGCGCCGGTCACCTCGTCGCGGCCGGAGGACTGCACATGGATGGCGGCGCGCTGGACCACGCGCTGGAAGCCCGCGGTCGGCTTCGGATCGCCCGCGCGTTCCGTGACCAGCCCGGCCAGGTCCTTGTCGAGGAATTCCGACAGGTCGCGCTTGAGGCGGTCGAGGTCGACGCCGCAGGCGCGCAGCACCGTGGCGGCATCCTGGTCATCGCCCAGGGCCAGCAGCAGGTGTTCGTGGCGCCGTTCGCTGGCCAGTGCCAGGGCCCGGTGGAGCGTCTGCTCGAGGTTGCGGGACAGCATGTCAGTGACGCTCCCCTGTCGGTGGCGCGTCAGCCTCATTGGGTCGGCGCGGCACCAGGTATCCAGTCTTGATGATGTGGGCTTCCCTCCGGGGTTCTGCGACCCCTGGCCCCTATTCCTTCTCGATCGTGCATTGCAGAGGGTGCTGGTTCTGGCGCGCCAGGTCCATCACCTGCGTCACTTTCGTCTCGGCAACCTCGTAGGTGAAGACGCCGCAGACGCCGACTCCGCGCCGGTGCACGTGCAGCATGATGCGCGTCGCCTCCTCCCGGTTCTTCTGGAAGAAGCGTTCGAGGACATGCACGACGAACTCCATCGGCGTGTAGTCGTCGTTCAACATCAGCACCTTGTACATGGCGGGCTTCTTGGTGCGCGGACGCGTCTTGACGACGACCCCCGTCTGGGGCCCGTCGCCGCCCTGCCCGCCGCCGGGGC
>LNEW01000197.1 GCA_001464375.1 Rhodospirillales bacterium Ga0074136 | reverse complement strand
CGCGCCCGGTCGCATCGCGGCTCCGCAGCGCGGCCAGGATGGCGATGGCGCCGAACATGCCGCCCATCATGTCGTTGACCGGGGCACCGGCGCGCAACGGGCGGCCGGGCGGGCCGGTCATGTAGGCGAGGCCGGATTGCATCTGCACCACCTCGTCCAGCGCGGTGCGGTTCTCGTAGGGGCCGGGCAGGTAACCCTTCAGCGACAGGTAGACCAGCCGCGGATTACGTGCCGCCAGGGCTTCGTAGCCGAGGCCCTTCGCTTCCAGCCCGCCGGGGCGGAAATTCTCCAGCATCACATCGGCGGTGTCGATCAGCCGCTTCAGTGTCTCGATATCCGCGGCGTCCTCGGTATCGAGCTGCACCGATTTCTTGTTGCGGCTGAAGGCCGGGAAGAAGCCGGTGCCGGAGGAGACCAGGTAGCGCGTGCGGTCGCCCTTGCCTGGCGGTTCCACCTTGATGACCTCGGCCCCGAGGTCGGCCAGCACCAGGCCGCAGGTCGGCCCCATGACCATGTGGGAGAATTCGACGACGCGGATGCCCGCCAGGGGCAACGGCGCGCTGCCTGGTGCGCTTCGGCCCCCGGGCGCGCTCATGCCGCGCGCGCCTTCGCCCGGAACGGCGTCAGGCTTCCGCCGCGCAACAAGGCCGAGGGCAGGCTGCGCCCCAGGATGCGTTCCGCCAGGTGCCCCGCCGCGATCAGCGCATCGACATCGATGCCGGTCGCGATGCCCATTTCCTCGCACAGCAGCACCAGTTCCTCCGTTGCGATGTTGCCCGGCGCGCCGGGGTGGCCGGCGAAGGGGCAGCCGCCGGCGCCGCCCACCGCGGCGTCGAATTCATCGACGCCCATGCGCAGCGCCGCGAAGGCGTTCGAGATGCCAAGGCCGCGCGTGTCGTGCAGGTGCAGCGACACCTTCTGCGCCGGCCAGCGCGCGCGCACCGCGCCGACCACGCGTTCGATCAGCAGCGGGTTCGCCCAGCCCATGGTGTCGGCCAGCGAGATGCGCTCGATGGCGCAGCCCGTCTCCTGCGCCAGCGCCATCGCATCCGCCACGGCGGCAACGGCCTGCGCGGGCGCGATCTCGCCGGCGAAGTTGCAGCCGAAGGCCGCCTGGACCGAGGCGCGGGTGACCGGCACGCCGGCGGCCTGGTGCGCGGCGATGGTTTCGCGCTGCGCGGCGATCTGGCCGGCGCGGTCGCGGTTCAGGTTCTTCAGGGAAAACGCCTCGCTCGCCGCGACCGTGATCGACCCGGTGATCGACAGCCGGTCGCGGAAGCCCAGCGCGCGCGCCAGCCCCTGCGGGTTGAACCACAGCGCGGTGTAGGCAACGCCCGGCCGGGGCGTGAAGCCGGCCACCACCGCATCGGCATCGGCCCAGCCGGGGACGCGCTTCGGGCTGACGAAGGACGCCACCTGGATGCGCGGCGCGCCGGTCGCCGAGAGCGCATCGATCAGCGCGATCTTGTCGGCGGTGGGCACGGGGGTCGTGGCGATCTGGAAGCCCTCGCGGGGGCCTTCCTCGGTGATGCGCACGGCGCGTGGCAGGTCGCTCATGGCGGGGCTCCTCGGGAATGGCCGATCATCGCGCCGATGCGCGGCGGAACGCCACGGTCAGGTTGTTGGCTGGCATGGGCGTGATGTCCGGCGGCGCGAAGCCGACGGCAGCGGCCTGGTCGGCAACCGCCTCCAGGTCGCGCACGCCCCAGGCCGGGTTGCGGGCGCGCAGGTCGGCATCGAAGGCGTCGTTGGACGGCGCCGTATGCGCGCCGCCGCGCTTGAACGGGCCGTACAGGACCAGCGGGGCGCCGGCGGGCAGGATGCGCGCCGCGCCGCGCATCAGGCCCTCGCAGGACGCCCAGGGCGCGATGTGGATCATGTTGATGCACAGCACGGCATCGGCGCGCGCCACCGGCCAGTCCCGCGCGGCGGCATCGAGCGCCAGCGCCGGCAGGATGTTCGGGGCACCCTTCGCCCAGGCATCGATGCTGGCACGCGCCTCGGCATCGGCGTCGCTCGGCTGGAATGCCAGCCCCGGCAGCGCGGCGGCGAAATGCAGCGCGTGTTCGCCGCTGCCGCTCGCCACTTCCAGCACCAGGCCGCGCGCCGGCAGGATGCTGCGCAGGACGGCCAGGATGGCGTCGCGGTTGCGCGCGACGGCGGGGGCTTCGCGGCGCGCGTCGGTCACGGAACCAGGCGTTCCGGCGCCAGCGCGGCGTAGACATCGCCGCTGTTCGCTTCGTGCGGCAGCGCCGCGATCCAGGCCGCCATCGCCTGCGCGCCGATCGGGGCGCCGTGCGCGAAGGACATCCCCTCCCCCAGGCAGGCATTGAAGGCGCGGTAGCCGAGCGCATCCAGCAGCCCCAGGCATTCCGCCGCCACGCCGCGCTGGATGGTGGTGAATTCGAAGGACAGCGCGCGCGGCGGGCGGCTCAGGCCGCGCAGCACCGCGGCCTCGAAGCCCTCGACGTCGATCTTCACGAAGGCGGGGAGGCCATGCTGCGCGGCCAGCGCATCCAGCGTGGTGACCGGGCGCGTGATTGCGCTGTCCCAGCGCTGCCCTGCCCAGCCCTCCGCACCCTCGGCCGCGGCGATGAAGGCGTCGGAGGCGGTCGCGACGGTCGGGTTCGCGGTGTTCAGGCGCAGCGTGGCCTCGCCGGGCTGCGCGCCGATCAGCGCCTGCACCAGCGTCAGGCCGGCATCGCCGCGAAACAGCAGGCGCAGCGCGCGCGCCAGCCGCGGCTGCGGTTCCACCGCCACCACCCGCGCGCCCAACCGGCGGAAGGACGCGCTGCGATCCCCTACATGCGTGCCGACATCGAAGGCGAGGTCCCCCGCGCCCAGGAAGCGCGCATAGAACCCATCCAGCACCGCCGCGCGCCCCGGCGCGTAGTAGGTCCGCAGCGAGGCGCCGACCGCCTTGGCGAATCCCGTCATGCCGAACGCGCCGGCTTCAGGTCGACCAGCGGCGTGCCGTCCACGCAATCCAGCCCGCGCACCGTGACGCTGTCATGCGCCACCGCCACCACATCCACCACCGAGCTCGCGATCGGGTTCGGCCGGTTGGGGGACCGCAGCGCGAAGGTGCCGCTCGGCGCGCGGCCCTTGGGCGCCTGCACGAGCAGGTCGCGCCGCGCCAGGTGCATCCAGTACAGCACCTCCAGCCGGTCGCCGGCCGCGATGCCGCGCAGCGCGGCGCGCCAGGGCGCCTCGATCTCGATGCGGCAGTCCGGCCCGTCGGGCGTGCCGCGATGCGGGCATTCGGCGCGGGTGGCGAAGGGGGTGCGGATGCGGCCGACAAACGCGATGGCGGCGTCGGCGCGCGCAGGGTCGCCGCCCTCGACCTCGCCGGGGCGGGTCGCGTGCCAGTCGCTCACGCGAAGACCACCGCGGCCCCCGCGGCGTGGTCCGGCGGCACCATGATGCCGCCCGGCGCCTGCACGGTCGGGATGCCCGCCAGTACCGTGCGCGCCGCCGCGGCGCCATCGGAGGTGCGCACCACGATGCCGGCCATGTAGGGCGAAACCGGCGCGCGCACCCCCGGCAGGACGTCGGGCAGCGCGGCTTCGGGCAGCACGCGCACGCGGGTTTCCATCACCTCGGCGAAGGGGCCGGCGGCGCGTGCCGCACCCGGCAGGCGCAGCACGAAGCCCCCGGCCGGGTCGGGTTCCACCGGCAGGCCCGACACGCGCGACAGGCGCGCGGCCGTCTCCGCCGGTTCGGCGGCGCACAGGATGGCTTCCTCCAGCGCGACGGCCTTGTTGGCGTGGTCCATCCAGCGTTCCTGCCAGACCAGTTCGGGCGTCAGGTGGCGGATGAGCTGCACGCGGCCCTCCGGCGGGTCGGGGAAGGGCAGGCGGGCGAATTTCGCGATCGGCCCGCCGGCTTCGACCGGGCGTTCCAGCCAGGCCACGCCCGGGATGTCGATGCCCGCGGCGCGCATGCGCGCGAGGTTGGCATCCTCGTCCGTCATCGCCATCGCCAGGATGTGCATGCCCGGGTAGCGCGCGAGGAATCTGTTCAGCGTGTTGTCGAACAACGCGGGATCGAGGATCGCGATCAGCTCGATATAGCCATGCCGAAGGAAGGCGCAGCGATTGCCCGAGCCGAACTGTTCCACCGGCAGGTCGGGCCGTCGCCGCCCCGATTGCTGGGCGATCGGCGACAGCGCGAAGCCAAGCCGCTCATAGGCCGCGCACATCGGCGCGAGGTCCCGTGCGGCAATGCCGACATGGTCGAGTGCAACGGCGGTGTTCATGCGGGATTCTCATACTTGTCGAGCAGCCAGGCGGCGGGTTCGGCGGCGGCCTCGGCATGCCAGCGTTCCATCAACGGATGCGCCCGCACCGCCTGGACATAGGCGCGCGAGGTGGCGGTCAATTCCGGCACCCAGGTGAGGAAGCGCGTCACCACCGGCGCATACATCGCATCCGCCAGGCCGAAGCGGTCGCCGAACAGGAAGGGGCCGCCATGCGCGGCCAGCGCCGCGGCCCAGATCGCCTCGATGCGCGCGATGTCGGCCAGCGCCTCGGGCGTACGGCGCTGCCCGGCAAAGACGCGCCCGAGGTTCATCGGCATGGCCATGCGCAGCCCGCGGAAGCCGGCATGCATCTCGGCGGCGATCGCCCGGGCATGGGCACGCGCGGCGCGGTCGGCGGGCCACAGGTGCGGGGCGATCTCGGCGCAATATTCGCCGATGGCGAGGCTCTCCCACACCCGAGCCCCGTCATGTTCCAGATAGGGCACGAGGCCGGCGGGTGTCGCCTGCTGCACGGCGGAGGTCACGCCGCCGGCGAGCGGGATCACCACTTCCTCGACATCCACACGGCCAGCCAGCCGCGCAGCGACCAGGACGAATAGCGCTTGGTGCCGATGACCAGGCGTCCTTGGGCCATGTCCGCGCCCTCCTCCTGGCGCGGCCAGACCATGGCACGGGCGGTGCCTTGGGCGAAGCCCGCTGGCCTCGATGCGAAGCCCGCTGGCCTCGGTGCGAAGCCCGCTGGCCTCGGTGCGAAGCCCGCTGGCCCCGGCGCGAAGCCGCTTGCCCCCGCGCGCGCCAGGGTGTTGTTTCTCCTCGCCGAGCCCGGAGCCCCGCCCGATGAACGAACTGAGCGTGCCGCGTCCCAATTCGCTGGACGCCTATTGGATGCCGTTTTCCGACAATCGCTACTTCAAGGGCGATACCTCGCGCATGCTCGCCCGCGCCGAGGGCATGTCCTATTTCACGCCCGAGGGCCGCGAGATCCTGGACGGCACCGCCGGCCTGTGGTGCTGCAACGCCGGCCACGGGCGGCGCGAGATCACCGAGGCGATCCAGAAGCAGGCGGCGATCCTGGATTTCGCGCCGACCTTCCAGCTCGGCCACCCGATCGCCTTCGAGGCCGCGGCGCGCGTGGCGGACATGACGCCCGAGGGCATGGACCGCGTCTTCTTCACGAACTCCGGCAGCGAGAGCGCCGATACGGCGTTGAAGATGGCGCTCGCCTACCATCGCGCGCGGGGCGAATCCTCGCGCGTGCGGTTGATCGGGCGCGAGCGCGGCTATCACGGCGTGGGCTTCGGCGGCATGTCGGTGGGTGGCATCGGCGCTAACCGCAAGCAGTTCGGCGCGCTGCTGCCCTATGTGGACCACCTGCCGTCCACGCACCTGCCGGCGAAGAACGCCTTCAGCCGTGGCGAACCGCCGCATGGCGTGGAACTGGCCGATGTCCTGGAGAATCTGGTCGCGCTGCATGGCGCCGAGACCATCGCGGCGGTGATGGTCGAACCCGTCGCGGGCAGCACCGGCGTGCTGGTGCCGCCGGTGGGCTACCTCAAGCGCCTGCGCGAGATCTGCGACCGGCACGGCATCCTGCTGATCTACGACGAGGTGATCACCGGCTTCGGGCGCCTGGGCACCGATTTCGGCGCCGAGCGGCTCGGCGTGGTGCCGGACATCATGACCATGGCCAAGGGCCTGACCAACGCCGCGGTGCCGATGGGCGCGGTGGCGGTGAAGAACGGCATCTACGACGCCATCGTGGACGGCAGCGCGGCGGGGATCGAATTCTTCCACGGCTATACCTATTCCGGCCATCCGCTGGCGGCCGCGGCCGCCATCGCCACGCTGGAACTGCACAAGACCGAGGACCTGCCCGGCCGCGCCCGCGCCATCGAGCCCTATTGGCAGGACGCCATGCATTCCATGCGCGATGCGCCCAACGTGATCGACATCCGCGACATCGGCCTGATCGGCGGGATCGAGCTCGCGCCGCGCACCGGCAAGCCGGGCCACCGCGCCATGTCGGTGTTCCGCCGCTGCTTCGATGCCGGCGTGCTGGTGCGCGTGACCGGGGATATCGTCGCACTCTCCCCGCCGCTGATCATCGAGAAGCCGCATGTCGACCGCATCGTCGGCACGCTGGTGGATGCCATCCGCGCGGAAGCCGCCTGACGCGCCATGGCCGAGGAGGAGGCGCCAACCCTGCGCGTGCTGGTGATCGACCCGCTGGCCGGCCAGGCGGCGCTGGCGCGCGGCATGCTCGAGTCCCTGGGCCACCGCGTGATGGTGGCGCATGACTGGCCCACCGCCGAGACCCTGCTGACCCTGCACGCCTTCGACGCCGTGGTGATGTCGGCAACGACACCCGGCGCCACGGGCGGTTCCGCGGCGGCAATGATGCGCGCCGGGGCTGCGCGGTGGTCGGCGCTTCCGCTGGTGGGCGTGGGCGCCGGCGTGCATCGGCGCGACGCCGTGGCGGCGCGGGCCGCCGGCTTCGATTCGCTGGTGCCGCGGCCCTTCGGGCCGCAGGACCTGGCCGCCGCGCTGCAGGAAGCGGTGCGGCTGCGCACGCCGCCGCCACTGCTCGACCCGCCCCGGCGCGACGCGCTGCGCCAATCCCATGGCCCGGCGGCGCTGGCCGTGCGGGACGAGGGCGCCCTGGCGCTCGCCGCCCAGGTGCTGGTCCCGTTGCTGAACGGCCCCGCCAGCCGGGCCGAGACCCATGACGCGATCCTGGCGGTGGCCGAGGCGATGGAGAGTGTCGGCGCCGCACAGGCAGCCAGCCAGGCGCGCCGCCTGATCGAGGGCGGGCCGCGCGCCATGCGCGGCGTCCAACCCCTGCTGCAGGTCATCGTCGCCAGCCGCTTCGCGCTGCGCACCGACAGGATGAACGCGGCACAGGCCGACCCCATATGGGCGGCAAGCGACATATCCCCCGGAGATTCCCCGTGAGCGAAACGACCGCGCGCGAGCCCGTTCCCGTGACCGTGCTGACCGGCTACCTCGGTGCCGGCAAGACCACCCTGCTGAACCGCATCCTCACCGAGAATCACGGCAAGAAATTCGCCGTGGTGATCAACGAGTTCGGCGAACTGGGGGTCGACAACGACCTTGTCGTGGATGCCGACGAGGAAGTCTTCGAGATGAACAACGGCTGCATCTGCTGCACCGTGCGCGGCGACCTGATTCGCATCCTGACCGGGCTGATGCGCCGGCGCGACCGCTTCGACGGCATCATTGTCGAGACCACGGGCCTGGCTGACCCCGCGCCGGTGGCGCAGACCTTCTTCGTGGACGAGGATGTCAAGCGCGCCACCAAGCTGGATGCCATCGTGACCGTGGTGGATGCCAAGCACCTGACCGCGCGCCTGGCCGACACCAAGGAGGCGCAGGAACAGATCGCCTTCGCCGACATCATCGTGCTGAACAAGATGGACCTGGTGACCGAAGCCGAAGCGGGCGAGGTCGAGCGCCGCATCCGCGCCATCAACCCCTATGCCGAGATCCGCCGCGCGACGAAGTCCGACGTGCCGATCAGCGCGGTGATCGGCCGCGACGCCTTCAACCTGGAACGCATCCTGGAACGCGAACCCGAATTCCTGTCCGGCGAGGACGACCACGAGCACGATTCCAACGTGAACAGCGTGTCCTTCGAGGTCGACCGCCCGATCGACGCCGAGCGCTTCAACGCCTGGATCACGCAGGTGCTGGCTGCCAAGGGGCAGGACCTGCTGCGCACCAAGGGCATCCTGCACTACGAGGCCGACAGTCGGCGCTTCGCCTTCCAGGCGGTGCACATGATCGCCGATGGGGATTTCATCGGCGAGGTGAAGGACGGCGACCCCCGTCGGTCCAAGATTGTCTTCATCGGCCGCGACCTGAATCGCCCCTGGCTGCGCCGCGGCTTCGAGGCCTGCCAGGCCGGCGAGGACCAGGCGAAGATCGAGGCGGAGATCGCGCGCTGGAGCGTGCCGGCGGGCTGAGGGCGCCGTACGCCCGCGGCTGCCACCTGTTGCCCCGCAGGATCACGACGGACGAGGCCGGCATGAACACCCTTATCAGGCTGCGTGTCGGCGACGAGGATTTCCTCGTCGCCTCCATGACCGGGCGCTGCCCGACATCGATGATGATCCGGCGGACAAGGGCGGCCGGCCCGCCGCCTGGAACGACCCTAATATGCGCGTGCTGATGTTGCCCGAGAGCCTGGCGCTGGCGGCCGACGACATCCACACCGGCCTGGCCGCAGCGCGCGAGGCGGTCCGCCAATTCGTGCTGGCCGACACGACGGACCGCGGCCGGCGGCCATGGCATCGGCGCCCGCATCGCGCCATACAGGGCGCATGACGAGGACATTGCCATGAGTGCGACGGAAGCCGAGTTCCTGCTCGAACATCGCGGCCGGTCCCAGGATCTCGGTGCCTGGGTCGTCGGCATCGCCTTCGGGCGCGAGGGCCGGTCGTGCATGTATGCGCTGGGCGACGGCACGGTGCGCCTGGCGGCCGGCTGGCAGTCGGTGGCGGCGCATGAGGGCGCCTGCCTGGCCATCGCGGCGGATGCCAAGGACGGCGTCATCACCGGGGGCGACGATGGCCGCCTGATGCGCATCGCACCGGATGGTGCGGCGAGCGAACTGGCGCGTTACGGCAGCAAATGGGTGGACCAGGTCGCGGCGCATGAGTCCGGCCTGCGCGCGGCGGCGGTGGGCAAGGCGGTGCATCTGCTGGACGGCACGGGCACGGCGCTGAAGTCGCTGGCCCATCCTTCCACCGTCACGGGCATTGCCTTCGACGCCAAGGGCAAGCGCATCGCGGCGTCGCACTACAACGGCGCGTCGCTGTGGTTCGTCGCGGCCAAGGAAGGCACGCCGCGCCTGCTGGAGTGGAAGGGCAGCCATACCGGCGTGCTGATCAGCCCGGACGGCACGCATGTGGTGACCTCGATGCAGGAGAACACGCTGCATGGCTGGCGCCTGGCCGATGGCCAGCACATGCGCATGGCGGGCTACCCGGCCAAGACCAGGTCCTTCGCCTTCACATCGAAGGGGCGCTGGCTGGCGACCGCGGGGGCGGATTGCGTGGTGCTGTGGCCCTTCTTCGGTGGCGGGCCGATGGGCAAGGCGCCGACCGAACTGGCCGGTGGCGACGGCGTGCTCTGCACGACCGTGGCCTGCCACCCGACGCAGGAGGTCGTGGCCGCCGGCTTCGGCGACGGGCTGGTGCTGATCGCCGAGGTCGCCTCCGGGCGTGTGGTGCCGGTGGCGGCGCCGCGCGGGTCGGCCGTCTCGGCGCTGGCCTGGGATGATGTGGGCGGGCAGCTCGCCTTCGGCACCGAATCCGGTTTCGCCGGCATCGTGGACCTGGCGAAGCGATGAGCGCGCCCATTCTCGAGACCCCGCGCATCCGCATCCCGCGCCTGGGCCTGGGCACCTGGGCGCTGCGCGGCACGGACGCACAACGCGCGGTCGAGGGCGCGATCGGCCTCGGCTACCGCCACATCGACACCGCGGCGATGTATGGCAACGAGGACGCCGTGGGGGCGGGTATCGCCGCCTGCGGGCTGCCACGCGGCGACATCTTCCTGACCACGAAGGTCTGGTGGACGGACCTTGCGCACGATGCGCTGCGTGCGTCCACCGAGGCGTCGCTGAAGCGGCTCGCCACGCCCTATGCCGACCTGATCCTGATCCATTGGCCCGCCAAGGGCATGGACCTCGCGGCGTCGCTCACGGCGCTTGCGCGGCTGCAGCAGGATGGGCTCGCGCGTGCGGTGGGCGTATCGAACTTCCCGCCGGGGCTGCTGCGGCAGGCGCTGGCGCTCGGGATCGCACCCATCGCGGCACTTCAGGTCGAATGCCATGTCTACCTGTGGCAGGAGCCGCTGGCCGCGCTGTGCCGCCAGCATGGGCTTGCGCTGACGGCCTATTCGCCGATCGCGAAGGCACAGGTGAATGACGATCCGGTGATGCAGGCTGTCGCGGCGAAGCATGGTGCGTCGCCGGTGCAGGTAGCGCTGGCCTGGTTGCTGGCGCAGGACAACCTGGTTGCGATCCCGAAATCGGGCCGGGCCGAGGGCCAGCGCGACAACCTGGCCGCCGCCGCGCTGCGCCTCGATGCCGCGGACATGGCGGCGATCGCTGCCCTGCCCAAGGACCGCCGCCTGGTGAACCCCGACTTCGCACCGGATTGGGCGGCCTGACCCCCAGGGGTGGCCGGCCCCCGCCCGGCCATGCTTGATTGCCGCCGAACTTCCACCAGGAGCAACGATGATGGCTGCGCGCGACCGCGACGAGGATGAGGAATTCGACCTCGGCATCAGCCTCGAATCCGTGGCCGCGATCGTCGACGCCGCCCGCGCCGTGCAGGACAGCGAGGAAAGCGGCGCCGACGCGCGCGAGGACGAGGACGAGGAAGGCCTCGATGCCGAGGATGACGAGAACATGGATGAGGACGCCCTGCGCGCCTTCATCGCCGAGCTGAACGAGGACGAGCAGGCCTCCCTGATCGCGCTCGCCTGGGTCGGCCGCGGCGACTATGCCGGCCCGGATTTCGAGGAGGCGCGGACCCTGGCCAAGGAGCGCAACATCCGCGACGCGGCCGAATACCTGCTCGGCATCGACCTGCTGGGCGACCTGCTCGAGGAAGGCCTCGCGGAGCTCGGCCTGTCGCTCGAGGATGCGGACGGGTCGTGAGGGCTGCGGCACTCCTGGCCCTGCTGGCGCTGCTGGGATGCTCGGCGCGCGATTCGCAGAGGGCCGAGGATGGCCGCGAGCAACTGGTCGGCCTGCGCGCGGACGACCTGCGCCTGTGTGCCGGCGTGCCGAACCTGACCGCGCAATCCGCTGGCGGGGATTTCTGGACCTATGACCGTTCGCCGCCGGCCTCGGGCGTCTCGGCGCCGGTGCCGGTGATCGGCGGGTCGCTCAGCGTCTCGGCCGGGTCGACCTGCCGGGTGACCTTCCAGTTGGTGGACCAGCGCGTCACGCGCGTGGGCTATGCGGCGGCGTCGGACCTGCCGCTGTCGCAGAATGCGGCCTGCGCGCCGGTGGTGCAGGGCTGCCTGCGCCTGGTGAGCGAAGGCGCGGTCAGGCGCGAATAGCGATCGCCGGCACGCCCGCGATCTCGCGGATCAGCTTGCGTTTCACGGCCACGCCAAAACTCTCGAAATCCTCGGCCACGATCATGAAGTGGCCATTGCCGCCGATCACGTTCTCGCGGAAGTAGTCGTCGAGCGGCACGGGTGGCAGGCGGCCGAAGGTCGGGCGGTCGTTGATGATGGGCAGGCCGTTGATGGTGATCCCCTCGGCCACCGCGGCGTCGCGCTGCTGGTCGGCCGGCGGGCCGGAATTGTTCACCCCGTCGGCCGAGACGTCGATCACCTTGCGCGTCGCCTCCCAGGGGCATTCGGCCATGACCTGGCGGGAATGGCGGATGGCGCCGGAGATCGATGTCCAGGACAGGGATGCGCGCGGCGCGCCCGCGAGTTCCGCGCCCCAGGCATCGGCATCGGCCTGGTTGGCGATGCGCCGCCAGGGAATGATGGTGCGCTGGTATTCGATGCCCGCCCATTCGACATACGCGATGCCGACCGCGCCGATCATGCCGCCGCGGATGGCCGCGATCACCACGGGGTCCGACACCGCCGCGCGATAGCCCTCGCGTTGCAGCCGCGCCTCGTCCTCGTCGATCGATCGCGAGACATCCACCGCCAGCACCAGCGAGACGTCGATCGCGTCCTCCGCCCGTGCGGGTCGGATACCGGCCGCGATTCCCGCGGCTGCCAGAAGTGTCCTGCGACGCATCGGCGGCTCCGTGGCTCGACGCCACATGGTGGCGCCGCGCCCCGGCGGAATACAACTGTTCCGTGCGGCGATTACAGGTTGGTGAGAACCACCCCGGCCGCGCGGCGCGCGTCGTCCTCGCTCATGTAGGGATGCATCGGAAGGGACAGGACCTGGCCGGACAGCGCCTCGCTGACCGGCAGCGGCGGCGGGCCGTTGCCCCCGAGCGACGCGGCATGGGCGGCGGCATAGGCCGGCTGCCGGTGCAGCGGCTTCGGGTAGTAGATCCCGCTGCCGACCTGCGCGGCGCCGAGCGCCGCCTGCACCCGCGCGCGCGCCGCCGCATCGGGCAGGCGGATGGTATACAGGCCATAGGCGTTCTCGGCCCCCGCCGGCGCCACCTGGATGCCGACGCTGCCCGCCAGGGCTTCGTCATAGGCGGCGCCGAGGCGCTGGCGCTGCGCGAGTTCGTCCTCGAGCAGCGTCATCTTCGCACACAGGATCGTCGCCTGCAGCGTGTCGAGCCGGCCATTCATGCCGGTGCGCTCGACCTCGTAGCGGGTCTTGCCTTCGCCATGGGTGCGCAGCATCCGGTATAGATCGGCGCGGGACGCGTCGTCGGTCAGCAGCGCGCCGGCATCGCCATACGCGCCGAGCGTCTTGGTCGGGTAGAAGGACAGCGCCGCGGCATGGCCCCAGCGGCCCAGGCGCTGGCCGTGCAGCGATGCGCCGAAGGCCTGCGCGGCGTCATCCAGCGCGAACATCTGCTCGGCCGCGCAGATGGCCTCGATGGCGCGCCAATCGGCCGGCAGGCCGAACAGGTCCACGCCCACCACCGCGCGCGGGCGCAGCCGCCCTTCGCGCTTCACCAGCGCCACCCGGCGCTCGAGGTCGGCGATGTC
Source organism: Rhodospirillales bacterium Ga0074136 (assembly GCA_001464375.1). Lineage (GTDB taxonomy): Bacteria > Pseudomonadota > Alphaproteobacteria > Acetobacterales > Acetobacteraceae > Neoroseomonas. The sequence continues at coordinate 20,139 of LNEW01000197.1, read as the reverse complement.
GATGTTGAAGGTCTCGGCCTCGACATCCACGAAGACCGGCGTGGCGCCCAGCACCAGCGGCACCTCGGCGGTCGCGGTATAGGTGAAGGCCGGCAGGAAGACCGCGTCGCCCGGCCCCACGCCCTCGGCCATCATCGCGATCTGCAGCGCATCGGTGCCGGAGGATACGCCGACGGCATGCGCGCACCCCGCAAAGCGCGCCAGCGCGGCTTCCAGTTCCGCCACCTCAGGCCCGTTGATGAAGCGGCCGCTGTCCAGCACGGCGGCGATGCGGCGGTCCAGTTCGGGCCGGATCAGCGCCTGCTGCGCCTTCACGTCGAACAGGGCGATGGGTCGTTCGGTCATGCGAGGGATCTGCCTTCGTCGTGTCGCGCTGCCTGCCGCGGAGCCCGCCGATGCAGGCCTGGGCGCCCGGGATGGGCGAGGCCTGCCGGCGATGCGGGCATATGCACCCCGGCGTCATAGGCCGCTTCGCCGCGTCGCGCGAAATCACCCTTCTTGTCCGCATGCAACCGCACCCGGCGGCGGCGCGGGCAACTCACGCCCCGCCGGCGCGTTGAGAACCCGGGTGATGGCCCGACGCGCCCGCGCCGGACCGAATGCCCACAGGAGGAATCCGAGATGAAGATTGCGACCATGGCCGTCGCGCTGACCTGCGTGGCAGGTGCCGCGATGGCGCAGCCCGGAACGGCCACGCCGGTCACGCACGTGCAGACCGCCGCCGACCTCGCCGCGGTGTGTGATCCGGGATGGTCGGGCGTGCCGCGCCTGGAGGCCATCGCCTATTGCCAGGGCTTCCTCACCAGCTTCGGCCAGCACCATGCCCTGCTGTACCCGCAGGGCGGACCGTCGCGTCCGCTGTTCTGCCTGCCGACGCCGGGGCCGACCATTGCGCAGTCCGGCGTCGCCTATGCCGCCTGGGCCCGCGAGAACCAGCGCCACGCCGGGGAACCGGCGCTCGATGGCCTGCTGCGGTGGGCGCAGGCGACCTACCCCTGCCGCCCCGCGACGCCGCGCGCGACACGCTGAACAGAAGGAGATGATCATGCGGTCATATCGTCTTGCGCTGGTCGTCATCGGCGGCTTGGGCCTGTCCGCCTGCGCCGAGGGCGGGCTGACGCCCACGCAGCAGAACATCGGCATCGGCGCCCTGGGTGGCGGCGCGGTCGGTGGCCTGGTCGGGTCGTTCAGCGGCAATGCCGGGCTGGGGGCGCTGCTCGGCGCCGGGATCGGCGGCGTGGGCGGGTACGCCTATGACCAATCGCAGCAGAACCGCCGCAACGACCGGCGCGGCCGCCGCAACGACCGTTACTACGACTGACCCGCGGCCATGCCCGGCCCGGCGGCAGCGGTGCCGTCGGGCGCATGGGCGAATTCCGGCACCAGGCGTGCCAGCTGCTGGAGCGCCGCCCGCGGATTGCCGGCGCGCCCGGCGGCCGCGATCTCGCCGATGGCGCGGCCGACCAGCGCAGGGTCCGCGGTCCGCGGTGTCGCGACCAGCAGTCCGGGGTAGGCGGTCGGGCGCGGCGCCTCCTTGCCGTGGAACAATTCCTCGAACAGGCGTTCGCCCGGGCGTAGCCCGGTGAAGCGGATCTCGACATCCTGGTCGGGACGCAGCCCGGCCAGGCGGATCATGCGGCGCGCCAGGTCGACGATCTTCACCGCATCCCCCATGTCGAGGACGAAGATGCCGCCCTCCGCCAGTTCCGGGGGCATGTTCTCGGGATCGGTGGTGCCGACCACGCTGGCCTGCAGCACCAGGCCCACGGCTTCGCGCACGGTCATGAAGTACCGGCGCATGTCGGGGTGGGTGACGGTCAGCGGGCCACCGCGTTCGAGCTGCCGGCGGAACAGCGGCACCACGGACCCCGTGCTGCCCAGCACGTTGCCGAAGCGCACGGTGATGCAGCGCATGCCGTCGCGCCCGTGGCGGGCTTCGCGGTCGAAGGCCTGGCAGTACATCTCGGCCAGCCGCTTCGACGCGCCCATCACGCTGGTCGGGTTCACCGCCTTGTCGGTCGAGATGAACACCATCGCCGCGGTGCCGACCGCGCGCGCCGCATCGGCCACGATGCGCGTGCCGAGCGCATTGGTCAGCAGGCCTTCCAGCGGGTCGTTCTCGACCATCGGCACGTGCTTGAGCGCGGCGGCGTGGAACACCAGGTCCGGGCGGATCTCCTCGAACAGCCGGCGGATGCGGGCCTCGTCGCGCACATCGGCGAGCACGGCGCGGCGGGCGACCTCGGGGTGCTTCTCGCGCAGTTCGAGGTCGATCTCGTAGAGCACGTACTCGCCATGATCGAGCAGCGTCAGGCTGGCCGGCCCGAGTGCCGCCACCTGCCGCGCCAGTTCGCCGCCTATGGTCCCGCCCGCGCCGGTGACCAGCACGCGCCGGCCCTGCACCAGCCGCGCCATGCCTTCGCGATCCAGCGGCACCTGCGGGCGGTCGAGCAGGTCCTCGATCGACACCGGGCGGAGTTCGACGCGCTGGGTGTCCTCGCCGGCCGGGGCGAGGGTGGTCGGTGCCGGCGCGCGGCGCACCGGCACGCCGTGGCGGTCGGCGGCGTCCAGCACGCCTTCCAGCGCCGGGCCCGAAAGGCCGGAGGCGAGCACGATGACCGACGGCAGGCGCCCCTCCGTGCGCAGCGTGTCGAGCACCGATTCGGTGTCCGCGACGGTGCCGAGAATCGGCGTGCCCTGCATCCGCCGCCCCGCCTGGCGGGCGCGCAGCGACAGGATGCCGGTCACGCGATACGGCGCGCGCCGATCATGCGCGAGGGCACGCAGGAACACATCGGTGCCCTCCGCCGCGCCGACCAGCAGCACGTTCTGCGCATCGGGCGCGGCATCGCTGGCATGGCGCGCGGCCTGCAGCAGGGCCGCGACGCGCCCGCCGACCAGCAGCACCGCCAGCGCGGCCGCGTGCAGCACGGGGAAGGCCGTGTTGGGCGGCGTCCAGGCGCCGGACAGGTGCAGCCCGACCGCGAAGATCGCCGCCGCCAGCACCGCCGCGCCGGCCACCGCCAGCAGGTCGCGCAGCCCGGCGAAGCGCCAGTACTGGAGCGGCAGGCGCAGCGGTGCGCCGGCCAGCGCCAGGGCCAGCACGGCCCCGGGCAGCGCGCCCGCCCACCACAGGCCTGGCGGCCAGGCACCGGGCGCAGCAGCCCAGACCGCGGCCGGAAGGGCGGCGAGCGCGAGCAGGCTGTCGAGTGCGAGGTTCAGGACGACGCGATGGGACGGGCCACGGGCCATGCACCGGCTATAGACCACGTTCGGGGCGGGCGGAACGCCGATGCATCCGCCGGCTTGATCCCGGTGCGCTTCAGGTGCGGGATGGCGCCGAATAACGCGCGTGCCTGGGGGCACGACCCGGAGGAAGTTTATGGACCCGCTGTCACACCCCACCTTGCCCGCGGGCATCCGCGGCCGGCGGATCGAGGGCATCAACGGCCTGGCCATGCACGTGCTGGAAGCCGGCGAGGCCGGGCGGCCGGTGCTGCTTCTGCTGCACGGCTTCCCGGAACTCGCCTATTCCTGGCGCCGGGTGATGCTGCCGCTGGCCGAGGCCGGCTACCACGTGGTTGCGCCTGACCAGCGTGGCTATGGCCGCACCACCGGCTGGTCGGACGCCTACGACACCGACCTGCGCGATTTCTCCCTGTTCACGCTGATCCGCGACCAGTTGTCGCTGCTGAAGGCGCTGGGCATCGCGGATGCCCATGCCGTGATCGGGCATGATTTCGGATCGCCCGTCGCGGCGCATTGCGCCCTGGTGCGCCCGGATGTGTTCCGCCGCGTCGCCCTGATGAGCGCGCCCTTCGCCGGGCCACCGGCGCTCGGTTCCGCGATGCGCGCGCCGGCGGCGGACATCGCGCAGGCGCTGGCCGCGCTGCCGCGACCGCGCAAGCACTACCACTGGTACTACGCGACGCGCCCCGCCAATGGCGACCTGATGGCGTCGCCCCAGGGGCTGCACGCCTTCATCCGCGCCTACTACCACCACAAGTCGGGCGACTGGGCGGGCAACGACGTGCATCCCCTCGCTGGCTGGACGGCGGCGGAACTGGCGAAGCTGCCGACCTACTACGTGATGGACCTGGCCGAGACCATGCCGCAGACCGTGGCCCATGCGATGCCGGACGCTGCCACCATCGGCGCCTGCACCTGGCTGACCGAGGACGAACTGGCCGTCTATGCGCAGGAATACGGCCGCACGGGATTCCAGGGCGGGCTGAACTGGTACCGCACGCGCTTCACCGGCACGAATGCCGAGATGGAGGCCTTCGCCGGCAAGCGGATCGAGGTGCCGGCGACCTTCATCGGCGGTGCGCGGGACTGGGGCGTACAGCAGGCGCCAGGCGCGCTCGGCAGGATGGAGCGCGAGGCCACCGCCGATTGGCGTGGCACGCACCTGGTTCCGGGCGCAGGCCACTGGGTCCAGCAGGAGCGCCCGGCCGAGACCGTGGCGCTGCTCCTGGACTTTCTGCGCGGCTAGCCAGGCACCGGCGGCGTCGGCGCTACGCCGCGGCGCGGATCGCCGCCGCTAGCACGTCCTCGCTGACGCCGCCCGAGAAGCCCGCAAAATTCTTCTCGAACAGGCCGACCAGGTTCTGCGCGGTGCGGTCATAGGCGGCCTTGTCGGCCCAGGTCTCGCGCGGGTTCAGCACGGCGGATGGAATGCCCGGCACGGCCTTGGGCATCATCAGCCCGAAGAACGGGTCGGCGACGAATTCCGCCTGCGCGAGCGAGCCATCGAGTGCCGCGCGCAGCAGCGCCCGCGTCACCTGGATCGACATGCGGCTGCCGGTGCCATAGGCGCCGCCCGACCAGCCGGTATTGACCAGCCAGCAATCGGCGCCGTGCCTGGAGATCAGGTCCGACAGCATCCGGCCATAGACTTCCGGGTGCCGCGGCAGGAAGGGTGCGCCGAAGCAGGTCGAGAAGGTCGCCTGCGGTTCCTTCCCCAGGCCCTTTTCCGTGCCGGCCACGCGCGCGGTGTAGCCCGACAGGAAGTGGTACATCGCCTGGGCGGCGGACAGCTTGCTGATCGGGGGCAGCACGCCGAAGGCATCGGCGGTCAGCATCACGACATTCTTCGGCAGCCCCGCGGTGCCGGACGTGACCACGTTCGGGATGTAGTGGATCGGGTAGCAGGACCGCGTGTTCTCGGTGAGCGCGCCGTCGTCGAGGTCGAGCCGCCCATCCTCATCCGCCACCACGTTCTCCAGCACCGCGCCGAAGCGGTGGGAGGCGTCCCAGATCTGGGGTTCGGCCTCGCGCGACAGACGGATCACCTTGGCGTAGCAGCCGCCCTCGAAGTTGAAGACGCCGGCATCGGACCAGCCGTGTTCGTCATCGCCGATCAGCGCGCGCTCGGGGTCGCTGCTCAGCGTGGTCTTGCCGGTGCCCGACAGGCCGAAGAACAGCGCGACATCGCCCTTCGCACCGACATTGGCGGAGCAATGCATCGGCAGCACGCCGCGGTCCGGCAGCAGCCAGTTCATCACCGTGAAGATGCTTTTCTTGATCTCTCCGGCATAGGAGGTGCCGGCGATCAGGATGGTTCGCGTCGCCAGCGACAGCGCGATCACGGTGGTGCTGCGGCACCCGTCGGCGGCGGGGTCGGCCTCGAATTCCGGGGCGTGCAGGATGGTCCAGTCGGGACCGAAGCCTGCCAGCGCCTCGCGTTCCGGGCGGATGAACATGTTGCGCGCGAACAGCGCATGCCAGGCATTGGTCGTCACCAGGCGCACGCGGATGCGGTGCGCGGGATCGGCGCCGGCATGCAGGTCCTGGGTGAACAATTCGGGCTTCTGCGCGAGATACGCCCGCACGCGGCCGACCAGCGCGGCGAAGTTTTCGGCCGGCATGGGCTGGTTGACCTTGCCCCACCACACCGCGTCGCGCGTCGCCGGTTCGTCCACGACGAACTTGTCCTGCACGGACCGACCGGTATGTGCCCCGGTCACGGCGATGAAGGCGCCATCGACGGACAGGCGGCCTTCACCGCGGCGCAGCGCCTGCTGCACCAGGGCGGGGGCGGCCAGGTTGGCGTGGACATCGCCGCGCGCATGCACACCGGTGCCGGCGAGCGCAGACTCGGGGGACGACATTGTTGAACACTTCTCCTGGACGTCGCGTTGCGCGTTGGCGACCGCACGTGTCCGACAGCGCCGCGGCGGATTTACGGCGAAACGCGCCGCGCCTCAGCCGGGTTGCCGGAGCGCGCCCGACCCTCCCGTGCCGCACGGATCAGCGCCGCGCGTACCCCGTCCGCATCGCTTACCTGCGCTAAGAAGGCAAGACGAACCGTCCGGTTACCTTCCGACAGATCGCAGCCGTCCACGTCCACCGCGACCAGCCGCCAGTCCCCCGGGCCGGCGGCGAGGAGGCCCTGGGCGATCGCGGCGACCGCGTCCGCGTGGTCGTCATTCACGTGCCGGATGATGTCTGGCTCGGCGGCCAGTATGGCCGCGACGGCATCCGGGTCGGGCGCCAGGTCGCCAGCCTTGATCCGCTCGGCCCGCGCGAAGCCGCCGACATGCAGCGCCGCGCCGATCCGCACCCGCCACAGCCCGAAATCCGCGAAATCGGCATAGAGCGCGGCATAGGGGTGGCGCGCCAGCCAGCGCGCCTTGAGCCGCGCGACCTGATCCTCCGGCACCTGCTCCGCCAGGCCGGTGACGGTCACGCGCGGCGCGGTCTGCGGATTCGGGCCATCCGGCATGCCGGTGAACAGCAGGGCGCAGCGCGGCTCGGCGGCGAGGTGCCGGGTGTGCTCGGACAGGGTGGACAGCCACAGCAGCGGCGAGAGGTCTGGCGCTGGTGCGGGCGTGACCAGGGAGGCGAAGGGCTGGCCGCCCGCGGCGCTGGCCAGCGTGGCGGCGGCCGCGCCACGAATCAGCGCCCGGGCCTCGCGGATGCCTTGTTCCGACGCCATGTCACCCTCCGGCCCGTCTCGTGCCACAATCGGCCGCGAAACTGGCGCCGCAGCCCGCGCCGCGCAACCTCGGCGGGCGACCTACGCCCCGGAAACAGGACCAATGGCCCAGACGATCGCCCTCGTGGATGACGACCGCAACATCCTCACCAGCGTGCAGATGACGCTGGAGCAGGAAGGCTACACCGTGCGCACCTTCACCGACGGCGAGAGCGCGCTGCAGGGGCTGATGGCCAAGCCGGCCGACCTCGCGGTGCTGGACATCAAGATGCCGCGCATGGATGGCATGGAACTCCTCCAGCGGCTGCGCCAGCGCTCCAACATGCCGGTCGTGTTCCTCACCTCGAAGGACGAGGAAGTCGACGAACTCATGGGCCTGCGGCTGGGTGCCGACGACTACATCACCAAGCCGTTCAGCCAGCGCCTGTTGCTCGAGCGCATCCGCGCCCTGCTGCGTCGCAACGAGGCGTCGCGCGCGGAGGGTTCGGGCGCGCCCCCGGGCGGCGTGATCGCCCGCGGCGACCTGGTGCTGGACGAGACCAAGCACACCTGCGTCTGGAAGGGCGGCCAGGTGCAACTCACCGTCACGGAATTCCTGCTGGTCAAGGCGCTGGCCGTGCGCCCCGGCATGGTCAAGAACCGCGACCAGCTGATCGATGCCGCCTATGGCGAGAACATCTACGTGGACGACCGCACCATCGACAGCCACGTCAAGCGCATCCGCAAGAAGTTCCGCCAGGTGGATGGCGAGTTCGACCAGATCGAGACGCTCTACGGCATCGGCTACCGCTACAAGGAAGCCTGAGCGGCGCGGGAGGCAGGGATGGCGCAGCGGCCACGGCGGGATTCCCCGTCCGCGCCGACGGACCACGGCAGCACGCCGCCGGACGACGGCGCGCCGCTCCATGAGGCGGCGATGGCGGCGTTGCAGCGCGAAGTCGATGCGCTGACACCCGAGGAGCAGCAGCATCTGGCTGCCATGATCGAGGCGACGTTCGGCGGAGGGCAGACACATTAGGCGAGGTCGGGACCTGACCCATGCCTGACGGCTCCGCGCGCCGCGCGGCGGCCCTCGCGCGCGCGGATGCGTCCACGCCCCCGCGGCCGGCACGCCGCTTCTCGCCACTGCTGCGCCGCATCCTGCTGGTCAATGCCGTGCCGCCGGCGCTGCTGGCGGCCTCGCTGCTTTATCTCGACCAGTACCAGAACGGCTTGCTCGCGGCGGAGGTCGAGGGGCTGCGCACCCAGGCGCGCATCTACGCCGGCGGCATCGCCGAGGCCGCCGTGCGGCTGGAGGGCGACCGCGCCATCCTGGTGCCCGAGGCCGCGCGCCCGCTGCTGCGCCGGCTGGTGGAGCCATCCCCGAACACCCAGGCGCGGCTGTTCGACAATACCGGGCTGATGGTCGCCGACAGCCGCGTGCGCGAAGGCCCCGGTGGCGCGGTGGTGTCCGAACCCCTGCCGCCGCCCGAACCGCGCGGCGCGCTGACCTCGACTGTCGCCGGTGTGTACGACCGCCTCGCCGGCGCGCTGCCTTCCGCCCTGCGCGGGCGCGGCGGGAGCAACGGCGTCGCTGTGGATGTCGGCCCCGAAGCGCCGGATTTCGACTGGCAGCCCGACCTTGGCCCCGACCGGCGGGAGGAGCTGCGCCTCGCGCTCGAAGGCGGCGTGCGCCCCTATATCCGCCGCACCGGCGATGGCCGCCTGCTGGTCAGCGTGGCGGAACCGGCGCGCCGCGGCGGGCAATCGGTCGGCATCGTGCTGCTGACGCGCGAGGCGCGCGAGGTGGATGAACGCCTGTTCCAGATCCGTGCGTCGGTGCTGCTGCTGTTCGGCACGGCGCTGCTGCTGACGGTGATGCTGTCCTTCTACCTCGCGCGCACCATCGCCACGCCGATGCTCGACCTGGCCCGCGCCACCCAGCGCATCCGCGAGGGCGAGGGGCGCGAGCAATCGGTGCCCGAGCCGCTGCTGGCGCGCAACGACGAGATCGGCACGCTGGCGCGCGACCTACAGAATTCCGCGCGCGCGCTATGGGCGCGCATCGACGCCAATGAACGCTTCGCCGCGGATGTTGCGCATGAACTGCGCAACCCGCTGACCTCGGTGCGCAGCGCACTGGAAACCCTGCGCCGCGTCGAGAACCCGGACAGCCGCGCCCGCCTGCTGGCGATCATCGCCGAGGATGCGGTGCGCATGGACCGCCTCATCGGCGACATATCCGATAGTTCGCGCGTCGATGCCGAGCTCTCGCGCACCATCTCGGCGCCGGTCGACATCGCGCCGATCCTGCTGGCGCTGTCGGAGCTGCACGAGGCGACCCGCAAGGAGGACGACCCGAAGGTCGCGCTGGAAGCGCCGCCCGGCCCGATGGTGGTCCGCGGCGTGGAGGGGCGCATCGTGCAGGTGTTCCGCAACCTGCTCGGCAATGCGCTGTCCTTCAGCCCGGCGCGCGGCCAGGTCTGGGTGCGCGCGCGCCCGATCGGCGGGATGGTCGAAGTGGCGATCGAGGATGAGGGCCCCGGCATCCCGGAGCAGAAGCTCGAGAGCATCTTCGAGCGCTTCTATTCCGAACGGCCGAGCGGGGAGCGCTTCGGGCAGCATTCGGGGCTGGGCCTGTCGATCAGCAAGCAGATCGTCGAGGGGCTGCGCGGCACGATCTCGGCCGAGAACAGCCGCGGGTCGGACGGGAAGGTCAGCGGGGCTCGGTTCGTGGTGCGTCTGCCAGGGGGGTGAGCGGCGCGAACCGTCCGGCCGGGAGGCGGTTGCCTCCCAGCGGGGGGTCCGGGGGGCTGGCCCGTGCTTGCCTACCGGCGCCGGCGCGATGCTAGGCTCCGCTGGACGCCCGCCGCCACGATGCGGGCGCAGGAGGATTCCGCCCATGCTCACCCGTCGCGCCGCCCTGGGCGCCGCCGGCGCCATGCTCGCCATCCCCAGCCTCCGCGCCCAGGCCGCCTGGCCCGACAAGCCCATCCGCTTTGTCATCGGCGGCGCCGCCGGCGGCGTGTCCGACATCTTTCTGCGCATGATGGAGAACCGCCTGCGCGAGAAACTCGGCCAGCCCATCGTGATCGACCCGCGCCCGGGTGCGGGCGGCATGGTGGGCGCCGAAGTGACCGCGCGCGCGGCACCGGATGGCTATACCTACTACGTCAACCACATCGCCTCGCACGGCATCGGGCCGACGCTGTACCGGCGGCTGGCCTTCGACCCGCTGCGCGACCTGCCGGGCGTGGCGCGGATCGCCGCCATGCCCAACGTGCTGATCGTCAAGGGCGACGGGCCGGTGAAGACCGTCGCGGAATTGATTGCCTTCTGCCGCGCGAACCCTGCGCGGGCGAATTTTTCCTCGGCCGGGTCGGGCACCTCGTCGCACCTGTCTGGCCTGTTGTTCGGCATGCGCACCGGCGTCGAGGTGACGCACGTGCCCTATCGCGGCACCGCGCCGTCGATGGCCGCCGTGCTGAACGGTGAGGTGCTGTTCGCCATCGACAACGCCCCGGCGTCGCGCCAGCAGGTGCTGGCCGGGATGCTGCGCGCGCTCGGTGTCTCGACCGCCCGGCGCGCCAGCACCATGCCGGAGGTGCCGACTCTGCAGGAACAGGGGGTGCCGGATTTCGACGTCGCGTCGTGGTACGGCATTGCCATGCCGGCCGCCGTGCCGATGGCCATCCGCGACCGGCTGGGGGCGGAGATCGTGGGCGCGCTGGAAGACCCGGCGATCGCGCAGCGCATCCGCGACTACGGCGCGGAACCCTGGCCACTCGGTCCCGCGGCCTTTGATGCCTTCATGCGCGGCGAAGTGGCGACATGGGCGCCAGTGGTGCGGGCCTCCGGCGCGCAGATCGACTGAGCACCGGGTCGGAATGCTGGCCTGGCGGCTGGCGCGCGCCGGGGCGGCCTGGCCGCGCGGCGGGGTCGGCGGCCCGGGTCGCGTTGGCGATCGGCGCCTTCGCGCGGGCGCAGGCGGGCCGCGCATCCGGCTGGCTCGGCGCGCTTCGCATTCCCGCCATGGTCGGGGCATAGACCGTCGCCGTGCCCGCCGAATCGCCGCTGTTCCGCCGTGTCCTGTTCCTGTCGCTGGTCCTCGCCATCACGGCGGGGCTGGTGGCGCTGGCCGTCGCCGTGCTGGCGCCGGGCGGCTGGACGCTGTGGGAGATCCTGATCCTCGTCTGCTACCTCGGCACGGTACCCTGGAGCGCGCTGTCGGCGGCCAATGCCCTGGTCGGCCTGGGCATCCTGCTGGCTGCGCGCGACCCGCCGGCGGCCGTCCTGCCGGCCCTGCGCGCCGCGCGCCCCGGCCCGCCGCGGCAGCGCACCGCCATCGCGATCTGTGTCCGCAACGAGGACATGGGCGCAGTGCTGCCGGCGCTCGGCCGGCTGATGGATGGGCTGCCGCCGGACCTCTTCGCGCTCTGGGTGCTGTCCGACACCCCCGCCGGCGCGGCCGCCGAGGCCGAGCAGGCGGCCTTCGATGCCTTCGCCGCAGGATCATTCCCGCCCGCCGGCGGCGGGAGACGACCCAACGCGCACTACCGCCGCCGCGACGTGAATGACGGCTTCAAGGCGGGCAACGTGATGGATTTCCTCGACCATCATGCCGAGGGCCTCGCGTATTTCCTGTGCCTCGATGCCGATTCCGAGATGACACCGGCGGCCGTGCTGCGCCTGGTGGCGTGCATGGAGGCCGATGACCGCCTTGCCATCGTGCAGCAGCTCATCCACGGCAAGCCGGCCACCGCCGCCTTCCCGCGCCTGTTCCAGTTCGGCATGCGCCACGGCATGCGCGCCTGGGCCACGGGCCAGGCCTGGTGGCAGGGCGACGAGGGTCCCTATTGGGGCCACAACGCGCTGATCCGCATCGCGCCGTTCCGCGCGCTGTGCCGGCTGGGGCCGTTGCCGGATGGGTCGCGCATCCTCAGCCACGACCAGGTGGAGGCGACGCGCCTGCACGCCGCCGGCTGGAAGGTGCGCGTGCTGGCCGACGACACCGGGTCCGCCGAAGGCAACCCACCCACCTTCGGCGATTTCGTCACGCGCGACCTGCGCTGGGCCGGCGGCAACATGCAGTACCTGGCGCTGCTGCGCCTGCCGGGCATGACCGTCATGGCGCGCTGGCAATTGGTCCAGGCGATCCTGCTGTTTCTCGGCGCGCCGCTGTGGTGCGCGATCCTGCTGCTCGCGGGGGTGAATGCGCTGACCGGCGGCGGCGCCGCGACGCCCACCGGCCTGCTGATGCTGCTGCTGGCCGCGACCTGGGCCTGCCACTACGCGGCGAAGCTCGCCGGCTATGCCGAGGTCCTGCTGAAGCCCGCGCTCGCGGCGCGCTACGGCGGGCGCGCCGCCTTCGCGCGCGGCGCGGCGGCCGAGATCCTGTTCACCACGCTGATGGAACCGGCGCGGCTGATGGCGCAGACGCTGTTCCTGCTGGCGCTGCCCTTCGGGATGAGAGCCGGCTGGACGGCGCAGAACCGGGCCGACCGCGGTGTCTCATGGGGCGATGCGGCGCGGCAGTTCTGGCCGCCGACGGTCGCGGGGCTGATGTTGGCATGGGTGTTCGGGGCGGCCTCGCCGCTGGCGCTGCTGCTGGCGGCACCGGTGCTGGCCTCGCTGCTGCTGGCGATTCCCTTCGCGGTGGTCACGGCGCACCCGGGCTTTTCGGGGTGGCTGCGCGCGCGCGGGATCTGCGCCTTCCCGGAGGAAATCGAGGCATCCTGAGTAGACGCGCGTGGGCCTGGGCCCATCGCATGCGGCGCGGGTGTAGAATGCCCGAATGGACTGGCGCCACCCGATCCGCGGCCTGCTGAGGGCATCGCCGCCGCGCGATGCAGCGCGGCCATCGCCCGCCGCACCGCGCGCCACGCCGGCTGCGCATCCGCAGCGGCGGCGGCACGCATGAGCGGGCGGCTGCGGCTCTATGTCGCCGTCTCGCTGGATGGCTGCCTGGCGGATGCGTGGGGCGGCGTCGGCTGGCTCACGCCCTTCGAGGCGCAGGACTACGGCATGGACGGTTTCCTCGCGGATGTCGGGTCGGTGCTGACGGGCCGCGCCACCTACGACCAGGCGCGGGGCTTTCCCGAATGGCCCTACGCCGGCAAGCGCGTGGCGGTGATGACGCATCGCCCGCTCGACCGCGATCCTCCGGCGGGGGTGGAGGCCGCCGGCGGTGATGTCGCCGCCATGCTCGCCAGGCTGCGCGCGGAGACACCAGGCGACATCTGGCTGCTCGGCGGCGCGGCGCTGGCGCAGGACTGCCTCGCGCGCGGGCTGGTGGACAGCCTGGAACTCTTCGTGATCCCGCTGCTGCTCGGCGCGGGGCCGCGGCTTTTCGCAGCTGGCGGGCCGCCCAGCGCCTGGGCGCTGAACGAAGCCCGCCCCTTTCCCAACGGCGTGGTGGCGCTGACCTACTGCCGCGCCTGAACGCCGCGCCCCTGCCACAGCAACAGCACCGCGGCCAGCGCGATGCCGACCAGGTGCGGATAGGGCACCAGGTCGGATGCCGCGTGCTGCAACAGCGCGGGGAAGATCATCAGCAGCCCGGCCAATGCGAAGCCGGCGCGCTCCCACCCAGCCAGCATGCGCCGGCCATAGCCCTGCGCCGCCGCCGCCAGCGCGGCCAGCCCGCCGGCCGCCAGCACGGTCTGCCACACCACGTCCAGCCAGGTCATGCCGTCGCGGAAGTTCAGCAGCAGGCCCACGCCCTCGGGGTCGGTGACGAAGACGAACGGCATCAGGAAGGCCGGCATGGTATATTTCCACGCCTGCAGCGTGGTGCGGTAGGGACCGGCGCCGGTGATCGCGGCGGCAGCGAAGGGCGACAGCGCGGTGGGCGGGGAGACCTCGCTCAGCACCGCGTAGTAGAAGACGAACATGTGCGCCGCGTAGTCCGGCACGCCCAACTTCATCAGCGCCGGCGCGGCGACGACAGCGCAGATGATGTAGGACGCGGTGACCGGGACCGCGAGCCCGACCACCCACACGATCAGCGCGGTGTACAGCGCGGTGACCACCACCGATCCGCCGGCGGCCTGGATGGCGATGTCACTGAACTTCAGCCCGAGCCCGGTCAGCGTGATGACGCCCACGATGATGCCGGCGCTCGCACAGGTGGCGGCGATGCCCACGGCCTGGATTGCGCCATTGGCCAGCGCGTCGACCAGGCGCCGGGGCCACAGGGCGTTTTCGCGCCGGATGAAGGACAGCAGCACCGCCAGGATCATGGCGTAGAGCACCGACAGCGTGGCGGAATAGCCCCACACCATGAACACCACGATCGCGATCAGCGACGTGAAGTGGAAGCCGTAGCGGCGCAGCAGCACCGGGATGGGATCGACCTTCATGCCGTCGTCGGGGTCGATCCCGCCGCGCTCGGCGCGGATGCGCTTCTGGTCGAGTTCGACCATGAACAGCAGCGAGGCGTAGTAGAGGATGGTCGGGATCACCGCCATCTTGAGCACGTCCAGGTAGCCGATCTTGAGGTATTCCGCGATCAGGAAGGCCGCTGCCCCCAGCACGGGCGGCGAGATGATGGCGCCGAGCCCGCCGGCCGCCAGCAACCCGCCCGCATCGTCCGGCCGGTAGCCGACCTTCTTCATCATCGGCCAGGCGACGGTGCCGAGCGTGACGGTGGTGGCCACGCCCGACCCGGACGGCCCGCCGAGCAGGAAGGACGACAGCACGACGGTGCGACCCGCGCTCGCGGCCTTGCCGCCGGTGGCCGCGAAGGAGAAGTCGACGAAGAACTTCCCCGCGCCCGAGGCCTGCAGGATCGCGCCATAGATCGTGAACAGCACGATCAGCGTGGCGGACACATCCACCGCCGTGCCGAAGATGCCATCGAGCCCGATCGAGATATGCGGGATCATGCGGATGGAATCGTAGCCCTGGTGCTGCCAGGGCGCGGGCAGGTGGTTGCCGAAGAAGCCGTACAGCAGGAAGAAGATCGCCACCGCCGGCATCACCGGGCCGGTGGCGCGGCGCGTGGCTTCCAGCACCAGCGCGATCAGCATCCAGCCCACCGCGATGTCCATCGGCTCGGGGAAGATGGCGCGGTCCTGCAGGTCATCCCCGCCGGCGATCAGGTAGTAGATGACGTAGATGGACGCGGCCGCCAGCGCGACATCCCAGGGCATCACCCGGTTGCGGTACCGGCGCAGCGCGGGGAACAGCACGAAGCCCAGCACCAGCGCGAAGCCGACATGCACGAAGCGCAGCGTCGTGGTCGGCACGATGTCCCAGGCCGCCCACAGGTGGAACAGCGACATCGCCAGCGCCAGCGCCGTAGCGACGTAGCCGAGCCAACCGGAGAAGCGGTTCTGCGCGCCCTCCTCCTCCTCGATCAGGGCCTCGAGGCGCGCGGCGGTGGCGTCGTCCAGGGTGCTGGTGGCGGCTTCGGGCGGGAGGTGGTGCGTGGTGGTCACGGGCGATGCTCCGGCGCTGTGCCGTCAATGCAAATCGGGAGCGGCCCGGCCGGACCGCTCCCGCATGGTGTGCTCCAGTGGCGGCCGCTCAGGCCAGGGTCGCGCCCTGGCCCTTCCAGAAGGTCTCGGCCGCCGGGTGCCAGGGCACGCCGGCCGCGGCGGTCTTCTGGCCTTCCAGGTTGAAGTCGCGCGCGGCGGAATGCACGCGCGCCCAGTCCTCGCGGCTGCCCCACATGATCTGCAGGATCTGCGTGACCAGCGCGGCGGGCATGTCCTCGCGCACCGCCACGATGTTCGCGACCGACATCTGCCTGTTCGGGGTGGTCTGGCCCGGATAGGTGCCGGCCGGGATCACCTCGGGGAAATAGACCGGGCCGTATTTCTCGACGATGGCGGGCACGTACTGGTCGTGGTCGACCATCACCAGCTGCGTGCCGGGCGTGGCGCCCAGGTCGGTGATGGCGCTGGTCGGCACGCCCGAGACGAAGAAGTAAGCGTCGAGCTTGCCATCCTTGATCGCGTTGGTGCTCTCGGCCGGCGACAGGCGCTCGCGCGCGCGGAAATCCTTCTCGCGGTCGATGCCGGCGGCCTCGATCAGGCGGAACGCCATGATCTCGGTCGCCGAGCCCGGCGCGCCGGTCGACACCCGCTTGCCCTTGAGGTCGGTCATCGAACGGATGCCGGTCGAGGCCACCGTCACCACCTGCATGCGGTTGGTATACAGCACCGACACCGCGCGCACCGGCACCGGCCGGCCGCGGAAGCGGTCATTGCCGCGCACCGCGTCCACCGCGGCATCCACCTGGGTCAGCACCATGCCCACGCGGTTGGCGCCAAGCAGCTGGAGGTTGGCGACCGACCCGCCGGTGACCTCCACCGTGGCGCTCATGCCCGGGATGCCGCGCGAGAGGTAGTTCGCGAGCGCACCGCCCAGCGGATAATAGACGCCGCCGGTCGTGCCGGTGGCGATGGCGAGCTGCTGCGCCGCCTGCGCGCGTGCCAGGCCCGGCAGGGCCAGCGTGCCGCCCGCGGCGGCAATGACGTGACGTCGGGTGATCCCGGACATGTGTCCTCCTTGGGGATTTCTTGGTCGCAGCAGTGTGAATAGCCTTCCTGCGCCCCAGTTTGAAGCCTGGGCCGTTGATCTGGCGCAAGGCGCGGCGGCGACGGGGGCGGCATTCTGCGCCCGTTGATCCCGGAGGAAATCCCGATGACCGGCCTTCTCGCCCGCGACCTGATGACCCCAGACGTGGTGACCGTGCCGCCCGAGACGCCCGTCATGGCCATGGCGCGGCTGCTGTCTGACCGTGGCATCTCGGCGGTGCCCGTGGTGGACAAGGACAGCCGGGTGCTGGGCATCGTCACGGAAGCCGACCTGATCCGCCGCCTGGCCGGCGAGGAGGACAAGCCGGCCTCCTGGTTCGCGTCCCTGTTCGCCGACCCGGCGAGCCAGGCGGAGCGCTTCGCCCGCACCCACGGCGTGACCGCCAGGGACCTGATGACCGAAACGGTTGTGACCGTCACGCCCGACACGAGCGCGGCGCATATCGCGCAGATGATGGAGAAGCAGAACATCCGCCGCGTGGTGGTGACGGATGGCGAGCGCCTGCGCGGCATCGTCAGCCGTGCCGACCTGCTGCGCGCGCTGGTCTCACCGCCGCACCAGGATGCCGAGCTGTCCGATGAGCGCGTGCGCCGCGCGGTGATGGCGGCGATGAAGAAGGAATCCTGGGCCGACACCTTCTACACCATGGTCGAGGTCAGGGACGGCACCGTCAGCTTCCACGGCTTCCGCAGGTCGGACGCGGTGCAGAAGGCGCTGCGCGTGCTCGCCGAGAACGTGCCCGGCGTGCGGGCGGTGGTGGACGACACCCAGCCCATGCCGGTGTTCATCTACGGCGGGGTCTAGCGCCGCCGGCGCAACCCTTCGGGCGTTTGTGCGCTAGCATCGCGCCGGGCGGGCGCCGCTGCGCCCGCACGCCCGAGGGGTTGCCGCATGGCTCGCGTCCGTATCCGCCACTCGACCCGCTACGAGTACAACAGCCCGGTCGCACTCTCCCAGCACCGCCTGATGGTGCGCCCGCGCGACAGCCACGACCTGCGCCTGCACGACGCGACCCTGTCGATCAGCCCGGCGCCGGACGCCACGCGCTGGTCGCATGACGTGTTCGGCAATTCCGTCTGCCTGCTCGACTGGTCGCAGGGGGAGCGGACGGATCATCTCGAGATCATCTCGACGCTCGACCTCACCCATTACCCCGCCGGGCCGGCGCTGCCGCTCGCGACGCTCGACCCGTCGGTCGAGATCTTCCCGTTTTCCTACGCGGCGGAGGAAGCGCCCGACCTCGAGCATTTCCGCGTGCGACTGCTGTCGGACCCGCAGCGGCGCGTCGATGCCTGGGCGCGGCGCTTCCTGATGGATGGCGGCCAGACGCGCACGCTGCCGATGCTGGAGGCGATGACACGCGCGATCCGCGACGAATTCACCTACGAAGGCCGCGACGCGGAGGGCACCAACAGTCCGGTGGTGACGCTCGAATCAGGACGCGGCGCCTGCCGCGACTTCACGCTGCTGATGATGGAGGCGGTGCGCTCGCTGGGCCTCGCGGCGCGCTTCGTCACCGGCTACCTGTACGATTCAGGCATCGGCGAGGGCGTGGTCGGCGGCGGTGCGACCCATGCCTGGTGTTCGGTCTATGTGCCCGGCGCCGGCTGGGTGGAATACGACCCGACCAATGGCCTGGTGGCTGGCGAGAACCTGATCCGCGTGGGATCGACCCGCACCCCGGAACAGGCGGTGCCGGTGGGCGGCGGGTTCATCGGCCAGGCCGACGACTTCGCCGGTCTGCATGTGGATGTGACGGTGCGGGTGGGCGATGAGGGCGTGGCCGAGGCCGCCCCGGTCACGCCGCAGCCGGCACCGCCACCCCCACCAGGGAATCCCGCGTGACCAGCGCGGCGAGCCGCGCCTCCTCCCAGCCTTCCGTCCCGGCCGGGCGCATCGGCAGCACCATCCAGCGATAGTCCGCGGTGCTGTCCACCACGCGGATCTCCACGCTGTCGGACAGGTTCAGCCCCCATTCGGCCAGCACCGCCCGCGGTTCGCGCACCGCGCGGGACCGGTAGGCGAAGGATTTGTACCAGTTGGGCGGATACCCCAGCACGGCGCGCGGGTAGCAGGAGCACAGTGTGCAGACCACCAGGTGGTGGCGCGTCGGCGTGTTCTCGAGCACGCCGAGCGGCGGTGCGCCGGCCATCGATACGCCCATCGCCTCGGCGGCGGCCTTGCCGTCGGACAGCAGCAGCGCGCGATAGGCGGGGTCTGTCCAGGCCTTGGCGACCATGCGCGCGCCGGTCTCGGGACTGGCCTTGTCGGTATTGGCCTGACGCTCGGCGATCTCGGCCGGCGTGACGACGCCCTTCGCCTGCAGCGCCGCCATCAGGCGGTCGAGCAACGCGAGGCTGTCGGCGCGGGGTGGGGCTGCCATGCTCACGCCTCCTCCAGCCAGTGTTCGAAGACCTCGACCATCACCGTGTCGCCCGGCTTGCCCTCGTGCCAGAGCGGTTCCTGCGCGAACAGCACGTGGTACAGCGTGCGCGTCGGCGCCGGGCGGGCGAAGGCCAGGTCCTCGGGGTTCGGGAAGGCGCCGAGCGGGCGCACCACCGTGCCGGTGCGGCCGCGGATGTAGTGCGGCGTGCGGATGTGGCAGGGGCCGCGGCGCTCCGGCCAGTCGTCCTTCACGCGGACCGTCGCGCCGGCGGCGAAGCGGGCGGGCGCGGCGGCTTGGGCGGGCGCGCTCATGGCAGGACGTCCTTCTCCACGATGCCTTTCTCGACCATCAGCAGCGCGATCGAGCGCAGCCAGCGTTCATAGTAGCCGAGCGCGAAATACTCGCCCTCCGGGATGCTCTCGATCCCGCGGCGGAGTTCGTCGACCGTCATCAGCTTCTTGCCCGCCAGCACCTGGCGCAGCGCGTCCACCTGACGGCCGAAGGCGTCCGGCGGTGCTTCGTCATGTTCGACCGGCGTGCAGTGGAAGCGGGCGATGCCGCCCATGTCGTGGGTCGCGGGGACGGGGATGTCGTCTGGCATGGGCGAAGCGTAGGACGCCTGGCGCCGCGCGGTCCAGCGCCGCTACTTCACTTCCTCATCGGCGGACACGCCCCAGACCTCGGACCGCAGGATATAGCCGCGGTAATCGCCGGACTGCGCCTCGCACCAGGGGCTGCGCGGTTCGCATTGGCGCAGGCGCACCACCACGCCGGGGCGCAGCCGTGCGACAGGCGGCGAATCCGCTTCCGGCCGGCGGCGCAACGCCGTCTCGCTGGCCGGCGCGCCGCGGACGATGGCGCTGCGCCGGCCCATCAGGGTGGATTGGTGAACCCAGCCCTCGGTGCCCTCGGGATCGCGGATGCGGCGCCAGAGCTCGAATTCCCGAGTGATCTCGACCGGCAATTCGCGGCGCTGGTAAGTCCATTCGATCGGGAAACGCGTGCCCGGGCCGGCGCGCAGGTTCACCTCGTCCGACCGCAGGGCGGCGAAGCGCGGCAGCGGCAGGTTCGTGACCGACCCGATCGCCGGTTGCGGTTCGGGCGCCGGGGCGGGCGCGGGGGTGGGTTCCGGCGGGCGGGCGGCACCGGCGGCCCCGGCTGCGCCAGCGGCGCCGGCGGCAGTGCGGCCGCGCGGGGCCGGGCGCGCGGCCGCGCCTGGCGGGCGGCCATCCGGGCGGGTTGGTGGTCGCACCACCGGGGCGGCGGCAGGCGGGCGCTGCGCGGTGGC
>LNEW01000196.1 GCA_001464375.1 Rhodospirillales bacterium Ga0074136 | reverse complement strand
TTTCTGCCATGATGTGCGGGTTGTGCGCCTGGCGCGCCATGGCGCTTCGCTGCCCATCGGCATCGGCGTGTCGTGCTCCGCCGACCGCCAGATCAAGGCGAAGATCACCGCCGAGGGCGTGTTCCTGGAGGAACTCGAGCGCGATCCCGCGCAGTACCTGCCCGAGCATACCGAGGACATCCTGGGCGGCGAGGTCGTGCAGATCGACCTCAATCGCCCGATGGCCGAGATCCGCGCGGAACTCTCGAAGCATCCGGTCAAGACGCGCGTCTCGCTCACCGGCACCATGGTGGTGGCGCGCGACATCGCGCATGCCAAGCTGCAGGAACGGCTCGATGCGGGGCTTGGCCTGCCGCAATACATCAAGGACCACCCCGTCTATTACGCTGGCCCGGCCAAGACGCCGGTGGGCTACGCCACCGGGTCGTTCGGGCCGACCACCGCCGGGCGCATGGACAGCTACGTCGAGGCCTTCCAGGCCGCCGGCGGGTCCTTCGTGATGCTGGCCAAGGGCAACCGTTCCAAGGCCGTGCTCAACGCCTGCAAGAAATTCGGCGGCTTCTACCTCGGCTCCGTCGGCGGCCCGGCGGCGCGGCTCGCGCAGGACTGCATCCGCAAGGTGGAAGTCCTGGAATATCCCGAGCTCGGCATGGAGGCGGTGTGGCGCATCGAGGTCGAGGACTTCCCCGCCTTCATCGTGGTCGATGACAAGGGCAACGACTTCTACGAAGGCCTGGAATGAGCGGCCGCCTGCCCGCGCGCTGCGCGCTGCCGGTAACGGGCTTCATCCTGTCGGGGATCATGACGATCATCATCTCCGGCGTGTCGACCTTCATGGCGCTCGGGTTCTCGCGGATGGCGCTGGGCGCCTGGCCGATCGCCTGGGTCACTTCCTGGATCATCGCCTTTCCCACCGTGCTGGTGGTGCTGCCGGTCGTGCGCCGCATGGTGTCCCGCATGGTGGCGGTTCCCTGATGCTCGCACTCCGCCCCAATTGCGAATGCTGCGGGCGGGACCTGCCGCCCGACAGCCGCGACGCGCTGATCTGTTCCTTCGAATGCACCTGGTGCACCGATTGCGCGGCCACGCGCCTGCCCGGCGGGCTGTGTCCCAATTGCGGCGGCAACCTGGTGCCGCGGCCGATCCGCCCGGCGGCGAGGCTCGAAAAATTTCCGGCCAGTACGGAACGCCTGCACCGCCCCGAGCGCTGCGGCGGCCCCACAACAGCATGAGCACCACGCCATGACCGAACGCCGCCTGATCTCCTCCGGCTCGCGATTCGAGGAGCAGATCGGCTATTCCCGCGCCGTCGTCATCGGCGACGACATCTGGGTCTCGGGCACGACCGGCTACGACTACACCACCATGACCATCGCACCCGACGTGGTGGCGCAGGCCGACCAGACCTTCCGCAACATCGCCGCCGCGCTCGACCAGGCCGGCGCCACGCTGGACGACGTGGTGCGCGTGCTCTTCATCGTGCCCGACCGCGCCGACTGGGAACCCTGTTGGCCGGTGGTCAAGCGCTACCTGGGCCGCGCGAAGCCCGCCTCCACCCTGATCCATGCCGGCCTGCAGACGGACGCGATGAAGATCGAGATCGAGGTCACCGCGCGGCGCGCGCGCCGGCCGGCGTGACTTCCCGCCGCTGCGCCTGTAAACGCGCCGCATCGCAGACATGCGTTTCGCCGTGGACCGCCTCGACCACCTGGTCGTCACCTGCAAGGACGTCACCATCTCCGCCTCCTGGTACCAGCGCGTGCTGGGCATGGAGGTCGAGGAATTCGGCCCGCACAACCGCACCGCGCTGAAATTCGGCGGCCAGAAGATCAACCTCCGCCCGGTCGAGGCCACGCAGCAGGATTGGTGGACCGGGACCGGCGGCGGCGTCCCGGGTACCGCCGACCTCTGCTTCATCGTCACGGTCGATGCCGAACAGGTGCTGGCGCATCTCCAGCGCTGCGGCGTGTCCGTGGAACAGGGACCGGTGGCCAAGGACGGCGCCCTCGGCGCCATCACCTCGGTCTATTGCCGCGACCCCGACGGCAACCTGATCGAGATCGCGACCTACGGCGAGGCCCCCTGACGCCCCATATCGTCCGCATGACAGCCACGCGCACGGAAACCGACAGCCTCGGCACCATCGAGATCCCGGCCGACCGCCATTGGGGCCCACAGACCGAACGCGCCCGTGCCTTGTTCGCGATCGGCGATGGGCGGCTCGACCCCGGCGTGATCCGCGCCACCGGCCTGCAAAAGTGGGCGGCTGCCGAGGCGAATCGCCGCCTGGGCGAACTCCCTGACGCCATCGCCGAGCCGATCAAGGCCGCCGCGCTCGACGTTGCCGAAGGCCTGCGCGACGCGGACTTCCCGCTGCCGGTCTGGCAGACGGGGTCCGGCACCCAGACCAACATGAACGCCAACGAGGTGATCGCGAACCGCGCCAACCTCGCGCTCGGCCAGCCGCTCGGCTCGCGCGCTCCCGTTCATCCGAACGACCATGTCAACCGCGGCCAGTCGTCGAATGACAGCTTCCCCACGGTGATGCACATCGCCGCCGTCGCGGCGCTGCGCGCGCGGCTGCTGCCGGGCCTCGCCGCGCTGCACGCCGCCCTGACGCGCAAGGCGGAAGACTACGCCGCCATCGTCAAGCTCGGCCGCACCCACCTGATGGATGCGGTGCCCGTCACGCTGGGCGGCGCATTCTCCACCTGGGCGCGCCAGGTGGAGAACGGCATCGCGCGCGTGAGCGACACCCTCCCGCGCCTTCTGCTGCTGCCGCAGGGCGGCACCGCGGCCGGCACCGGGCTCAACCGCCATCCCGACTTCGACGACGTCTTCTGCGCCGTGCTGGCCGATCGCACCGGGGAGGCCTTCGCCCCGAACCCGGACAAGTCCGAGGGCATGGCCGCGCATGACGCCTTCGTGGAACTGCACGGCGCGCTCAACACGCTGGCCGTCTCGCTCAACAAGATCGCCAACGACATTCGGCTGATGGGATCGGGCCCGCGCGGCGGCTTCGGCGAACTCATCATCCCCGCCGACGGACTCTCCAGCAGCATCATGCCCGGCAAGACCAACCCGACGCAGTCCGAGGCGTTGACCATGGTCTGCGCCCGCGTCATGGGGAACCAGACCACCGTCACCTTCGCCGGCGCGCAGGGGCACCTCGAGCTCAACGTCTTCAAGCCCGTGATCATCCAGGCGGTGCTCGAGAGCACCACGCTGCTCGGTGACGCCGCGCGGTCCTTCGCGACGCACATGGTCGCGAAGCTGGAGCCCAACCTCGCGCGCATCGCCAACCAGGTGGCGAAGTCGCTGATGCTGGTTACCGCGCTCAACCCGCACATCGGCTACGACAAGGCGGTGCAGATCGCCAAGCTCGCGCTTGCCGAGGACCTCACGCTGCGCGACGCCGCCGCCCGGCTCGGCCATGTCGCGCCCGAGGATTTCGACCGCTGGGTCCGCCCGCAGGACATGCTGCGCCCGGGCGGCGCGCCGGACGCCAGCGGGTGAAGCCGCACCTGGCCAAGCGGTCCTTCAGCCTGGCCGGCCATCGTACCTCGGTGGCGCTGGAACCGGCCTTCTGGGCGGTGCTGGACCGCGAGGCGGCGGCGCGCGGCATCAGCCTCGCTGCGCTGGTCGCAGACCTCGACGCCTCGCGCCCGCCGGAGGCGCCGCTCGCGAGCACGCTGCGCGTCTTTGCGTTGCACACACGCCCGCCGGGCTGACTACCGCTCCGCCCGCCAGCGCGACCAGGCGGCGACCTCCGGCTGGCGCCGCGGCGTCTCGGCCGGTCCGGTCACTCGCAGCCCGATCGGCGGCGCCTCGGCCGGGCCGGGCTGCACCAGGAAGCGCAGGTCGATGCCGCCGCGCGCGACATCCAGGCTGCCTTCCAGCGCGCCGGTGGCGCCGCCCTCCGCCACGATCCGCACGCCATCCAGCGTCACCACGCCACCGGTCGCGCGCCAGCCGCCCTCCAACCGGTCGAGCGCGGTCGCGCCGCCGGCCAGCGCCTCGCGCACGCCGGCCTCGGCGGCGGCGAAATCCTCATTCGCGGCAGCACTGGCGGCATTGCCCAACGCCACGCCGGACAGCACGCCATTGGCCACGCCGATCCGGCCCTCGCCCGCCAGCGTAGCCAGCAGCGCCGCCGGCGCGTGGCCGCTGGCGGAAAACCTGCCCTGCGCCTCGACCTGGCCGGCGGCGATATCGAAGGGCGTGCCGAACAGCGGCGCGCCCAGCGCCGCGCCGGCCAAGCCCAGCGCGCCCGAGAGCATCGGTGGCTGCACGGTCGAATCGAGCGCAAGGCGCCCATCGAGCACACCGCCGCCCAGCGTTGCCCGGATATCCTCCAGCGCCAGCCGTCCCTCGGCCAGCAGCAGGCGGGCGCTCGCACCGCGCAGCGGGGGAAGCTGCGGCAGGACCAGCTCAATCGCCTCCAGCGCCAGCTCGGCATCAACCGCAGCCAGCGCACCAAGGTCGACCGGATCCGTGCCGCGTGGCGACAGGCCGGGCAGTGGCAGGCGCTCCGCCGCCAGCCGCCCGGTCAGCCGGGGCCGCGCGCCATCCAGTGCCAGCGCCAGCGGCCCGCGCAGGCGCAAGCCGCCGGCCACCAGGTCCAGGCTCTCCGCCGTGATCCCCGCGGTGCCGCCGGACAGCGCGGCGATCAGCGCGAAGGATCCCTCGCCCAGCCATGTCGGCGGCCCCCGGGCGCCCAGCAGCATGAACAGCCGCGGCGCGCCGGGATGACGCAGCGTGAGCGTCCCGGTCGCCCGCCCCTGGCCCAGGTTGAAGCTGGCCTGGCCCTCGGCGCGCAATTCGCCGAGCTCGCCCTCGACCGCCAGCGCCAGCGCATCGCCGGGGCCGCCGCCGGTCACGCGCAGGTGCAGCGGCAACGCAGCCAGCGCCGGCGGAAGCGCCAGGCGCGGCGCCAGCAATTCGGCGAGGCCCGTGCCCGATGCCGCCGCCACCTCCAGCCCCAGCTCCGCGAAGCGCGGCGTCGCGCCAGGCACGACCGTGCCGGCCAGTGTCACGTCCGCGCCCCCGACGCGCGCGGACAGGCGCCTCAGCCCGATCCGCCCGGCCTCGAGCACGGCGTCGAGCGCCACGCGTTCCGCCGCCATGCCGCCCCAGGCCAGCGCATCGGCGGCAATGCGCAGGTTGGCGTCGAAGCCGGGTGGCGTGCGCAGCGCCTCCGCCCAGTCGCCGCCCGGCGGCAACAACGCATCGAGGTCGAGCCGGTCGAAGGTCAGGCCGAGCCCGAGCGCAGGCCGCGCGCCAAAGCGCAGCACGCCGGCGCCGCTGACCCGCGAGCGATCGATGGTCGCGGCCAGTTCCGGCACGCCGACCTGCGGGCCGTCCAGCTCGATCCGCGCATGACCTTCGAAGGCGCGCAGCGCGGCGGGATCGAAGCGATCCACCGGCAGGCCGAAGGCGCCGGCCGTGGCGCGCAGGCTGGGGCCCGAGAAGCGCAAGCCAAGTTCGAGCCGCTGCCCATGCGTGGCACCCGCGCCCTCGACCTGCGCATCGCCCGGCAGCAGCACGGCAAGGTCGGTCAGCGTCAGCCTGTCGGCCTCGCGGAAGACCCCCCCGCGCAGGCGGCGCAGCGTATACCCGGCGTAGGACGCCGCCTCGGCCGAGATGTCGAGCCCGACCGGCAGCGGCGGCGCGGCGGCGCCACGCAGCGCCGCGATCCAGGCTCCGAGGTCGAGCCTCGCCAACGCCAGCGCGATGTCGAGCCGCGGCGCCGGCGCGAAGCGGAAGGTCGCCGCCGCCCGCCCGGTCACACCCCCGAGGTCGAGCGCCAGGTCATCGGCCGCTGCGAGTTCGCCGGTCACCACCAGCCGCCCCGCGGCGCGGAACGGGCCGGGCGCCGAGGCGATCAGCGCCGCGAGGTCCGGCCCCGCTGCCTCGATCCGTCCCTCGAAGCCGCCTTCGGCCACGACCACGCCGCGTGCGTTGGCCCCCGCGCCCTGCAGCGAGAGCGCGACATCGAGTGTCGCGGCGCCGTCGTAGCCGGGGCGCCCCAGCACCGCCTCGAAGCGCACCGGCGCGCCCTGCCAGGTGAAGCTGCCCTCGGTGCGCACGGCGTCGAGCGGCCCGGGCGCGGCCAGGCGCGCCGCGACACCGTCCAGTACCGCGCCGCCGATGGCGACGCGGCTGTCCTCGATGCGCGCATCGAATTCCACCAGCCAGGGTGGCGGGCGCAGCGCACCGATACTCGGCGGTGGCCAGGGCAGGCGGATCTCGGCGCCGACCAGAACCAGGTCGCGCGGCTCCAGCCGGCCGAGCAGCAAGGGCAACAGCCCCAGGCGCAGGCGCAGCGCGCGGGCCGATACGCCGATGCCATCGCCATCCGTGTCATCGACGCGCACTGCCGAGGCCTCGACCATCGGCTGCGGCAGCAGCGTCAGGCGCAGCGGTCCGTCCAGCGTGACGGTCCGGCCGAGCCGCGCGGTGGCAATCGCCGCCACGCGGTCGCGCTGCGCCTCGCCATCCAGCAGGCGCGGGCCGACCCAGGCCAGCAGCAGCAGCGCCAGCGGCAGCATGCCCAGCGCAAGGGCAGCGCGGCGCGTCACGCGGCCGGCGTGCCCCAGCCGCCGCCACCTGGGGTTTCCAGTCCGAAGACATCGCCGGGCTGGAGGCTGGCGCGGTCGCTGCCGCGCAGCACCTGGACGCTGCCGTCGCCGCGTTCCACCCATTGCCGCCCGGCCGCGCCATCGGCGCCGCCCTGGAGGCCGTGCGGTGCGACGGTGCGGCGGGAGGCGACGATCACCGCCTCCATCGGCCGCAGGAAGCGAATGCGCCGGCGCGACCCGTCGCCGCCGTGCCACTGGCCCGCGCCACCGGAGCCGCGGCGGATGGCGAATTCCTCGAGCCGCACGGGGTAGCGCAGTTCGAGGATTTCCGGGTCGGTCATGCGGGTGTTGGTCATGTGCGTCTGGATCGGGCCCGCGCCGTTGAAGCCGGGGCCGGCGCCGATGCCGCCGCAGATGGTCTCGTAGTATTGGTAGGTGGCATCGCCGAACAGCAGGTTGTTCATGGTGGCCTGCGCCGAGGCACAGGCGCCGAGTGCCGCCAGCAGCGCGTTGCAGGTCATCTGCGAGACTTCGGTATTGCCGGCCACCACCGCTGCACCAGGGCGCGGCGACAGGAAGGTGCCCTCGGGGATGATGATCTCCAGCGGCTTGAGGCAGCCATCGTTCAGCGGGATGTCCTCACCGACCAGGCAGCGGAAGCAGTACAGCACCACGGCGCGGCAGACGGCCGATGGCGCGTTGAAGTTGTCGGGCCGCTGCGGACCGGTGCCGGTGAAGTCAATGACGGCGCGCCGCTTCGCATGGTCCACGCGCACCGCCACGCGCAGCGGCGTGCCGTCGTCGATGGTGGTGGCGAACGCGCCGTCGGGCAGGCGTTCCAGAACGCGCCGGACGCTTTCCTCGGCATTGTCCATCACGTGCGTCATGTAGGCGCGCACGGTGGGCAGGCCGAATTCCGCGACGGCGCGCTGCAATTCCTGCACGGCCTTCTCGTTGGACGCGACCTGCGCCTTGATGTCGGCCACGTTCACGTCGGGGCTGCGCGCGGGCCAGGTCGCGCCTGCCAGCAGCGCGCGGAACTCGGCCTCGCGGAAGCGGCCGCCATCGACCAGCAGGAAGTCGTCGATGACGACGCCTTCCTCCTCCAGTGTCTTCGACCCCGGCGGCGTCGAACCGGGCGTCAACCCGCCAATATCAGCGTGGTGGCCGCGCGATCCGACAAAGAACAGCACCTCCTGGCCAGCCGTGTCGAAGACCGGGGTGATGACCGTGACATCGGGCAGGTGCGTGCCGCCGTTCGACGGGTTGTTCAGCGCCACCACATCGCCGGGCCTCAGCGTGGCGCTGCGCGACCGGATCACCGTGCGCACGCTCTCGCCCATCGCGCCCAGGTGCACCGGCACGTGCGGCGCGTTCGCCACCAGCCCGCCGGTCGCATCGAAGACGGCGCAGGAGAAGTCGAGCCGTTCCTTGATGTTCACGCTGAGCGAGGTGTTCTGCAGCACCGCGCCGGCCTGCTCGGCCACGTTCATGAACAGGTTGTTGAACAGTTCCAGCATCACCGGGTCCGGCCGGTCGCCCGTGGCGGCCAGGGCAGCCGCGCGCGGCTGGGTCCGCCGCAGCACCAGATGATCGAGCGCGGTGAGCTCCGCCGTCCAGCCGGGTTCCAGCACGGTGGTGGCGATCGCCTCGCGGATCAGCGCCGGGCCGGCAATGAGGTCGCCGACCAGCAGCGCGTCGCGGTCGAACAGCGGCGCGGCGTGCAGCGCGCCCTCGCTCCACATCTCGACCGTGTCGATCGGTTCCGGCTGGCCGTCGCCGCGTTCGGGCAGGGTGGGTTCCACCACGCGCTCGCCGGGCATGGTGACCTCGGCGATGCAGGCTTCCACAACCACCTCGCGTTCGGGGGTCGCGAAGCCGAACCGGCGGCGATGCGCGTCGGTGAAGGCTTCGAGCACCGTGGCGTGGTCGCCGAACGGAACGGGCAGGAACGCATCCGTGCCCGCGTAGCGCAGGTGCAGCCGGCTGGCGACCTGCAGCCGCGCCGGGTCGGCGCCCTGCCGTGCCAGCTCCGCGCGGCCTTCCGCCGCCAGCGCATCGAGCCGTGCGCCAAGGCCATCCATGGTGTCCGCCGAGAGCGGCGCCTCCACCGCGCCCTCGCGGATCGCCGCCTGGTCCGCGAGCCCCATGCCGTAGGCTGAGAGCACGCCGGCGAAGGGGTGGATGAACACCGTCTCCATGCCCAGCGCATCCGCAACCAGGCAGGCATGCTGCCCGCCGGCGCCGCCGAAGCATTGCAGCGCGAAGCGCGTGGCGTCGTGGCCCTTCTGGATGCTGACCTGCTTGATGGCATTGGCCATGTTGGCGACGGCGATGCGCAGGAAGCCCTCCGCCACGCGGCGCGGATCCTGCGGCGTGCCGGTCGCCGTGGCGATCTGCGCCGCCAGCGCGGCGAATTGCTCGCGCACGATCCCGGCATCCAGCGGCTGGTCGCCATTGGGGCCGAAGATCGCCGGGAAGTGCCGTGGCTGAATCTTGCCGACCATGACGTTCGCGTCGGTCACTGCCAGCGGCCCGCCGCGGCGGTAGCAGGCCGGACCCGGCACCGCGCCCGCGGAATCCGGCCCGACGCGCATGCGCGCCCCGTCGAAATGCAGGATCGACCCGCCACCGGCGGCCACCGTGTTGATCGCCATCATGGGCGCGCGCATGCGCACGCCGGCGACCTCGGTCTCGAAGGCGCGTTCGAATTCGCCGGCATAGAGCGCGACATCGGTGCTGGTGCCGCCCATGTCGAAGCCGATGATGCGGTCGAAACCGCCCATCGCCGCGGTGCGCGCCGCGCCGACGATGCCGCCGGCAGGCCCGGACAGGATCGCGTCCTTGCCCTGGAAGCGCCCAGCCTCGGTCAGCCCGCCATTGGACTGCATGAAATAAAGCCGCACGCCGGGCAGTTCCGACGCCACCTGGTCCACGTAGCGGCGCAGCACGGGCGACAGATAGGCATCCACCACCGTGGTGTCGCCGCGCGGGACGATGCGCGGCAGCGGGCTCGCCTGATGGCTCAGCGAGACCTGGGGGAAGCCTTCCTCCCGCGCGATGGCGCCCAGGCGGCGCTCGTGCTCCGGGTGCGCCCAGGCATGCATCAGCACGATGGCGACGGCGCGGATGCCGTCGTCGAAGCCTGCCTTCAGCGCGGCGCGGGCGGCGGCCTCGTCCAGCGGTTCGATCTCGGTGCCATCCACCGCGACGCGGCCGCCGATCTCGGCGACCCGTTCGTGCAGCAGCTGCGGCAGGCGGACATCGAGGTCGAACAACCGTGGCCGCGCCTGGTTGCCGATCCGCAGCATGTCGGCGAAGCCGCGGTTGACCAGCAGCAGCACGCGCTCGCCCTTGCGCTCCAGCAGCGCATTGGTGGCGACCGTGGTGCCCATCTTCACCGCCTCGATCACGCCCGGTGGCACAGGGGCGCCGGGTGCGATGCCCAGCACCTCCCGGATACCGGCCACGGCGGCGTCGCGATACCGCTCGGGATTCTCCGACAGCAGCTTGCGGGTGGACAGGCGCCCCTCGGGGTCGCGGGCGACGATATCGGTGAAGGTGCCGCCGCGATCGATCCAGAACTGCCAGCCGGCCATCCATCCACCCCTTGTCCCGGCCCGGCGCGCCAGCGCCGGCCCCGATCCGCAATAGGTCGCCGCCCCGGCAGGGGCAAGGCGTGCCTGACGCGGGCCGCGGCCTGTGCTAGCACGCCGGGCAGATGAGCTTCTGGGGCAAGATCCTGGGCAGCATGGCGGGCTTCGCCATGGGCGGGCCCTTTGGCGCCATGGTGGGCGCGGCGGTCGGCCATGCCGCCGACCAGGGCGCCGTGCCGGGGTCGGGGCGCATCCCGCCCAGTGCGGCCGACATGGTCCATATGCTGGGTGGCAAGGAGAACCTGTTCTCCTTCACCATCGTGGTGCTGTCGGCCAAGCTGGCGAAGGTGGACGGGCCGGTGAAGCGGGCGGAGATCGAGGCCTTCCGCCAGATGTTCCGCGTGCCGCAGGAATCGCTGCGCGATGTCGGCCGGCTGTTCGACCAGGCCCGCGAATCCGCCGAGGGCTGGGAACCCTTCGCCGAAAAGCTCGGCGAGGCCTTCGCCGACAACAAGGCGATGCTGGAGGACGTGCTGGCCGCGCTGGTGCGCATTGCGCGTTCGGACGGCCCGGTCACCAAATACGAAGGCGACATGCTGCGCGGCATCCATGGCCGTTTCGGCCTCGATGCCGCCGCCTGGCAGCGCGCCAAGGGCGGCGCACCGCGCGGCATCAGCGCGCAGCAGATGGAAGACCCCTACCCGGTGCTCGGCCTCACGCGCGAGGCCAGCGACGAACAGGTCCGCGCCGCCTGGAAGCAGCTGATGCGGGAAAACCACCCCGACAGCCTGGCGTCGCGCGGCGTGCCGGAGGAGTTCGTGAAGCGCGCGACCGGCAAGGTTGCGGACATCAACGCGGCCTGGGACCGGATCAAGCGCGAGCGGGGGCTGTGACGCCCACGCTGATCGAGGCGCCAAGCCCGAACCAGGACGACCGCCCCGACGGCGCGCCGGTCGACATGCTGGTGCTGCACTATACCGGCATGCGCTCCGGCGCCGAGGCGATCGACCGCCTGCGCGACCCGGCCGCCAAGGTGTCGTCGCACTATGTGGTCGAGGAAGACGGCGCCATCTTCCGCCTGGTGCCGGACCACCGCCGCGCCGCCCATGCCGGCATTTCCCACTGGCGCGGCCACACCGCGCTGAACGCGCGGTCCATCGGCATCGAGATCGTCAATCCCGGCCATGACTGGGGCTATCGCGCCTTCCCCGCGCTGCAGATGGCGGCGGTCTGCGACCTGTGCCTCGACATCCTGGCGCGCCACCCCATCCCGCCGCGCAACGTGGTGGCGCACAGCGACATCGCGCCGGACCGCAAGCAGGACCCGGGCGAGTTGTTCGACTGGGAGGGCCTGGCGCGCAACGGCGTCGGCCTGTGGCCGGGCACGGACCCAATGGCGCCGGCCGAAGGCGATACGCTGACGCTGCTCGGCGCCATCGGCTACCGCACCGACCTGCCGCTGCCCGTGCTGGTCACCGCCTTCCAGCGCCACTGGCTGCCGGGGCGCGCGGATGGCATCGCCGATGCCGCCACGCGCGCCCGCATCGCCGCCGTGGCGGCGCGCTGCGACTGATCAGGCGCGGCCGGCCGCGCTCAGCGGTCCCACCACGGCATCACCCGCGGCGCTTCCTCGCGCCCCTGGCGGATCGCCTTCATCGCATTGCCGCGATGGATGCCGATGTCGCGCAGCATGCGGTCGTCCATCTCGCCCACCAGCCGCGCCGCGCGGCGGCGTTCGACGGCCTCCATCGCCGCCACCCACAGGCGCATCAGCGGGCCGGGCGCGTCGGTGGCGACGCGCTGGGCCGGGCGCGCTGCGGTCCGGAGGGGGTTGGCGATGGGTTCGACGGACATGGTCGGCTCCTGCGGTGCGGGGTTGCGTCATGCACCGTGCTGGGGAGAGTGCGCCGCATGACCGGTCGTGCAGAAGCGCCTCGCGCTCACGGCAGGTGTGAGGAATACTCACGCCCATGCGCCCGACCCGCCTGCCCAGCATGGAACAGCTCCGCGCCCTGGATGCCGCGCTGCGCGCCGGCAGCTTCGGTCAGGCGGGCGCTGCGCTGGGCCTGACGCATGGCGCGATCAGCCGGCACGTCGCGGCGCTGGAGGCGATGCTGGGCGCGCCGCTGTTCCGCCGCGGCCCGCAGGGGGCGGAACCGACCGCGCTGGCGCGCCGCTACCACGGGGAGGTCGCGCCGCTGCTGACCGGTATCGAGGACGCGACGCGCCGCGCCGCCACGCGCCGCCGCCGTGCTCAGGACAGCGGCGGCGAGGTACGCATCGGCGTGGTGCCGACCTTCGCCGCGCGCTGGCTGCTGCCGCGCCTGCCGGATTTCAACGCCGCGCACCCCGCCCTTCGCGTGGACGTGGTGGCGACGACGGAATTGCAGGACCCGCGGCGCCAGGGGCTCGACTTCCTGGTGCGCCACGGCCTGCCGCCATGGCCGGGGCTGGAGGCCGAGCTGCTGCTGCCCGAGACGCTGCGCCCGGTGCGCTCGCCAAGTTTTCGGCTGCGCGGCACGCCCTCGATCAAGGCCATCGCCGAACGCATCCCGCTGATCTTCGACGTCAATCGCGACCATTGGGCCGCGTGGCTCACGGCGGCCGGCTGGCGCGGGGCACCGCCGCAGAACGGGCCGGTGTTCAGCGATTTCGGCCTGACGCTCGAAGCGGCTGCCGCGGGGCTGGGCCTGGCGCTGGCGCGCGGCGACCTGGCGGATCGGGAAGTGGCGTCCGGGCGGCTGGTCTATGCGCACCCCTTCGCGGCGCCGGGCCCGCGCGCGCATCATCTCGCGAAGCCCGCCGGTCCGTTGCGCCGCCCGGCGCAGGTGCTGTGGGACTGGATGCGCGCGCGCGCCGCGGCCTGACGCGCCGGGTCAGCGCAGCAGCGCCGCGTAGCGGTCGCGATAGGCGAAGACCAGCATCGCCGTCAGCACGGCCAGCACGCCAGCGATGGGCAGCCCGCCGGGGTTCAGCACCAGGTGGAACAGGACGATCACGGCGATGATGGGCAGCAGCATCAGCAGCGCCAGCGCCGGCGCGCGGTTGAACAGCAGCATCAGCCCGGCCACCAGGTCGATCGTCTTCATCAGCGGCCAGATGATGCCGCTGTCGCGGAGCGCGGCTTCGAAGCGCAGCCCGGCATCCGATGTCGGCGGATGGATGAGGTCGTGGCCGGTGATCATCCAGGCGAAGCCGTTGGCGGCGCCGAGCAGGAACAGCAGCGCGAGCAGCACGCGCGGGGCGTCGGTAGTGATGATGCGGACCATGGATCGTCCCCCAGGAATGACCGGCCGGCGGTGAAGCACGAAGCGCGCGGCGCCGCGAGGCCACGGCGCACCGCACTGTGCCGTGGTTCGCCCGCGCGCTTGACGCGCGCTGCCATCGCGGCGCACACGACCCGCGGCGTCAGACGGCCGGACGGCCGCTGGCCCGCGAGCGATCGCGGGCTGGAGGAAAGTCCGGGCTCCACGGGACTACGGTGCCGGTCAACGACCGGCGGGGGCGACCCCAGGGAAAGTGCCACAGAGAACAGACCGCCCGTCCGGCTTCGGCCTGACGGGCAAGGGTGAAACGGTGGGGTAAGAGCCCACCGCGCTTCCGGCAACGGCGGCGGCACGGCAAACCCCACCGGGAGCAAGGCCGAATAGGGGCGGACGGCGAGGCGCCGAAAGGTGTTGTCGCAAGGGCGGTCCCGCCCTTCCGCCCGGGTTGGCCGCGCGAAGCCCGCAGCGATGCGGGTTCCAGAGGAATGGCCGTCCGTGCCCGCAAGGGCACGACAGAACCCGGCTTACAGGCCGTCTGGCGCCACTTTCGCGACCCCGTCGTGAAAAACCCTTCGTGTTTCCTCAGGAAATCATGCAGCCTCGACGCGCAAGCGGCGGGTTTCATGTTGTTTTTCGTGCA
This sequence comes from Rhodospirillales bacterium Ga0074136, assembly GCA_001464375.1. Classification (GTDB taxonomy): domain Bacteria; phylum Pseudomonadota; class Alphaproteobacteria; order Acetobacterales; family Acetobacteraceae; genus Neoroseomonas. The sequence goes on along the minus strand of LNEW01000196.1, from coordinate 23,230 downwards.
GCAGCACGGACCCGCAAGATTCTTTCTCCCTTGCTGTCCCATCTTTTCCCGTGTTATCCCATGTCATCCCATGAGGGTCCCAGCGAGCTCGGGGGGGCGAGCGGGATCCAGAGCGGGATGGTCGGGCGAGCCGGCGGGGTCGGGGGGCCTCGCCGGCCGCTGATCCGGGCCGGAACAGCAATCTTGAGCGGCCCAGCTGGGCCGCACGCGGGGGGCGATGACCCGGTTCCTGGGCACGCACAAGGGGAAGTTGGACAAGAAGGGGCGCATCTCCGTGCCCGCCGGCTTCCGCAGCGCGCTCGCGGGCCTGGGCGAGCAGGAGCTGGTCTTCTTCCCGTCCTACACGCAGCCCTGCATCGAATGCTGGCCCGCCCGCGTCTTCGACGACGCGACCGCCGCGCATGACGGGCTCGCCCTGTTCTCCAGCGACGCGGACGACTTCGCCGGCGCCGTCTTCGCCCAGGCCGCGCAGATGCGCCCGGATGCCGAGGGGCGCGTCTCGCTCGAGGAACGCCATATCGCCACGGCCGGGCTGACCGAGGCGCTGCTCTTCGTCGGCCTGCGCCGGCGCTTCCAGATCTGGGACGCCGAGCGCGGCGAGGCCTATCTGCGCGGTTCCGTCGTCAGCGCCCGCGACAAGGGCCTGACGCTGGCGGCCGGCCCGCGCACGGACCCGCGGCCATGACCGGCCACCTGCCCGTCATGCTGCCTGAGGTGCTGGCCACCCTCGCCCCGCGCGACGATGCCGCCTACCTGGATGCCACCTTCGGCGGCGGCGGCTACGCGGGCGCCATCCTGGAAGCGGCGCCGCGCTGCACGCTGTACGCCATGGATCGCGACCCCGACGCGATCGCCCGCGGCGCTGGCCTCGTGGCGCGCCACGCCCCCCGGCTGCGCCTGATCGAAGGCCGCTTCGGCGACATGCTCGACCTGCTGGCGGCGCGCGGTGTGACCGCGCTGGACGGCGTGGTGATGGACCTCGGCGTCTCATCCTTCCAGCTCGACCAGGCGGAGCGCGGCTTCTCCTTCCGCGCCGACGGCCCGCTCGACATGCGCATGGAGAAGGCCGGACCGTCCGCCGCCGACCTGGTGAATACGCTGCCCGAGGCCGAATTGGCCGACATCCTGTATCGCCTCGGCGAGGAACGCTTCTCGCGGCGCATCGCCAAGGCCATCGTCGCGCGCCGCGCCGAACAGCCCTTCGCCACCACCGGCGACCTGGCGGCGCTGGTGCGGTCGAAGGTGCCGCGCGATCCCTCCGGCATCGATGGCGCGACGCGGTCCTTCCAGGCGCTGCGCCTCGCGGTGAACGACGAGTTGGGCGAGGTCGAGCGCGGCATCGCCGCCGCCGCGCAACTGCTGGCCCCGGGCGGGCGGCTGGTCGTGGTGGCCTTCCATTCCCTGGAAGACCGCATCGCCAAGCGCTTCATGGCCGAGGCGGCCGGTCGCGGCACCGGCGCCTCCCGCCATGATCCCGGCGCGCTCGCCGCGCGCACGGCACCCCGCTTCCGCCTGCTGACATCCCGCGCGCTCCGGCCCTCCGAGGCCGAGACGCGCGACAACCCCCGTGCCCGCTCCGCCCGCCTGCGCGCGTTGGAACGCCTGGAGGAGGCCGCATGATCCGCCCCCTGACGCTGCTCAGCATGGTCGCCGCCGCCGGGGCGGGACTTTACCTGTACCAGGTGAAGCACTCGGTCGCGCAGCTCGACCGCGAGCTGCGCGGCATCAACCGCCAGACCGAGCAGGCGCGCGAACGCACCCAGGTGCTGCGCGCCGAATGGGCGCTGCTGAACGAACCCGACCGGCTGCGCCAGGTCGCGCAGCGGCATCTGCCGCTGGAAGCGATGTCACCCGCGCAATTCGTCCGCCCGGCCGATATGGAACGCCGCCTGCCCCCGCCGCGGCAATTCGCCGGCACGCCATCCCTGTTCGCACCGGTCGAGCCGGCCGGCGATGGCAGCGCCACGGCGATCGCGCTGGCCGCCGCGGCGCCGCGCACGCCCATGCCGGTGGCGTCGCCCGCCCCGGCAGCGCCATCGCCCGCGCCGGTTGCGGTCGCCGCCGCACCGCAGCCGATGCCGGCGCCCGCCGCGCCGTCGGCAACGCAGGTCGCCCCGCAGGCCATGCCGCCCGCCGCACCGGTGGTCACCGCCGCCGCGGAGGCGCCCCGCCCGGTGCAGCCGCGCGCCGCCGCGCCGCGCCCTGCGCCGCCGCCCGCCCCCGTACGCGCCGCCTTGCATGTGGAACGCCCGGCGGCGGCCATGGCACCGCAGCGCGTCGCCGCGCCGGTGATGACACCCACCGTCGTCTCGGCGCTGGGCGGCAGCGGTCTTGCGCTCGCGCCGCCGGTGCCGATCGCGCGTGCAGCGGCGGCCACGCTGCCGGGCGCGCGCTAGTGCCCGCCTGCCGGCGTTCCCAACCCCCGGTTCCCGGACGACACGCGCCCGGGGCGGACCGCCGGCCATGACGCATGTCCCGCCCCCGGTGACGATGCGCCCGCCGCAGCCGGATGCGGCGCCGGCCAGCAGCCCCGTGCTGCGCCGCGCCGCCGCGACGCAGGAACCGCCCCGCACGCTGGTGCGCGTGACGCAGCCCGACCTGATGCGGCGCGCCATCCTGGAGCGCACGCGCGGGCGGCTGGTGATCGCAGCCTTCGGCTTCGCCGCGCTGTTCGGCGCGGTGGCCTTGAAGCTCGCGATGGCCACCGTGCTGAACCCGGCGGAATCGCGTCGTGCCGCGGCGCTGTCGCGCCCGCCGGCGCCGGCGGCGGAAGCACCGGTCGCCCGGGCCACCGTCACGGACCGCAATGGCGAAATTCTCGCGGTCTCGCTGCCGCTCACGGCGCTGTATGCGAACCCCCGGCAGATCGACAATCCGGGCGAGGTTGCCGACCGGCTGCGCCGCGTGTTGCCGCAGCTCGACCGCGAACGCCTGGTCGCGCGCCTGACCGGCGAACGGCAATTCGCCTACATCGCCCGCGCCCTGACCCCGCGCGAGGTCGCGCAGGTCAACGCGCTCGGCATCCCCGGCCTGCATTTCGAGGAAGCCGAGCGTCGCTACTTCCCGCAGGGCCGCACCGCGGCCCACATCATCGGCGGCGTCGACGTGGACGGCCACGGCATCGCCGGCGTCGAGCGGTTCCACGACGAACGCCTGCGCACCCATGCGAATGAGCGCCTGCGCCTGTCGCTCGATATCCGCGTGCAACTCGCGCTGCGCGACGCCGTGCAGCGCGGCATCACCGAATTCAACGGCATCGGCGGCGCCGGCGTGGTGATGGATGTGCAGACCGGCGAAGTGCTGGCGATGGTCAGCCTGCCTGACTACGACGCCAATGATGTCGGCGCGGCCACGGTGGACCAGCGCTTCAACCGCGTGACCGTGGGCGTCTACGAACCCGGTTCGACCTTCAAGCTGCTGACCGCGGCGATGGCGCTCGACTACGGGACCGTCCAGCCCTGGGGCGGGTACGACGCCTCGCGGCCGATCCGCGTGGGCCGTCACGAGATCAACGACTACCGCGGCAAGAACCGCTGGCTCGCGCTGCCCGAGATCCTCGCCTATTCGTCCAACCTGGCGTCCGCGCACATGGCCGCGGCGGTCGGCGTGAACCGGCATCGCGAATTCATGCAGCGCATGGGCATGACCTCGCGGCTGCGGATCGAGATTCCCGAGACCGCCATGCCGCTGGTGCCCGGCCAGCGCACCTGGCGCGACCTCAACACCATGACGATCGGCTTCGGCCACGGCATCTCGGTGACGCCGCTGCATGTCGCGACCGCCGGCGCCACCATCGTGAATGGCGGCATCCTGCGCCAGCCGACCATCCTGTGGCAGCCGCCCGGCGTCGAGCGCGAGGGCACGCGCGTGCTGAGCGAACGCACCTCGGACCTGATGCGCCGCTTCATGCGCCTGGTGGTGACCGACGGGTCGGGCCGGTCGGCGGAAGTGCCGGGGTACTTCGTCGGCGGCAAGACCGGCACGGCGCAAAAAACCGGCCCGCGCGGCGGCTACCTCGAGAACAAGCGCATCGCCGCCTTCGTCGGCGCCTTCCCGATGCATGCGCCGCGCTACGCGGTCTATGTGATGGTCGACGAACCGAAGCCCAATGCGCGCAGCCATGGCTTCGCCACCGCCGGCTGGGTGGCCGCCCCCGCCGCGGGCATGGTGATCCAGCGCATCGCGCCGATCCTGGGCATGTTGCCCGAACCCGCCTCGCCGGAAATCCAGCGCGCGCTCGCGGCGCCGATGAACGGACGCGGCATCCCGGGCATCGCCGTGCCGGCCGCCACGCCGCGCCCGGCGGCACGCCCCGCCGCCCCGCCTGCCGCGCCGCGCCCCGCCGCCCAGCCCGCCGCTGCGACCCCGCAGCGGGAGGCCGGCCTTGCGCCTCGGTGAGATGATGCGCCGCGCGGGGCTTCCCGGTCTGTCGGAGGATGCGGTCATCGCCGGCCTCACCGCCGACAGCCGCGCCGTCGGCCCCGGCATGGTGTTCGCAGCGCTGCCGGGCGTGCGCACCGACGGGCGCGCCTTCATCGCCGATGCGGTGGAGCGCGGTGCCGCGGCGGTGATCGCGCCGGCCGGCACCGAATGGCCGCCCGGCGTGCCGGTGCGCCCGCTGATTGCCTCGACCGACCCGCGCCGCACCCTGGCGCTGATGGCCGCAGCCTTCCATGGCGCGCAGCCGCGCAGCGTGGTGGCGGTCACCGGCACCAACGGCAAGACCAGCACGGTCGACTTCCTGCGCCAGATCTGGATCGCGGCGGGCGAGCGCGCCGCCTCGCTCGGCACGCTCGGGCTGGTTGCGGAGGGTTTCCCGCCGGGCCCCACGCTCACGACGCCCGACCCGGTGGCGCTGCATGGGACGCTGGCCGCGCTCGCCCGCGCCGGCTTCGGGGCGGCGGCGCTCGAGGCGTCCTCGCACGGACTCGACCAGCGGCGGCTCGATGGCGTGGTGCTGGCGGCCGCGGGGTTCAGCAACCTGACGCGCGACCACCTGGACTATCACGGGTCGATGGCGGCCTACCGGGTCGCCAAGCTGCGGCTGTTCGACACGCTGCTGCCGATCGGCGCGGCCGCGGCCGCATGCACCGAGATGGATGCCGCGACGTTGGAGGCGCTGCGCGCCATCGCCACGCGGCGGCGCCTGCGGCTTCTCACGGTCGGCGAGTCCGGCGAGGCGGTGCGCCTGCTGGCCGCGCGGCCGCTCCCCGAGGGGCTGGAACTCGCGGTCGAGAGCTTCGGCGCACGCCACGACATCCGCCTGCCCCTGCCCGGCCGCTTCCAGGCGGACAACGCGCTGTTGGCCGCCGCGCTCGCGGTGGGCGCCGGACTGCCGGTGGACCAGGTTTTCGCAGCGCTGCCCCGCCTGGCCGGCGTGCGTGGGCGCATGGAGCGCGCCGCCGTGTTGCCGAACGGTGCCGCGGTCTATGTCGACTACGCGCACACACCCGATGCGCTGGCGCGCCTGCTGGCGGCGCTGCGCCCGCATACCGTTGGGCGGCTGCATGTGCTGTTCGGCGCCGGGGGCGACCGCGACCCGGGCAAGCGGCCGCTGATGGGCGCCGCCGCGGCCGCGGGCGCCGACCGCGTCTGGATCACCGACGACAATCCGCGCAGCGAGGACCCGGCCGCGATCCGCGCCGCCGTGCTCGCCGGCGCACCCGGCGGGATCGATGCCGCCGCGCGGGAGGACGCGATCGCCGCCGCCCTGGCCGACCTGCGCCCGGGCGACGTGCTGGCGGTGGCCGGCAAGGGCCACGAGAGCGGCCAGGAGATCGCCGGCGTCGTGTACCCCTTCGATGATGTCGCGGTGGTGCGCCGCTTCGTGGATGGCGCGCCGTGACCGCGCTGTGGACCAGCGCCGAACTGCGCGCCGCTACGGGCGGGACGCTCGCTGCCGACGTCGTGGTGACCGGCATCTCCATCGACACGCGCTCGATCGCGCCCGGCGACCTTTTCGTTGCGCTGCGCGACACCCGGGACGGGCATGACTTCGCGGCGCAGGCGCTGCAGAAGGGTGCAGCCGCGGCACTGGTGGATCGCGATCCGCCGGGCGCGGTGGCCAATGCGCCGCTGCTGCGCGTGGCCGATACGTTGGCGGGCCTCACCGCGCTTGGTGCCGCCGGGCGGTCGCGGAGCGCCGCGCGGGTGGTCGGCGTCACCGGGTCGGTCGGCAAGACCACCACCAAGGAGATGCTGCGCGTCGCCCTCTCGGCCTTCGGGCCGACGCATGCCTCGGCGGCGTCCTTCAACAACCATTGGGGCGTGCCGATCACCCTCGCGCGCCTGCCGCGCGATGCCGCCTTCGCGGTCATCGAGATGGGCATGAACAACCGCGGCGAGATCGCGCCGCTGTCGCGCCTGGCGCGGCCCGCGGTGGGCGTCGTGACCAACCTCGGCACCGCCCATGTCGGGCGCCTCGGTAGCGAGGAAGCGATCGCCGAGGAGAAGGGCGACATCATCGCCGGCATCGCACCGGGCGGCGCGCTGGTGCTGCCGGCCGACAGCCGATTCGCCGCACCGCTCGCCGCGCGGGCGCGCGCGGCCGGCCTGTCGGTGCTGACGCATGGCGAAGCGCCGGGCGCCGATGCGCGGCTGCTCGGCTACGAGGGCGGTGCGGAGGGCGGCCGTGCGGAGATCCTGATCGGCGGCGAGCGCATCGGCGTGTTGCTGTCCACGCCCGGCCGCCATGTCGCGCTGAACGCCTGCGCGGTCCTGGTGGCGGTCACCGCGCTCGGCCTGAACGCACGCAGCGCCGCGGCGGCGCTGTCGGCCTTCGGGGCACCGGCCGGGCGCGGGCGGCGCAGCCTCATTGCCGTGGCGAACGGCGAGGCGCTGCTGATCGATGACTCCTACAACGCCTCGCCGCCGTCGATCCGTGCGGGGCTGTCCGTGCTGGCAGCGCAGGCGGCCACGCGCCGGCTCGCCGCACTGGGCGACATGCTTGAACTGGGCGCCGAGGGCGCGGCGATCCATGCCGGCCTGGCGCCCGACGCGACTTCGGCCTGCGACCTCGTCTTCTGCTGTGGGGAATTGATGGGCCATCTGTTCCGGGCGTTGCCCGAAGGTAAGCGTGGCGCGCATCTGCCGGACTCGGGCGCGCTCGCGCCGGTGCTGAAGGCGGCTTTGCGCGCGGGCGATGCGGTGCTGGTGAAAGGCTCGCTCGGGTCACGCATGGCCGTGGTGGTCGATGCGCTGACGGCGGAGGGGCGCGCATGATCTACACCTTCCTCACGCCCCTCGCCGAGGAGTTCCAGCTCTTCAACCTCGCGCGCTACCACACGTTCAGGGCGGGCGCGGCGGCGATGACGGCGCTGCTGATCTGCCTGGTCTTCGGCAGCGCCATCATCCGCTGGCTGCGGTCCTTCCAGCGCGGCGGCCAGCCGATCCGCGACGACGGACCGGAACGCCACCTGATCGAGAAGAAGGGCACGCCGACCATGGGCGGCGTGATGATCCTGGGCGCGCTGGTGGTCTCGACGCTGCTCTGGGCCGATTTGCGCTCGGGCATGGTGTGGGCGGTGCTGGTGGTGACGGTCGGCTACGGCGCGCTCGGCTTCGCCGATGACTGGCTGAAGGTGACCAAGCGCAACACCAAGGGCGTGTCGGGCCGCATGAAGCTGGCGGTGCAGGCGGGGCTGGGCCTGCTGGCGGCGGTCTGGATCACCTGGCTGATGCCGGGACCGTTGTCGACAACGCTGGCGGTGCCGTTCCTCAAGGAGCTGCTGGTGCCCTTCGGCATGCTGTTCCCGCTGGTCGGCATGCTGGTGATGATGGGGGCGTCCAATGCTGTGAACCTGACCGACGGGCTCGATGGCCTGGCGATCGTGCCGGTGATGATCGCCGGCGCGGTCTTCGCGCTGATCGCCTACCTCGTCGGCAACCGCATCTTCGCCGACTACCTGCAACTGCATTATGTGCCCGGCACCGGCGAGCTCGCGGTCTTCGCCTCGGCGCTGATCGGCGCGGCCCTGGGCTTCCTGTGGTTCAACGCCCCGCCGGCGGCGGTGTTCATGGGCGATACCGGGTCACTCGCGCTGGGCGGCGCGCTGGGTGCGCTGGCGGTCGCGACCAAGCACGAGATCGTCCTCGCCATCGTGGGCGGGCTGTTCGTGGTCGAGACCGTCTCGGTCATCATCCAGGTCTTCTGGTTCAAGCGCACCGGGCGGCGCGTGTTCCTGATGGCCCCGCTGCACCACCATTTCGAAAAGAAGGGCTGGGCGGAAGCGACCATCGTGATCCGCTTCTGGATCATCGCGATGATCCTCGCGCTTGTCGGCCTCAGCACGCTGAAGATCCGATGACGCCGCCGGCCCCGCCCTTCACCCCCTTCCTCGGCGCGCGCATCGCCGTCGTCGGGCTCGGCCGCGCCGGGCTGCCGGCGGCGCTGCGCCTGGTCGACTGGGGTGCCGAGGTCGAGGCCTGGGATGATGGCGAGGCGCAGCGCCGCACCGCCGCCGCCGCGGGGCTCACGCTGCGCGACCCCGCCGAGGGCCGCTTCCGCGCCGATGCGCTGCTGCTCTCGCCGGGCATCCCGCATCTGATTCCACGCGCGCACGCCGCCGCGCAGGCTGCGCGCACAGCCGGTGCGCCGATCCTGTGCGATGTCGAGTTCCTGTTCCGTGCCGTGCTCGCCGCGCAGTCGCGCGCGCGCTTCGTCGGCGTCACCGGCACCAACGGGAAATCCACCACGACGGCGCTGATCCACCACCTGCTGACCGAGGCGGGGCGGGAGGCGGAGGTCGGTGGCAATCTCGGCCCACCGGCCCTCTCACTCAACATCTTGGGGTCCGAAGGGGTCTATACCCTCGAAATGTCGTCCTACATGTTGGAGCGAATCGCGACGCTGCGCTTCAACGTGGCTGTCATGCTGAACCTCAGCCCGGATCACCTCGACCGCCATGGCGACATGGCCGGCTATGCCGCTGCGAAGGCGCGAGTCTTCGCGCGGCAATCGCACGAGGATGTCGCGGTGCTGGGCCAGGACGACACGATGACCGCGGCGATGGCGACCGGAATCGCGGCGCGGATCGTGCCGGTGTCGGCCCTTACGCCACAGCCCGGCGGCGTCTGGGCCGAGGGGCGGGTGCTGCGCGACGATGCCGGCCCCATCCTCGACCTGCGTGACGCGCCGGCCCTGCCCGGGGACCACAACGCGCAGAACGCGGCGGCGGCGGCAGCGGCCTGCCATGCGCTCGGCGTCTCGCGCAGTGACATCGCTTCCGGCATCGTCACCTTCGCCGGATTGCCGCATCGCCTCGAACGCGTGGCCGAGGCGCGCGGCGTGGTGTTCGTCAACGACAGCAAGGCGACCAACGCCGACAGCGCGGCACGCGCGCTGGCCGCCTATGATCGCGTCGTCTGGATCGCCGGCGGCGAGGCGAAGGACGGCGGCATCGAGAGCCTCGCGCCGTTTTTCCCGCGCGTCGCCCGCGCGTTCCTCATCGGTCGCGACGCACCGATCCTCGCGCGCACGCTCGCCGCGCATGGCGTGCCGCACGAGATCGCCGGTACGCTCGATGCCGCGGTGCCGGCCGCCGCCGCGGCGGCCTTCGGCGGCGCGGCGCCGGTGGTGCTGCTCTCGCCGGCCTGCGCGTCCTGGGACCAATTCACCGGCTTCGATGCACGCGGGAACCGCTTCCGCGACCTGGCGCGCGCGCTGGCCACCACCGATGGAAGGGCCGCCTGATGGCCTTCTCCCGCGCCGATACCTCCGTCCTGGGCCGCTGGTGGTGGACGGTGGATCGTTGGACGCTGGCAGCGCTCATGACGCTGATCGCCTTCGGCTATGTGATGATGCTCGCCGCATCGCCTGCCGTGGCGGAACGCATCGGCGCGTCGTCGCGGCACATGTTCTTCTTCAAACAGGTCGCCTACCTCGCGATGGCGGCGGGGCTGATGGTCGCGGTCTCGCTGCTGTCGGTGAAGGGGGTGCGGCGCTTCGCGCTGCTCGGCTTCGCCGCGGCGCTGGTGCTGACGGCGGCGACGCTGGTGCTGGGTGTCGAGATCAAGGGTGCGCGGCGCTGGCTGCCGATCCCGGGGCTGTCGTTGCAGCCATCCGAATTCCTCAAGCCGTTCTTCGCGGTGGTGGCGGGATGGCTGATCGCGGAAGGCAAGCTGCCGGGGTCGAAGGTTTGGGGCGCGTCGATCGCCGTCGTGCTGTTCCTGGTGGTGGCGGCGATCCTGAAGGGCCAGCCCGACATCGGCATGCTGCTGGTGGTCTGCGCGGTATTCTTCGCGCAGTTCTTCGTGGCCGGGATGAACCTGTTCCTGGTGGGGGCGGTGGGCGGGCTCGGCATTGCGGGCGCCATCGGGGCCTACCTGATCTTCCCGCACGTGCAATCGCGCGTGCATCGCTTCCTCGATCCGACCTCGGGTGATTCCTTCCAGGTGAGCGTGGCGCTCGAGGCTTTCGCGAATGGCGGGCTGCTGGGCCGCGGCCCCGGCGAGGGTCGCGTCAAGAACGTGCTGCCCGACGCCCATGCCGACTTCGTCTTCGCCGTGGCTGGCGAGGAATTCGGGATGGTGCTGTGCCTGGTCATCCTCGCGGTCTTCGCCTTCATCGTGGTGCGCGGGTTGATGCGGCTGCTGGGCGAGACCGACCTGTTCATCATGCTGGCAGGCACCGGCCTGCTCACGCAGTTCGGCCTGCAGGCCTTCGTCAACATGGCCTCCACGCTGCACCTGATCCCGACCAAGGGCATGACGCTGCCCTTCGTGTCCTATGGCGGGTCGTCCGTACTGGCGATCGCGATGGGCATGGGGATGCTGCTGGCGCTGACACGACGCCGCACCGGATCGCGCGCCGGTGCGGATGCCGAACCCTCCCACGCCCCCGTCGCGATGGCGGCGGGAGGGGCCCGGTGAGAGGCCCCGCCGTGCACCCCATCATCATCGCCGCCGGCGGCACCGGCGGCCATCTGTTTCCCGCCGAGGCACTGGCCGCGGAACTGCTGCGCCGCGGCGAGCGCATCGCGCTGATGACCGATGCGCGATCGGCTGCCTATGACAGCTCGGCCTTCGCCAACGCGGAACGCTTCGTGCTGCGCGGCGCCGGATTGTCCGGGCGCGGGCTGCGCGGCGCGGCAGGCGGTGCGATGGCCCTGGTGGCGGGAACGGCGCAGGCGCGCCGCTATCTTGCGGCGTTGCAGCCATCCGCCGTGGTGGGCTTCGGCGGCTATGCGTCCTTCCCGCCACTGGCGGCCGCACGACTGATGGGCGTGGCGCGCCGCCCGGCGATCGTGCTGCACGAACAGAACGCGGTGCTCGGCCGCGCCAACCGGATGATGGCGCGGGTGGCGGACCTGCTGGCGCTGTCCTTCCCGAACACCACCCATGTGCCGGCGGGTGCCAAGGTCGCGATGGTCGGCAACCCGGTGCGACCGGCACTCGCCGCTCTCGCCGGCCAGCCCTATCCGTTGCCGCCCGAGGGCGGCGCGCTCCGCCTGCTGGTCACCGGCGGCAGCCAGGGCGCGCGCATCTTCGCCGATGTGGTGCCACCCGCCATCGCCGCGCTGCCCGAAGCGATCCGCGCGCGGCTGCTGGTGACGCAGCAATGTCGCGCCGAGGACCTGGCACGCACCGAGACGGCCTATCGCGCCGCCGGTGTCGTTGCCGATCTGGCGCCGTTCTTCCCCGACATCGCGGGGCGGCTGGCGACCGCGCATCTGGTGATCGCGCGCGCCGGCGCCTCGACCATCGCGGAATTGGAATGCGCCGGGCGTCCGGCGGTGCTGGTGCCGCTGCCCTCGGCCATCGACGATCACCAGAACGCCAATGCCCGCGCGCTCGCCGAAGCGGATGCAGCCTGGGTCTATCCGCAGCCTGCCTTCACGCCAGGTGCGCTGGCGGAACGGCTGGTCGGCCTGTTCGGGGTGCCGGGGCGCCTTGCCTCGGCCGCGGCCGCGGCCGCCGCGCTGGCGCGCCCGCATGCCGCGCGCGACCTCGCTGACCGTGTGCTTTCGCTGGTCCGCCAGCCTGCGTCGAGGACTGCCTGATGCGCGCGCTGCCGCTCAATATCGGCGCCATCCACTTCGTCGGCATCGGCGGGATCGGCATGTCCGGCATCGCCGAGGTGCTGCACACGCTGGGCTACCAGGTGCAGGGCAGCGACATCAACGACGGCACCAATGTGCAGCGCCTGCGCGGCGTCGGCATTCCGGTCGCGGTCGGGCACGACGCGGCGAACCTGGGCGACGCGCAGGTGGTGGTCGTCTCGACAGCGGTGAAGCGCGACAATCCGGAAGTGGTGGCCGCGCGCAAGCGGCTGATCCCTGTCGTGCGCCGGGCCGAGATGCTGGCCGAGCTGATGCGCCTGAAATGGTCCATCGCCATCGGCGGCACGCATGGCAAGACCACCACCACGTCGCTCGTCGCCGCGGTGCTGGAAGCCGCGCGGCTCGACCCCACCGTGATCAATGGCGGCATCATCAACGCCTATGGCACGAACACGCGCATGGGTTCGGGCGACTGGATGGTGGTCGAGGCCGATGAATCCGACGGGTCCTTCCTGAAGCTGCCCGCCGTCGTCGCCGTGGTGACCAACATGGACCCTGAGCACCTGGATCACTGGGGCACCGGGGAGGCGATGAAGGAAGGCTACGCCCAGTTCGTCGGCAACATCCCCTTCTACGGCTTCGCCGTGCTGTGCATGGACCACCCGGAAGTGCAGGCGATGATCCCGCGCCTGTCGGACCGGCGCATCGTGACCTACGGCTTCTCCCCGCAGGCCGATGTGCGGGCGGAACGCATCATCACCGACCGTATGGGCGCGACCTTCGAGGTCACGGTCACCGATCGCACGACGGGTCGCGTGAGGACGATGAAGCCCTTCCGCCTGCCCATGCTGGGCCAGCACAACGTCCAGAACGCGCTGGCCGCGATCGCGATCGGCGTCGAGATGGAGGTGGACGAGGGCACCATCCGCTCCGCGCTGGCGGGCTTCAAGGGCGTGAAGCGCCGCTTCACCCGCACCGGCGAAGCCGGCGGCATCAGCGTGATCGACGACTACGGCCATCACCCGGTCGAGATCGCCGCCGTGCTCAAGGCCGCGCGGCAGGCCGGCGCGCGCGACGTCATCGCGGTCGTGCAGCCGCACCGCTACACGCGCCTCGCCACGCTGTTCGAGGATTTCTGCACCTGCATGAACGATGCCGGCACGGTGATCATCGCCGATGTCTATGCCGCCGGCGAACAGCCGATCGAGGGCATCGACAAGGACGCGCTGGTCGAAGGGCTGCGCGCGCGCGGCCACCGGTCCGTGGTGCCGCTGCCGGGACCCGACTCGCTGCCGGAGATGATCAACGCCATCGCCAAGTCGGGCGACTACGTCGTGTGCCTGGGCGCAGGCAACATCACGACCTGGGCCCATGCGCTGCCGGGGCAGCTCGGCGAATTGCAGCAGCGCGCGCGCGGACGGCTGGCGGGGGCGATGAAGTGATGGCCGCCGCAGCCCATGGGTGGGGCGCTGCCCCGCCCATACCCAGGACGTCTGCCGGGGAAGGCTCCGCCCGCCCCGGGCCAATGGTCGAGAGGCCCCTGGACACCCGGATTCCGCCGTTGCGGGGGCGGATCACGGAAGGCGCGGCGCTGGGGGCATCCACCTGGTTCCGCGTGGGCGGCCAGGCCGACATCCTGATCCGCCCCGCCGACGCGACCGACCTGGTCACGCTGCTGAAGCACCTGCCGGAGAGCACGCCCGTCACCGTCATCGGCGCGGCATCGAACATGATCATCCGCGATGGCGGCATCGCGGGTGTGACCATCCGCCTCGCCCGCGGCTTCGCGGACGTGACCGTCGAGGCCGATGGCATCGTCGCCGGCGCGGCCGCGCTGGATGTCACGGTGGCCGAGACCGCGGCGGCGAGCGGGCTGGGCGGCCTGGAGTTCCTGGTGGGCATCCCGGGCACCATCGGCGGCGCGGTGGCGATGAATGCCGGCGCCTACGGCACCGAGATCAAGGATGTGCTGGACTGGGCGGAGGTCGCCACGGCCACCGGCGTGCAGCGCCTCGCCGCCGCCGACCTGCACTTCGCCTATCGCCGCGCCGCGCTGCCGCCGCGCGGCGTCGTCATCCGCGCGCGGCTGCGCGCCACGCCGGGCGATGCGGCCGCGATCGCTGCGCGGCTGAACGACATCCGCGCCGCGCGCGAAGCCACCCAACCGGTGCGCGCGCGCACCGGCGGATCCACCTTCAAGAACCCGCCCGGTGCCAGGAAGGCCTGGGAATTGATCGACGCCGCCGGCTGCCGCGGCCTGCGCATCGGTTCCGCGCAGGTCAGCGAGAAGCATTGCAACTTCCTGATCAACACCGGCGGCGCCACCGCCGCGCAGGTCGAAGCCCTCGGCGAGGATGTGCGCGCACGCGTGCGCGCCACCACCGGCATCGATCTCGAGTGGGAAATCAGGCGCATCGGGAGGCCGGCATGACGCAGCACGTGGCGGTGCTCTACGGCGGCATATCGGCGGAACGGGAGGTCTCGCTCTCCTCCGGCCGGCAATGCATCGCCGCGCTGCGGGAAGCAGGCTTCGAGGTCACGCCGATCGAGGTCGGCCAGGACCTGACCGCCGTCATTCACGCGCTGACGCATCCGCGCCCGGATGCCGTGTTCAACGCGCTGCACGGCCGCTTCGGCGAGGATGGCTGCATCCAGGGCGTGCTGGATTGGCTTGGGCTGCCCTACACGCATTCGGGGCTGCGCGCCTCGGCGCTGGCCATGGACAAGCACGCTGCCAAGGCGGTGTTCCGCCAGGCCGGCCTGCCGGTGGCCGAACACTGCCTGGTCACGCGCGACGCGCTCGAAGCCGCCGACCCGCTGCCGCTGCCCTATGTGGTCAAGCCGGTGAACGAGGGTTCGTCGGTCGGCGTGCATATCGTGCAGAAGGGCGACAACCGCCGCGCCGAGATCGCGCGCGACTGGCGCTACGGCGACCACGCCATGGCGGAATCCTACATCCCCGGGCGCGAGCTCACGGTCGGCGTGATGGGTGACCGCGCGCTCGCGGTCACCGACATCATCGCCGATGCCGGCGCCTTCTACGACTACGAGAGCAAATACGCCGACGGCGGATCGCGCCACGTGCTGCCCGCGCAGATCCATGCGGACACCTATGCGAAGGCGCTCGACATCGCGCTGCGCGCGCACCAGGCGCTGGGCTGCCGCGGCGCCTCGCGCGCCGACCTGCGCTACGACGAAGAGACGGACCGCCTGGTGCTGCTGGAGGTGAACACCCAGCCCGGCCTGACCCCGACCTCGCTGCTGCCGGAGCAGGCGGCGCATTGCGGCATCCCCTTCCCCGCGCTGTGCGCCTGGATGGTGAAGGAGGCCCGCCATGGCACGTGACCCGGCGCGCGGCGGGGGGCGTGAACGCCTGGCCCGCACGTCATCGCCGCAGAAGGAACCCTCGCGCCCGTCGCGGCTGCGCATCTGGGTCAAGCGCCGGCGTTCGATGGTGCGGCCCGCCATCTATGGCGCGCTCGGGCTGGGCGCGCTCAGCGTGCTGGTGCTGGCCGTGCGCGCGGTGGATCCGGCGGGACGGGTGCGCGGCGTCGCCGAGAGCTTCTCCGGCGTCGGTGAGACGCTCGGCATGACGGTGCAGCAGGTGATCCTGGAAGGCCGCCGCAACACCCCGACCGACATGATCCGCGCCGCACTCGGCGTCTCGCGCGGCGACCCGATCCTGGATTTCTCGCCCGAGGCCGCGCGCACGCGCATCGAGACCATCGCCTGGGTCCAGACGGCGCATGTCGAACGCCGACTGCCCGGCACCATCCTGGTGCGCATCGAGGAACGGCGCCCCTTCGCCATCTGGCAGAACAACGCGCGCTTCGTGATCATCGACCGCGAGGGCCGCGTGGTCGCCGCCGATGGCCTCGACCAGTTCGGCCCGCTGCCGCTGCTGGTGGGTGCCGGCGCCGACACAGTCGGCCCGGCGCTGCACGACATCCTGAGGCGCGAACCCGAGGTCGCGGATCGCGTGCAGGCGATGGTGCGCATCCACGAACGACGCTGGAACCTGCGGCTGCACAACGGCACCGACGTGCTGCTGCCCGAAGGGGCCGAGGCCGCCGCCATCCAGCGCCTGGCGGAATTGCAGCGCGAGGCCCGCCTGCTCGACCGCCCGCTCGCCGCCATCGACCTGCGCCTGCCCGACCGGCTGGTGCTGCGCCCGACCCGCCAGGCGGAGCCCAGCGAGGTCATCACCCCACGGTCAGGCGCGGCACGGCGCGGATGAACCAGATGTCCCGCCTGCCGCCGCCCATCGAACCCGGTGCGCCGCCGCGCCGCCGCCGCCATGCGCGCAGCGGTACCTTCGGCGTGCTCGACATCGGGTCGACCAAGGCGGTCTGCATGATCGCGCGCATCGAGAGCGACGGCACGCCGCGCGTGCTCGGCTTCGGCTGGCGCCAGGGCCGCGGCGTGAAGGGCGGGTCGATCGTCGACCTCGAGGAAGCCGAGCGCGCCATCCGCGCCGCCGTCGGCCAGGCGGAGGAGATGGCCGATACCCGCCTGCAGGGCGTGATCGTGAACCTGTCCTGCGGCCAGCCGGACAGCCGGCAGCTTCACATCCAATGGGGCATCGGCGGGCGCGCCGTGACCGACCAGGATTTGCGCGCCATCCTGCACGAGGGCCGCCGCCGCACGGCGGAGGACGGGCGCGAGACAGTGCACGCCATTCCGCTTGGCTTCACGGTCGATGCCACGCCCGGCGTGGACGATCCCCGCAGCATGATCTGCGACACGCTGGGCGCGCGGCTGCACATGGTCAGCGCCTCCCAGGCCAGCCTGCGCAATCTCGGCGCCTGCCTGCTGCGCTGCGACCTGGAGGTCGAGGAACTGGTCTCCGCGCCCTTCGCCGCCGGCCTCGCGACCCTGGTGGATGACGAAAAGCAGCTTGGTGCGACCGTCATCGACATGGGCGGCGGCACCACCAGCCTGGCCGTGTTCAGCGAGGGCCACCTGGTGCACAGCGCGCAGGTAGGCGTCGGCGGCGGGCAGGTGACCAACGACCTCGCGACCGTGCTGGCCACGCCGCTCACGCATGCCGAGCGCATCAAGACCCTGCATGGCAGCGTCCATGGCGGTTCCGACGACGACCGCGAATTCCTGCCGGTGCCGCTGCTGGGCGAGGACGAGCACGCGATCGCACGCATTCCGCGCTCCATGGTCATCAACATCATCAAGCCGCGGCTCGAGGAAACCTTCGAGCTGGTGCGCGAGCGACTCGACGCCGCCGCGCTGGGCCGCGAGGGCGGCACGCGCGTGGTGCTGACCGGCGGCGGCAGCCAGATGGTCGGCGCGCGGGAGATGGCCGCGCGGATCCTCGACCGCCAGGTGCGCATCGGCCGCCCCCTGCCGATGCGCGGGCTGGCCGAAGCAGCCTCCGGCCCGGCCTTCGCATCCGCCATCGGGCTGCTGCTGTGGGGCGCGGGCGAAGGCCGTCCGGTGCTCGACATCGCGCCCGGACCCGCGCGGTCCAGCGGCGCTTTCAGGCGTTTCGTCAACTGGGTGAAGGACCGCGTCTGAATGCGCCTCGCCCCGAATCGATTCCACCGCGTAGACACGATCAACCAGGAGGCCCGCCCATGACCCTGAACCTGACCGTGCCGCAGACGCAGCACACCGACTTCAGCCCGCGCATCACCGTGGTGGGCGTGGGCGGCGGCGGCACCAACGCGGTCAACAACATGATCGCGATGGGGCTCGACGGCGTCGAATTCCTGGTCGCCAACACGGACAGCCAGTCGCTGTTCCATTCGCGCGCTGAACGGCGCGTGCAGCTCGGCCCGCATCTCACGCAGGGGCTTGGCGCCGGTGCAAAGCCCGAGATCGGGCGCGCCGCGGCGGAGGAAGCGATGGAGGAACTCGCCCGCCATATCGAGGGCGTGCACATGATCTTCATCACCGCCGGCATGGGCGGCGGCACCGGCACCGGTGCCGCGCCCGTCATCGCGCGCATGGCCCGCGAGCGCGGCGTGCTGACCGTCGGCGTCGTGACCAAGCCGTTCGACTTCGAAGGACCCAAGCGCAAGAAGTCCGCCGATTCCGGCATCGAGGAACTGCAGTCCTTCGTCGATACGCTGATCGTCATCCCGAACCAGAACCTGTTCAGGCTGGCCAATGAACGCACCACCTTCCAGGAGGCGTTCAAGATGGCCGACAACGTCCTCTACATGGGCGTGCGCGGCGTGACCGACCTGATGATCAACCCCGGCATGGTCAACCTCGATTTCGCCGACATCCGCACCGTCATGGCCGAGATGGGCAAGGCCATGATGGGCACCGGCGAGGCCGAGGGCGACGACCGCGCCACCAAGGCCGCCGAGGCCGCCATCAACAACCCGCTGCTCGAGGACATCTCGATGGCCGGGGCGCGCGGCGTTCTGATCAACATCACCGGCGGCTACGACATGACGCTGTTCGAGGTGGACGCCGCCGCCAACCGCATCCGCAAGGAAGTGGACGAGGAGGCCAACATCATCTTCGGCACCTCGGTCGATGAAGGGATGAACGGTCGCGTGCGCGTGTCGGTGGTCGCCACGGGTATCGACGTCGCGACCGCGTCAGGGCGCGGCGAGGTTCCCTTGAAGCTGGTGGCGAATGGCGGCCCGACCCAGGCGGTCGCGACCCAGCACGCCGCACCCGCCCAGCCGGCCCGCGGGCCGCAATCCTTCATTCGCACCGTCGCCCAGCCGGCCGCCATGCCGGCGATGCGCCCGGCCGTGGTGGACGCGACGCCCGAGCCCGTTGTGGAATCCGCGCCGCCGGAAGCCTATGCGCCAGCACACCAGGCCCCGGTCGAGGCGCCGATCGTCGTCGGCCCCGCAGCGACCATCGCTGAACCCGCTGCGCGCGCGCCCGAACCGGTGCGCACCCAGCCCGGCATGATGACCAGCCTGTTTCGCCGGGCGACCAGCATGAGCAGCATGATGCGGCGCAATCTGCCCGAGGCGCAGCCCGCCATGGCGCCGCATGCGGTGCGGGTCGAACCGTCGGTCGCGACGCAGCATGCTACAGCGCCGCGCGCCCCGGCGCGTGCCGCCGGTCAGGACGAGATGGGCCTCGAGATCCCCACCTTCCTGCGTCGGCAGTCCAATCCCTGAACCGGAACGGCCCTTTTTTCGCCGCATTTTGCGCCGCAATAATCCAATCTAATCAATGGCTTGCGGCGTAATATAGAGAAACAAGGCTTGAATGGCGCCCCGCATCGCAGAGTGCTTCTGTGCTGCGGGGCGTTGTGCATCGCCGCATCGTCGCCGCATCAAGGGGGGTGCGGCACCTGCGGAGACCATCGCGAGGCCCCGGAAAGGCACCAGGGCTATGGACGGCTTCATCACCGCGGAGAACGGACGGCGCAGGACGCTGAAGGCACCCATCGGGTGCGTCGGCACCGGGCTGCATTCCGGCCGTCGCGTCGCCCTCACGCTGCGCCCCGCCGCGGCCGGCACCGGCATCGTGTTCCGCCGTACCGACCTCGGCCGCGACATTCCCGCGCTGTTCGACCGCGTGGTCGATACGCGCCTGTGCACAGCCATCGGTGATGGCGACGCCACCATCTCGACCATCGAACACGTCATGGCGGCGCTCGCCGGCAGCGGTATCGACGACGCCGTGGTCGAGGTGGACGGCCCCGAAGTGCCGATCATGGACGGCTCCGCCGCCCCCTTCCTGTTCCTGATCGACTGCGCCGGCATCGTCACGACCGCCGCGCCGCGCGCTGCGATCGAGGTGCTGCGCCCGGTCCGCGTGGAGGAACCCAACGGGGCCTTCGCCGAGTTGCTCCCCAGCCGCGAAGCCGCCTTCGACGCCGCGATCGAGATCGACTTCCCGAACACCGCCATCGGCCGCCAGGCACTCTCGCTGCGCATCTCCCCCCTCGCCTTCCGCGAGGGCCTGGCCGATGCGCGCACCTTCACCCTCGCCGAGGACGTGGCCCGCCTGCGCGCCGCCGGCCTGGCGCAGGGCGGCAGCCTGGCCAACGCCGTGGTCGTGGACGGCCCCATGGTGCTCAACCCTGGCGGGCTGCGCCGCCCTGACGAATTCGTGCGGCACAAGCTGCTGGACGTGGTGGGCGACCTGGCTTTGGCCGGCGCGCCGATCCGCGGGCGCTTCCGCGGCGCGCGCTCGGGTCATGCGCTGAACAACCGTGTGCTGCGCGCGCTGTTCGCCGACGTCTCCGCTTGGCGCATGACGGGCCAGCCGGCGATGTCGGAAGGCCTGGCCGCCACCCCGGTGCGCGCCGCCGCGGCTCCCGCCATCGCCTGACCGGGCGCCGCTTGGCGCGCGGGGGCTTCGCCATGATATACAGCGGCCCGACATCATGGCTTTCCCGATGATTCGCCTTGCGCTGCCGCTTCTCCTCCTCGTTGCCCTGGCCGCCTGCGGGCGGTTCCAGCAAGGCACCGGCGCGGACCCGTCGCTCACGCCCGGCATCGCCGCGGCGAATGCCGCCGACCAGTCGCCCGAGGCGCTCTACGCGGCCGGCATGCAGGAACTGCGCGCCAACCGCTTCCAGCGCGCCGTCGACCTGTTCGACGCGGTGGAGCGCGAGCACCCGTATTCGACCTGGGCGACCAATGCGAAGCTCATGGCGGCGTATGCCGACTACACGCGCAACCGCTACACCGAGGCAATCGGCGCGCTGGACCGCTTCATCCAGTTGCATCCGGCGCATCGCGACGTCGCCTATGCCTATTACCTTCGCGCACTGTCGCAATACGAACAGATCAACGACGCGCAGCGCGACCAGCAGCAGACCATCATCGCGATGAACGCGCTGCAGGACGTGGTGAACCGCTTTCCCGACACCTCCTATGCACGCGACGCCCGCCTCAAGATGGACCTCGCGCGCGACCATCTGGCGGGCCGCGAAATGCATGTCGGGCGCTACTACCAGCGCCAGGGGCTGCTCTCGGCCGCGATCGGGCGCTTCCGCCGGGTGGTCGACGAATACCAGACCACCAACCACGTCCCCGAGGCGCTGCACCGCCTGACCGAGATCTACATCGCCCTCGGCCTGACGGACGAGGCGCGGCGCACCGCATCGGTGCTCGGCTTCAACTATCCGGGCAGCGCCTGGTACCAGGATTCCTACGCGCTGCTGGTCGAGGGCGCGCAACCGGCTCCGCAGGACCGGCCGGGCTTCGTGCGTCGCAGCATCAACTGGCTGTTCTGAGCAGGGGCACGGCGCCACCGTGCTCGCCAGCCTCGCCATCCGCGACGTGGTGCTGATCGAACGGCTCGACCTTGCCTTCGGCGCCGGGTTGACCGCGCTGACCGGCGAGACCGGCGCGGGCAAGTCCATTCTGCTCGATAGCCTGGGCCTGGCGCTGGGTGGCCGGGCCGAATCCGGCATGGTGCGCGCCGGGCAGCCGCAGGCCTCCGTCGCCGCCGCCTTCCACCCACCATCCGGCCACCCCGCCTTCGACATCCTGCGCGAACAGGGGATCGAGCCGGAAGAGGACCTGGTGCTGCGCCGCGTGGTGCAGGCCGATGGCCGCTCCCGTGCCTTCGTCAATGACCAGCCGGTGGGTGTCGCGCTGCTGCGTCGCCTGGGCGCGACGCTGGTCGAGGTGCAGGGGCAGCACGACCAGGTGGGCCTGGCGGACCCATCCAGCCATGGCGCGCTGCTCGATGCCTTCGGCGTGCTCGAACCGCGCCGTGCGGCCACCGCGGAATCCTGGGGCGCCTGGCGCACCGCGACGAAGCGCCTGGTCGAGGCGCGCGAAGCCATCGCCGCCGCGCAGCGCGAGGAGGAATGGCTGCGCCACGCCGTCGCCGAGCTGCGCGACCTCAACCCGGAGGAGGGCGAGGAAGACCGCCTCGCCGCCGAGCGCCAGCGCCTGCAGCAAGGCGAACGCCGTGCCGAGGCCATTGCCGCCGCCATCGCCGAGCTCACCCCGCGCGACCGCCGCGCCGCCACGCCGGCGCGGGCGCTGCGCGAAGCCGCCCGCGCGCTGGAACGCCTGCCCCCGCCCAACGACGAAGCGCAGCCCGCCATCGCCGCGCTGGCGGCCGCGCAGGATGCCTTGGCCGAGGCCGAGACCGCTTTGCAGAACCTGCTGCACGAAGGCGGCCCCGACCCGCGCCGCCTGGAACAGACCGAGGAACGCCTGTTCGCGCTGCGCGCCGCCGCCCGCAAGCATTCCGTCGCCGTGGTGGACCTGGCGGAATTCGCCGCCGGCCTGCGGGCACGGCTGGAGGCACTCGACGCCGGGTCGGGCCGCGTCGCCGCGCTGGAACGTGACGAAGCCGCCGCGCGGAAGGCCTACCTCGCCGCAGCGGCCGCCCTGACCGACGCCCGCCGCGACGCCGCCGCGCGGCTGGAGAAGGCCGCTGCGAAGGAACTCCCGCCCCTCAAGCTCGACCGCGCGCGCCTGGTCATCGACATCGCGGCGAAGGACGAGGCCGGCTGGGGCCCGGACGGGCAGGACCGCGTCGCCTTCCTGGTCTCGACCAATCCCGGTCAGACGCCGGGGGCGCTGGCGAAGATCGCCTCCGGCGGCGAACTCTCGCGCCTGATGCTGGCGCTGAAGGTGGTGCTCGCGCGCGGATCGCCGGTGCCGACGCTGGTCTTCGACGAGGTCGATTCCGGCATCGGCGGCGCCACCGCGGCGGCCGTCGGCGAACGCCTCGCGCGCGTGGCGGAACGCCTCCAGGTGCTGGTGGTCACGCATTCGCCGCAGGTCGCGGCACGCGGCGCGGCACATCTGCGCGTGGCGAAGCAGGTCAAGGGCGGGCGTGCGGAAACCCGCGTCGAGACCCTGCCCGACAGCGAACGGCGCGAGGAACTGGCACGCATGCTGGCAGGCGAACGCGTCACCGACGCGGCGCGCGCGGCAGCCGAGAGCCTTCTTGCGGATGCGCGGTAAAGGAAAGGTCGGGGGAGAGAACTCCCCCGAACCCCCTCCTTTTTCTGGGACTCCGCCCTCGCAAACAGGCAGCGCCATTCGGCGCGCCACACGCCATGACGCGCCAGCGCTGCGAGACCTGATCGCACAGCTGAACCGCGACCAGGGCGACCCCGATGACCTGATCACTGACGCGCATGTGGAACAGGACATCATCGACAACCCCGGCACCATCGCCTTGGTCGCCGAAGGCACGAACGGCACCCTCATCGGCTACGCCACCGCGCACGCCACCTACGAAACCGGGCATGCCGAACGTGGCCTCTACGTCGCCGACCTCTACACGGCGCCCACGCATCGCCGCCAGGGCATCGCCCG
>LNEW01000195.1 GCA_001464375.1 Rhodospirillales bacterium Ga0074136 | reverse complement strand
ATGCCTGTCGGCCCCCCTCCCGACAGAAAGCTTGAATCAGATCCGCTCCGCGTCGGGGAAGCGCTTTGATTCAGTCAGGTCGAGAGGCGCTCTAGCGCAGAAATTGAAATGAAATGATAAATCTGAATTTGCCCGCGCACTTCAATGCGCGAGTTTATTTCTGTTTGTGCCGCCAGGTATCGAGAATTTGCATCAACATAAGAGCAAGGAAACTTCATACGCCAGAGCATAGAGACGAGGATTTCGATTCGCAATCAATTCCGCGGCAGCCGCGCCACCCCCGGCGCATCGGGATTCTGCGCCCGGTGCCGCAGCAGGTGGTCGGCCAGCACGATGGCCAGCATCGCCTCGCCCACCGGAACCGCGCGGATGCCCACGCAGGGGTCGTGGCGGCCCTTCGTGAGCACCTCGACCTCCCGCCCCTGCCGGTCCACCGAGGCGCGCGGCGTCAGGATGGAACTGGTCGGCTTGACCGCGAAGCGCGCCACCACCGGCTGGCCGGTGCTGATGCCGCCCAGGATTCCCCCGGCATGGTTCGACTGGAAGGCCACGGTGCCATCCGCGTTCATGCGCATCTCATCGGCATTGTCGGTGCCGGTCAGAGCGGCGGCGCCGAAGCCGTCGCCGATCTCGACCCCCTTGACCGCGTTGATCGACATCAGCGCACCCGCCAGGTCGGCATCGAGCTTGCCGTAGATCGGCGCGCCCAGGCCGGGCGGGACGCCCTCGGCCACCACCTCGATCACCGCGCCGACCGAATCGCCGGACTTGCGCAATGCCAGCAGGCGGTCTTCCCAGCGGACAGCGGCCGCGCGGTCGGGGCAGAAGAAGGCGTTCTCCTCCACCGCCGCCCAGTCCCAGGCGGCCGGGTCCACCCAGTCGCCGCCGACCGAGACCAGCGCGCCGCGCACCCGCAGATCGGGGCCCAGCACCTTGCGCGCGACAGCACCGGCGGCCACGCGCATCGCGGTCTCCCGCGCCGAGGACCGCCCGCCGCCGCGATAGTCGCGGATGCCGTATTTGAGTTCGTATGTCAGGTCGGCATGGCCCGGGCGGAACCGCTCGGCGATCTCGGAATAATCCTTCGACCGCTGGTCGGTGTTCTCGATGTGCAGCGCGATCGGCGTGCCGGTGGTCAGCCCGTCCATCACGCCCGACAGGATGCGGACCTGGTCGGCTTCCTGGCGCTGCGTGACGAATTTCGACTGTCCGGGCCGCCGGCGGTCCAGGTAGGGCTGGATGTCGGCCTCGGTCAGCGCCAGGCGGGGGGGCACGCCATCCACCACGCAGCCGATGGCCGGGCCGTGCGATTCGCCCCAGGTGGTGACGCGGAACAAGTGGCCGAAGGTATTGTGGGACATGACGAAGCTGATGCGACCCTGGTGTCTGGCCCCTTATGCTGATGCATGCCGCAAAGGAGCAAGTCGCCTTGATGGCTGGGCCCGCGAACGAGCCGCGCCCGATACGGCCACGGCTTAACGACAGGGAGCGTGGCGATTCGCACCGGCGGCCTGCACGAGGGATGCCCCCCGAAGCATTCGCCTTCGAGTTCGAGACATTGCGGACAGCAATCGGGGACTACTTCCACGTCCGATCGGGTGTCGGATGTCTGCGCCACGCTTGGTGCGCGGCCCGTCCTGCCGCCCTACCGATCCGCCCGCGGCGCCCCGCGATAGGTACAGGTGATCAGGGTGATGGTTGTCCTGGGGGCGTTGGGGTCGGCATCCAGCGGCTGGACCTCGTCCACCCTCTCGACCAGGAAGGGCCGCGCCATGTCGCAGTATCGCGCAACCGTGGACCCGCCGGGCTGGCCGATATCGGTCAGGAACACCAACGCATCGCCGGCGCGGCAGCGCACGCGCATGCGCTGCTCGGCCTCGTGCTCGCTCACGCGCATCGCATCGGGGCCGGTGACGCGGATGGCGGTCCAGCAGCGGGCATCATCCATCTGCGCACTCGCCGGCGGGGCGGCGGCCAGCAGCGCGAGCGCGCCGGCGCAGGCAACCGCCAGCCGGGGCCTCATGACTTCTCCACGTTGATATCCGGCGCATCGGGGTTCTTCATCCCGACCACGTGATACCCGCTGTCGACGTGGTGAACCTCCCCCGTCACGCCCGATGCCAGGTCGGACAGCAGGTACAGCCCGGCGCCGCCGACATCCTCGATGGTCACGTTGCGGCGCAGCGGCGCGTTGTACTGGTTCCAGCGCAGGATATAGCGGAAGTCGCCGATGCCGCTCGCCGCCAGGGTCTTGATCGGGCCGGCGCTGATCGCGTTCACGCGGATGCCGCGTTCGCCCAGGTCGGTCGCCATGTAGCGAACGCTGGCCTCCAGCGCCGCCTTGGCCACGCCCATCACGTTGTAGTGCGGCGTGACCCGCTCGGCGCCCAGGTAGGACAGGGTCAGCATCGACCCGCCCGCCTGCATCAGCGCGGCCGCCCGCTGCCCGACCGCGACGAAGGAGAAGCAGGAGATGTCCATCGCCTGCAGGAACGCCGCGCGCGGCGTGTCCAGGTAGCGCCCGCGCAGGAACTGCTTGTCGGCATAGCCGATGGCGTGGACCAGGAAGTCGATCCTGCCCCAGGCCTTGGCAATCGCGTCGAAGGCGGCATCCATGCTGGCGTCGTCGGCCACGTCGCAAGGCAGCACGAGCGACGACCCGACGCTGTCGGCCAGCGGGCGGACCCGCTTTTCCAGTGCCTCGCCCTGGTAGGTGAAGGCCACCTCGGCACCCTGGGCGGCCACGGCGCGGGCAATGCCCCAGGCGATCGAGCGGTCATTGGCCACGCCCATGATCAGCCCGCGCTTGCCCTGCATGAGGGTGCCGGTCGCGATCCGGGGCTCTGGCGTGGCGTCATTCATCGCGTGCGGGGCCCATCCGGGTAGCAGGGAAGGCGTCGGTGGTGCCATGGCAGGGGGTGCGGAGCAAGTGGTTCCGCCACCCGGGCGCCCCTTGCCCCACGCCGGCGCGCCCCGATACAGGCAGGGACCAAGGAGCACACGACATGGACGGCATCGCCACCACCGACGACCCGATCGCGATCTTCGAGGCCTGGATGGCCGAGGCGGCGGCAAGCGAACCGAACGACCCCAACGCGGTCTGCCTGGCGACCGCCACGCCGGGCGGCGCGCCATCGGCGCGGATGGTGCTGCTGAAGGGCGTCGATGCGCGGGGCTTCGTATTCTACACCAATCTCGAAAGCCGCAAGGGCGGCGAATTGGCCGCCAATCCGCAGGCCGCGCTGTGCTTCCACTGGAAGTCGCTGGCGCGCAGCGTGCGGGTGGAAGGCCAGGTCGAACAGGTGTCCGATGCCGAGGCCGATGCCTACTACGCATCCCGCGCGCGCACCTCGCGCCTGGGGGCCTGGGCGTCGAAGCAGTCGCGGCCTCTGGAGTCCCGCTTTGCGCTGGAGAAGGCGGTGGCGGAATACGGGCTGAAATACGCGATCGGCGAGATCCCGCGCCCCGCCTTCTGGTCGGGCTTCCGCGTGCTGCCGCGGCGCATCGAGTTATGGCGCGACATGCCCTTCCGCCTGCATGAACGCCGCGTCTTCCACCGCGACGGGTCGGGCTGGCGGGTCGAGACGCTGTATCCGTGAGCATCCCGCCGGCGCAGGCCGAGGCGGCGGCGTTCCTGGCCCGCCTGTCCGGCGCCCCGCCGATCGAGACGCATATCTCGGCCGTTTATGTCGGGCGCGACACGGCGTGGAAAATGAAGAAGG
Organism: Rhodospirillales bacterium Ga0074136; assembly: GCA_001464375.1. Lineage (GTDB taxonomy): Bacteria > Pseudomonadota > Alphaproteobacteria > Acetobacterales > Acetobacteraceae > Neoroseomonas. The sequence continues at coordinate 3,372 of LNEW01000195.1, read as the reverse complement.
CAGTGGCGCTGGGGTTCCTCGACTTCACGCGCCTGGCTGACCGCGAGCGCTTCTGCCGGCGCGAACTGGCGCTGAACGCACCGCATGCGCCGGGGCTGTATCGGGATGTGGTGCCCATCACGCGCGGGCCGGATGGCGCGCCGCGCGAAGGCGGCGACGGGCCGACGGTGGAATGGGTGCTGCGCATGGCGCCGGTTCCGGAGGATGATTTCCTCGATGCCGTGGCGGCACGCGGCGCGCTGACGCCCGCGCTGCTGGATGCAGCGGCGGACGCGGTGGCCGCGATGCATGCCGCGGCGGATCCCGCCGCGGTGGATGCCCCGGCCGCGATGACCCGCATCCTGGAGGGCAACGTTCCCGCGGCACGCCGCGCCGGGCTGGACCCCGCAAGCATCGACGCCTGGGTCGGCGCTGCCCGGGTCGAACTGGCGCGCATCGGCCCAGCGCTGGCGGCACGCGCGGCGGCCGGCTTCGTGCGCCGCGGCCATGGCGACCTGCATCTGGGCAATCTGTGCCTGCTGGAGGGCCGCCCGACCCTGTTCGACGCGCTGGAATTCGACGAGGCACTGGCGCGCATCGATGTCGGCTACGACCTGGCATTCCTTCTGATGGACCTGGACCTGCGGGTGGGCCGCGCGGCGGCGAACCGGGTGCTGAATCGCTATGTCGCGCGCAGCGGCGATGCGGGCCTGGTGGCGGGGCTGCCCTTGTGGCTGTCGCTGCGCGCGATGATCCGCGCGCATGTCGAAGCCGCGCGCGGGCGCGACAGCCAGGCTTTGCTGGCGGCCGCGGTGGCGCATCTGGCACCCGGCACGCCGCGGCTGGTGGCGGTGGGCGGGTTGCAGGGCACCGGGAAATCGACGCTGGCGCGCGCGCTGGCGCCGGGCGTCGGGCGTTGCCCCGGCGCGCTGGTGCTGCGCACGGATGAGGCGCGCAAGCGGCGCTTCGGCCTGGCACCCGAGGCGCGCCTGCCGCCGGAGGCCTACGCCGAATCGGTCAGCGCCGCCGTGCATGAGGAACTGTTCGCCATGGCCGCCGCGGCGCTGCGCGCCGGCCAGGTGGTGGTGCTCGATGCCGTCTTCCTCGACCCCGTGCAGCGCGCACGCGCGGCGCAGGTGGCGCGCGATGCCGGGCTCCGCTTCGACGGGTTGTGGCTGGAGGCGCCGCTGCCCGTGCTGCGCGCGCGCATCGCCGCGCGGCGGGACGACGCCTCCGACGCCGACGAGGCCGTGCTGCTGCGCGCGGCAGCCGTCGATCCCGGCCGGATCGACTGGCATCGCATCGACGTGACGAATGGTGGCGAGGCCGCCGCGCGGTCGGCCCTTGGCATGGGGGCGGGGTTCGTGTGCTAGGCTGCATCCCGCAGGGAAGAAACGATCAATGAACCGCGGTTGGGGAGTGTTATCGCCATGGCCTATCGCCGCCTGCTGCTGCCGCTGACCGGCACCGCCTCGGGAGAGGCGGCGCTTGCCACCGCCCTGATCGCCGCGCGCGCCTGGGGCGCCCACGTGCATTGCCTGCATGTGCGCGTCGATGCGCGCGACGTCGCACCCTTGGCGGGCGAAGGCCTGTCGGGCGCCATGATCGAGGAGATGATGGCCGCCACCGAACGCGAGAGCGGCGAGCGCGCCGACCGCGTGAAGGCGCTGTTCGACCGCTTCACCGCCGGCCTCGGCGGCGTGACGCTGGCCGACAACCCCGACACCGCCGCCAAGACCGCCGGCCCGACCCTGTCCTTCGAATCCATCCCGGGGCGGGAGGAGGATGTGGTGGCGCAGCAGTCGCGCCTGTACGACATGGCCGTGGTGCCGCACCCGGAGGCCGGGGAGGATGTCTCGTCCTCCGACGCGCTGCACGCCATCCTGTTCGATTCCGGCCGCCCCGTGCTCATCGCCCCGCGCGTCGCACCCGCCGATATCGGAACCCGCGTGTGCGTGGCATGGAACGGCACGGCCGAGAGCGCCGCGGCCGTCGCCGCCGCCCTGCCCTGGCTGCACAAGGCCGAGGCCGTGCGCATCCTGGCGTCGGACGAATACCAGCGGCGCGGGCCGAAGGCCGAGGGCATCCAGGCCTACCTCCGCTGGCATGGCATCGAGGCCGAGATCACGCCGTTCAAGCCGGCGACGCGCGAAGTGGGCGCCGGGCTGCTCGGTGCCACGCGGGATTTCGGCGCCGACCTGCTGACCATGGGGGCGTATTCGCATTCGCGGCTGCGCCAGCTGATCCTGGGCGGGGTTACCCGCCATGTGCTGGAGAACGCCGAGATCCCGGTGATGATGTGCCGCTGACCGCGGCGTCATCACGGGCCTGAATGGCGGCGATCCGGCGCGGCGCGTGGCGCCGGGCCGCACGCCCCCCTATCTCCCGATGCGAACGGCAGGGACCCCGGCGGGGTCCCGCACAGCAGACGGAGCGGACCGATGATCGACGTGCGACCCTTCGCCAGCCTCGGCAAGGCGAATTTCGGCTGGCTCAACGCCAACCACCATTTCTCCTTCGGTCACTACAACGACCCGCAGCGCATGGCCTGGGGCAAGCTGCGCGTGTGGAACGACGACGAGATCGCGGCCGGCAAGGGCTTCGACCCGCACCCGCACCGCGACATGGAGATCATCACCTATGTCCGCGAGGGTGCGATCACCCACCGCGACAACCTGGGCAACGAGGGCCGCACCGAGGCCGGCGACGTGCAGGTGATGAGCGCGGGCACCGGCGTGGTGCATGCCGAGTACAACCTGGAGCCCGGCCGCACGACGCTGTTCCAGATCTGGATCATGCCCGACCGGCGCGGCGCCAAGCCGTCCTGGGGGGCGAAGAAGTTCCCGCTGGAGAAGCGCGAGGCGGGGTTCGACGTGCTGGCCTCCGGCCGCCCGCAGGACGAAGGCAATGGCGCCTTGCCGATCAACGTGGACGGCGCGGTGCTGGCCACCAGGCTGAAGAAGGGCCAGACGCTGGTGCAGCCGCTCGCGAAAGGCCGCGCCGCCTACATCGTGCCGGCCAAGGGCGCGGTGACCGTGAACGGCGTCGCAGCCGCCGCGCGGGACGGTATCGCCATCCGCGAGGAGCCGGAATTCTCCATCACCGCGATGGAGGATGCCGAGCTCGTGATGGTGGAAGTCGCGGCGGACTGACCCGCCTGTCACGCAACTGTCGTTGATGAACCCGCCTGGCGCGGCATATGTGCCGCGCCGGCGGTCCCGCCGGCGTGCCCCCGGGGGACCCGATGGAATATTCTCGCCGATTCAAGTTCCTGCTCTGTGCCCCCGCCTTCGACGAGGCCGGCGACCTCGAAGGCGAACGCCTGCACCACATCATCCGCGAGATCGAGCAGGACGGCTACCAGGTGGTCCGCGCCCGGCGCGACGACGATGC
>LNEW01000194.1 GCA_001464375.1 Rhodospirillales bacterium Ga0074136 | reverse complement strand
GCCTCGATCACGCACTCCACCGCTTCCTCGCCGAGCTTCTGCGCGACCTTGGCGGTGCCGCGCGCGAGCAGCCTGGCGGAATGCGACGTACCGGCATCGCCCGCCTTGCGGCGCTTCTCCACCACCTGCCACAGGCGATCGAGGATGGCGGCCTCCGCACCCTTGATGGTCGGCGCCAAGGGCGTGAGCATGCGCTGCTCGGCCTTGCGGACCGGCTTGGACAGCTTCGCCTTGGACCCGGCCGCACTGCCGCGCACGATGGCGGGCAGCGGCACGCGCGCGCCCTTCGCCGCAGGCTTCTTGGCGGCCGACGATGCCGGCGTCGGCGCACTCCTGGGCGCGGATTTCTTGGTCGACGGCTTCTTCTTCGCAGTCTTGCCCATCACGCGGCCCTCATCATGCGGGGGGCATGGCGCACCGGCAGGCCGGCGGCGGCGAGCGCCGCCTTGGCATCGGCGATGCTGAATTCCCCGTAGTGGAACACGGAAGCGGCGAGCAGCCCGGTCGCGCCAGCCGCCGCGCCATCGACGAAATGCGCGGTGTTGCCGACCCCGCCCGAGGCCACGATCGGCAGCCGGATGGCACCGCGCACCGCGCGGGTCAGCGGCAGGTCGAAGCCCTGCTTGGTGCCGTCGCGGTCCATCGAGGTCAGCAGGATTTCCCCCGCGCCCAGCGCGGCCACGCGCTGCGCCCATTCCACCGCGTCGATGCCTGTGCCGCGCCGGCCGCCATGGGTGAAGACCTCCCATCCCTCGCCGCTGTCCTTACGGCGCGCGTCGATGGCGACGACGATGGCCTGGCTGCCGAAGGCCTCGGCGCAGCGGCGCACCACGTCGGGGTCGGCGATGGCGGCGGAATTGATCGAGACCTTGTCGGCGCCGGCCAGCAGGAGACGGCGCACATCCTCGACGCTGCGCACGCCGCCCCCGACCGTGAGCGGGATGAAGACCTGCGCGGCGGTGCGCCCGACGACATCGAGGATGGTGTCGCGGTTCTCGTGGCTGGCGGTGATGTCGAGGAAGGTGATCTCGTCCGCGCCCTCGGCATCATAGGCGCGGGCCTGCTCGACCGGGTCGCCGGCGTCGCGCAGTTCGAGGAAGTTCACGCCCTTCACGACGCGGCCATCCTTGACGTCCAGGCAGGGGATCACGCGCAGCGCGAGCACGATGGTGGATGACCTTCCCATTTGTCGGCGAACCGGCGCGGTGTGATCCGCGCGATTGCAAACAGCAGCGATTGGGGCGGAATGTTGCTTCGGTCAAGTGAAGGCCTTCTGACGAAAAGGTAGCCGATGCGCATCGAAGGCCTGGGCGTGATCGAGGACGGCTTCACCTTCACCGAGGCGGAGATCGAGCGCGCCTCCCCGCGCTTCTGGTGGGGCCAGCGCAAGCGCGCCGCCTATGAACGGGTGCTGCACCGCCGCGGGCTGCGGCGCGAGCGCGATGACGACGATGCCAGCCAGGATTCGAACCGCGACAGCGACCGGCGAGACGGAACCACCGCCGGCACCGCGGCGGCCGCGACGCTGCTGATGGTCGACAGCGAGAAACGGCAGGAGGGTAGCGGGTCCTGGTTCGGCGGCGGATCGGATGCCGGGGGCGGGTCCGATAGCGGCGCCAGCAATTCGTCCAGCAGCGGTGGGTCCGATGGCGGCGGCAGCGGCGGTTCGAGCGAATAACCGCTCGCCTGTCGTTCCTGGCCGCTCTGCGGCACCCGCGTTTTTGTTAACCTTCCGCCGCGGCCAGCGCCGCCTTCGGCTCGATCCGCCCATCATACAGTGCGCGCCCGATGATCGCGCCAGCGATCCCTGCCCCGGCGTCCCGCAGCGCCACCAGGTCATCCACCCCCGCCACGCCGCCGCTGGCCACCACCGGCAGTGCCACCGCGCGCGCCAGCGCCGCCGTGGCCTCCACATTCACCCCACCCAGCATCCCGTCGCGGGCGATGTCGGTGTAGATCACCGCTGCCGCGCCGCTGTCCTCGAAGCGGCGTGCCAGGTCGGTGGCCGACACGTCGCTGGTTTCCGCCCAGCCTTCCGTCGCCACCATGCCGTCGCGCGCATCGATGCCGAGCGCCACGCGCCCGGGAAACGCCCGGCAGGCCGCGCGCGCGAAGTCGGGGTCCTTCACCGCCGCGCTGCCCAGGATGATCCGCGCCAC
>LNEW01000193.1 GCA_001464375.1 Rhodospirillales bacterium Ga0074136 | reverse complement strand
CAGCTGATCCTGATCTGCGACATCTTCGAGCCCTCGACCGGCCAGCTCTATGCGCGCGACCCGCGCGGCACGGCGAAGAAGGCCGAGGCCTTCGTGGCGGCCTCCGGCGTGGGCGACACCGTCTACATCGGCGCCGAGGCCGAGTTCTTCATCTTCGACAGCGTGAAGTTCGGCACCGGCGGCAATTTCGGCACCTACCAGCTCGACAGCGTCGAGGGCCCCGGTTCGTCCCTGAAGGACTACCCGGAGGGCAATATGGGCCACCGCCCGGTGGTGAAGGGCGGCTACTTCCCGGTCCCGCCGGTGGATGGCGACAGCGACCTGCGCGCCGAGATGCTGAGCACCATGGGAGAGATGGGCCTGCCGATCGAGAAGCACCACCACGAGGTGGCGCAGTCGCAGCACGAGCTCGGCACGCGATTCAACAGCCTGGTCACCATGGCCGACCAGATGCAGATCTATAAGTATTGCGTGCACAACGTGGCGCACAGCTACGGCAAGACCGCGACCTTCATGCCGAAGCCGATCTACGGCGACAACGGCTCGGGCATGCACACGCACATCTCGATCTGGAAGGCGGGCAAGCCGCTGTTCGCCGGCAATGGCTATGCCGACCTGTCGGAGATGTGCCTGTACGCGATCGGCGGGATCATCAAGCACGCCAAGGCGATCAACGCATTCACCAACCCGTCGACCAATTCCTACAAGCGCCTGATCCCGGGCTTCGAGGCGCCGGTGCTGCTGGCCTATTCCGCGCGCAACCGCTCGGCGTCGTGCCGCATTCCCTACACCACCAACCCGAAGGCCAAGCGCGTCGAGGTCCGCTTCCCCGACCCGACCGCCAACCCGTACCTGGCCTATGCGGCGATCACCATGGCGGCGCTGGACGGGATCAAGAACAAGATCCACCCCGGCGACCCGATGGACAAGGACCTGTACGACCTGCCGCCGGAGGAGCTGAAGGACATCCCGACGGTGTGCGGGTCGCTGCGCGAGGCGCTGGAGTCGCTGACCGCCGATCACGACTTCCTGCTCGCCGGCGACGTGTTCTCGAAGGAGCAGATCGAGAGCTACATCGAGCTGAAGTGGACCGAGGTGTATCGCTTCGAGCACACCCCGCACCCGGTCGAGTTCGAGATGTACTACTCGGCCTGATCGACCGGATCGGACGTACCGAAAGGCCCCGCCGGAGCGATCCGGCGGGGCTTTTTCGTTCAGGCCGCGGCGCGCGCCGCCGTCACGCGGCGGTACGCGTCGACGAAGCGGTCCACATCCTCCTCGTCATTGTAGACATGCGGGCTGATGCGCATCCGCCCGAGACGCGGCGCGGCATAGGCGTTCAGCGCGGCCATGTCCTCGATCAGCCCCGCCGGCATCGCGCCGCGGAAGCCCACGCACAGGATGTGCGGCGCGCGCAGGTGCCGCTTGGGCAGCAGCGCGCCGGCCGCGGCCAGCCCGTCCTCGAGCCGCGCGGTCAACATCTCGCAGCGTTCGGCGATGGCGCCCTGGCCCCAGCCGGCCATCAGCTCCATGCCCGTCGCGGCCATGTCGAGACCGATGAAATGGTCGCGCTCGCCCATGTCGAAGCGCCGCGCGGTCGGCGCATAGGCCAGGTCCGCGAAATAGGGCACGCGTTCGGACGACACCGACTTGCGCCCGAACGGCGTCTGTTCCAGCGGCACGCCGTCCTGCCGGCGCTTCGCCACATACAGGAAGGCACGGCCATAGGGCCCGAGCACCCATTTGTAGGTCGGGAAAATGAGGAAATCCGGGTCGATCGCGGTCACGTCGATCGGCATGACGCCGGCGCCATGCGTCGCATCCACCAGCAGTGCCGCGCCCTTCGCGCGCAGGGCGGGCGCGATGCGCGCGAGGTCGATCGCCCCGCCATCGGACCAATGGACGTTCGAGATCGACGCCAGCGAGACGGGCGCGCCGGGGCGCTCGATGGCGTCTTCCACCGCCGCGGTCCAGTCACCATCGGCGGGGCGCTGCACGGTGTCGAGGGTGAAGCCCTGCGCGGCCGCACGCGCCATCCATTCCAACACCGGCGACGAATGGTCGTCCTGCAGCACCAGCACGCGCGTGCCCGCCGGCGGCGCGAAGATCTTCCCGGCCGTCGCCACGCCGTAGGAGACCGAGGAGACCAGTGCGACATCCTCCGCCGCCGCGCCGATCAGCGCGGCCGCCGCCGCCCGGCAGCGTTCGTGCTGGAAGGCACCGAGGCCGGGGTCGAGCGCCCAGGGCCGCCCCTTGCGCGCCACCCCCGCGCGCCCGGCCTCCTGCACTGCCAGCGGCAGAGGCGACCAGGCAGCGGCGTTCAGGTAGGCGACATCGCGCGGGATATCGAACAGGTGGCGCTGGGAGGGGAGCATCGCGGCGATCCTCGGATGGGTCGGCACGGAGCCTAGAACGATCCCTGGCGCGACGAAAACCATGGGCGCGACGGCCCACCCCAGATGTCGTGTCCCGCCGCGGCGAACACACAACATGTCGCGGATTTTAACCTTTTCTTTGCCGAATCGGCCCCAGTCCTTGCGTCGCCGGGGGACCCGGCTGGATGCCCGGGGATGGACCCGGGCGCGGCGGTCCCGACCGACGACACGAGCGATGAGGACGACAGGATGTCTCACCACCTCCAGGACACCGCCACCATGACGCAGGGCGATGCCGCGCCCGCGCATGCCGATTTCGACGGCGAGGCCGGCGCGGCGCTGCACCACCGGCGCCGGCGCCTCGGGCTGACGGCGACGCAGCTGGCGCGGCGCGTCGGCATCACGCAGCGGCAGATGGCGCGGCTCGAACTGGGGCTGGAGCCGCTCACGCTGCGCCTGGCGCTGAGCCTCAGCGCGGCGCTCGACATGCCGGCCGGCTGGTATCTCGGGCTCGACGCCGCCGCGCTGCCGGAGGCCATCGGCATCAGCCTGCAGGAAGCCCATGACGGCTGGGCGCAGACGCTGGCGATGCGCCTCGCGGCGGCCGGCGCGGCCGGGGTGCAGCACTGACCGGCCCATTGCGGGGCCGGGGTGGCTCGGCTGGGTGGCGGCGCCGGGAGGGCTCTGCCCTCCCGGACGCTCCAGCCGGGGGCATACGTGCCCCCGGACCCGCGTGAACTTGGGGCCCGGATGAGGGGGGCCTCCCCCATCCTGGCCATCTGGCCCAGGGTCTGGGAGGCGGTTGCCTCCCAGCGGGGGGTCCGGGGGGCTGGCCCCCCGGCGCTCCTCAAGCGTCCAGCGCCTCCGCTGCCACGCTCGCCGCGTTCTCCTGAATGAACTGGAAGCGCAGTTCCGGCTTGCGGCCCATCAGCGCCTCGATGCGTTCGGAGGTGTAGGCGCGGTCCTCGGGCGGCAGGACCACGCGCAGCAGGGTCCGCTTCTTCGGGTCCATGGTGGTTTCCTTCAGCGCGGCGGGCGGCATTTCGCCGAGCCCCTTGAACCGGCTGACCTCGACCTTTTGGTTCGCCTTGAAGCGCTTCTTGAGCACCCGCTCGCGGTCGGCATCGTCCATCGCATAGACCGACACGCCGCCGGCCTGCAGGCGATAGAGCGGCGGCTGGGCCAGGAATACGCGACCCTGGCGCACCAGCTCGGGCAGTTCCTTGTAGAAGAAGGTCATCAGCAACGCGGCGATGTGGGCGCCGTCGACGTCGGCGTCGGTCATGATGACGACGCGGCCGTAGCGCAGGCGGGCGATGTCGAAACGGTCGCCGACGCCACAGCCGAGTGCCTCGATCAGGTCCTTGAGTTCCTGGTTCTGGCGCAGTTTCTCGGTGGTGGCGGACGCGACATTCAGGATCTTGCCGCGCAAGGGCAGCACGGCCTGCGTCTCGCGGTCGCGCGCCTGCTTGGCGGAGCCGCCGGCCGAATCGCCCTCGACCAGGAACAACTCGGTGCCGTCCGCGCTTTCGCGCGAGCAATCGGACAGCTTGCCGGGCAGGCGCAGCTTGCGGGTGGCGGATTTGCGCGGGGTGTCCTTCTCGGCGCGCCGGCGCAGACGGTCCTCGGCGCGTTCGATGGCGAAGGCGAGCAGGTTGTCGGCGCGTGCCGGGTCGCCGGCGAGCCAATGGTCGAAATGGTCGCGCAGCGCGGATTCGACCAGGCGCGCGGCGTCCGGGCTGGTCAGCCGGTCCTTGGTCTGGCCCTGGAATTGCGGCTCGCGCACGAAGACGGACAGCATGCCGGCCAGGCCGCCGAACAGGTCCTCGGCGGTCACGGTGGCGGCACGCTTTTCCTTCTTGAGCTCGCCATAGGCACGCAGGCCCTTGACCAGCGCGGCGCGGAAGCCGGCCTCGTGCGTGCCGCCCTGGGGGGTGGGGATGGTGTTGGCGTAGGTGTTGAGGAAGCCCTCGCCGCGCTCCATCCACGTCGCCGCCCATTCGACGCGGCCGGCGCCTTCGGGAAAGTCGGCCTCGCCGGCCCAGGGGGCGGGCACGACAGTGGCCTGGCCTTCGATGGCGGAGGCCAGGAAGTCCTGCAGCCCGCCCGGGAAGTGCAGCACCGCCTGCGCCGGCGTGTCGTCCTTGACCAAGGACGGGTCGCAGGACCAGCGGATTTCCACGCCGCGGAACAGGTAGGCCTTGGACCGGCACAACCGGTACAGCCGCGCCGCCTTGAATTCCTGCGTACCGAAGATCTCGGGGTCGGGCTGAAAGCGGACGAGGGTGCCGCGGCGGTTCTGCACCGGCCCGGCGTTCTTCAGCTTCGTGACCGGCTTGCCGCGTTCGTAGGATTGCGTGAACAGCGTGCGGTCGCGCGCCACTTCCACGTCGAGGCGCGCCGCCAGCGCGTTCACCACCGAACTGCCGACGCCATGCAGGCCGCCCGAGGTCTCATACGCCTTGCCGGAGAACTTGCCGCCCGAATGCAGCGTCGTGAGGATCACCTCCAGCGCGCTGAGTTTCGGGAAGCGCGGATGCGGGTCGACGGGGATGCCGCGGCCATTGTCGCGCACGGAAAACCAGTTGCCAGGTTCGAAACTCACGTCGATGCGGTCGGCATGGCCGGCCACCGCCTCGTCCATGGCGTTGTCCAGCACTTCGGCGGCCAGGTGGTGCAGCGCGTTCTCGTCGGTGCCGCCGATATACATGCCCGGGCGCCGGCGGACGGGTTCGAGCCCCTCCAGCACCTCGATGTCCTTGGCGGAATAGCCGTCGCCCTGCCCGGCGGCGCCCTTGCGCGCACCGCCACGGCCGAACAGGTCGTTCATGTCTTGTTCCCCTATGGCCGGCGAGAATAGCCAGCACCGCGCCGGGAAACAACGCACCGCGCGAGTCGGCGCGTCACATCACCGGCACGGACCTGCCGCCCTGCGGCCCGCATCGCGGGCCGGGAGCGCCCAGGTCACCCGTCGTCCCCGGCGCAGCACTCCGTGGCGCGCACCCCAAGCCGGCGCATGCCGGCGCGTCACGCCGAGGCGTGGCTTCGGCGTGATGCGCTTGCGTGCCGATCACCGTCTCACGTCGCGATCTCGAAGCCCGAGACCGCCGCCTCCCGCGCCAGGCCCAGGCTCTCGGCAAAGTTGTCGCGCTTGGCAAGGTTGGTCGCCGCCAGCACCCGCAGCGGCCCGGCCGCGCCGGGCGCGGCGGCGACGGCCCGCTCCGCGATCTGAAAAGCGCCCGACGGTGCATAGCCGCGCAGCCCGCCCTGCCCGTCCACCAGCGCGAAGCCGGACTGCGCCGGGCGCACGCTGACCGCCTGGCCGGCCGCGACGCGGCCGATCTCGGGGGCGCCGGCCTCCGGGCGCAGGCGCAGTGGCACGGTCGCGGCCGCCACCACGCGGCGGGTCGGCCCGCCGCGACGTGCTGCCTGCGCGGCGGCGCGGCTGCCAGGCGCGGCGGCCTCGACGGCGGGTTCGCGGGCGGCGGCGCGGCGCTCCAGGCTGTCCAGCACCGCCTGCGCGCGGCTCAGGTCACGCTGCAGCCGGGCGCGCAGCGCTGCCATGCGGGCCTCCGCGGCGGGGCGCGCGACGCGGCTGGCGGCCAGTTCGGCGCGGATGGTCCGCGCCTCGATCCAGCGGCAATACAGCAGCGCGTCGAAGGCGATCTGCAGCGCGTCGAGTTCCGCATTCTCCCGCGACAACGCGGCATCGAGCCCTTGCGCGGGGGCAGCGGCCGGCGCGCGGCCGAAATTGGTGGCGACGGTGCCGCGCGGAAGCTGGCCGGGCTCCGTCTGCTGCCCGCCGCCGGCGAGGAAGGAATCGCCGGCGCCGTTGAAACTGGTGAGCTGGTTGCGGCAGCCCTCCCCCGCATCGGCGAAGCCGCTGCCGCCGGGCGGGGCGCAGGCGTTCAGGATCAGGGATGCGCCCGCGGCCAGCAGCACGCCGCGTGCGGCGAAGCGGCGGCGGCCGGGCGACCGGGCATGCACAGCAACCACCCGCGGTTCCGCGACGTCGGACGAAGGGCGATCCACGGCATTGTCTCCTGCTTCCCGGCGCGGACGGAAGGAAGCACGCGGCGCCGGCGGGGGCCAGCGCAACGCTTCATACCCATGGCCGATCGCATCGACCCGCTGGCATGCCGACGAAGGGCGGGCGCCCCGTTGGTCACGCGGCCGCCAGTCAGCCCAGATGCGCTTCGAGCATCCACAGCGCCTTGTCGAGCGTGCGCGACAAACCGGTCAGCAGGTCCGCCGTGTCGGCATCGCCGGCCTCGTCCACCGCATCGATGCCGGCACGCACGCTGGCGGCCAGGGTGGCGTAGCGGTCGGCCAGCGCCTTCACGTGCTCCAACCCGTCGCGCAGGCCCGCCGGATAGGGCGCGAGGCGCGATTTCTCGCCGACCAGCTGGGTGGTGCCGTCGGGCGACCCGCCAAGCTGCACGACGCGCTCGGCCAGGTCGTCGGTCGCCCCGCCGAGCTGGTCGTAGAAGGTCTCGAACAGCGCATGCAGGGCGGCGAAATGCGGACCGCGCACGGTCCAGTGCGCCATGCGCACGCCATTCGTCAGGTCGATCGCGTCGGTCAGCGTGGCGTTCAGCACGGCGACCGAGGCCTCGCGCACATTGGCGCCGAGGTCGTTGCGGGTGGCCTGCAGCTTGCCGGGCTTGGTCTTGGGCATGGTCTCGTCACTCCTCATCTGCCGCGTGCCGCATATGGTGCCATGCGCGTGCAGGTCACGGGAGCACCGCCAGGTAGCGCGCCGCCTCGGGCGCGGCCTCGCCGCTCTGGAAGCCGGCGGCGCGCGACAGCACGGAGCGGTCGGCGGCGTCGAGCCGGCCGGCTTCGCGCAGGTGCTCGGTCCAGGATTCCACCACCCACAATTCGATCCAGCGTTCGGGATGCGCGACATCCTCGAGCAGCCGCCAGGCCAGCGCGCCGGAGCGCAGGCGGACGCGCCGCGCCTCGCGCATCGCCGCCAGGAAGGCGTCGCGGTCGGCGGGGTCGACGGTGTAGCGCACCACTTCCAGCACCCGGCCGGTATCGCCGGCGAGCACGGCGCGGAGTTCGTCGGCCGGCGCGTCGGGCCGGGGCATGGGGACGGCGGGGGCCTCGGCGGCAGGCTGGGCATCCAGCGGCCAGTCGCGCACCAGCAGCGCGCAGACCACCGCCGCGCCCGCGGCGAACAGCAGCGCCGGCTGGATGCCGAGGCTTGCCCCCGCCCAGCCCCACAGCACCGCGCCCAGCGTCATCGCGCCGAAGAAACACAGCTGGTAGATGCCGATGGCGCGCGCGCGCACCCAGGCCGGCGTGGCGAACTGCGCCGCCGCCTGCAGGGTGCTGGCCGCCGCCAGCCAGCCGGCGCCGAACAGCAGCATGGCGAGAGCCGCCGGCAGCCAGTGGGCCGACACCCCCAGCAGCGCCAGCGCCGCCGCCGAGACCAGCGAGAAGGCGGTCACCATGGCGCTGCGGGTGGGCAGCCGCGTGCGCAGCGCCGGCAGCGCGAAGCCGGTCGCCACCGCGCCCACGCCCATGACGCCCAGCATGATGCCATAGGCCTCCGGCCCCAGGCCCAGGCGCACGCGCACCACCAGCGGCAACATTCCCCACACGGCGGCGGTGAAGAAGAAGAACACGCAGGCGCGCAGGATGGTGGCGCGCATGGCCGGGCTGGCGGCGACGAAGCGCAGCCCCGCGCGCATCGCGCCCAGGAAGTGTTCGGGCGGCAGCGCGCTGCGCGGCGCCTCGCGCTTCCAGAACACCAGCGCCACGAGGAGCACGAGGAAGCACAGCGCATTCAGCGCGAAGGCGGCCTCGGTCCCCGCCATGGCGATGGCGAAGCCGCCGATCGCCGGGCCCACGGTGCGCGAGAGGTTGAAGCCGATGCCGTTCAGCGCGATGGCCTGCACCAGGTCCTCGCGCGGGACCAGTTCGGGGGTGGTGGCGGCCCAGGCGGGGAAGTTCAGCGCATTGCCCATGCCGATGCAGAAGGTCAGCACCAGCAGCCCCCAGGGGCCGAGGACGCCCGCCCAGGTGAGCAGCGCCAGCAGCGCCGCCATGCTCAGCACCCAGGCCTGCGCGCCGATCAGGTAGATGCGCCGGTCGATGATGTCGGCCAGCGCGCCGGCCGGCAGCGCCAGCATGAACACCGGCAGCATCGAGGCCGCCTGCACCAGGGAGACCATCATCGGCGAGGGGTCGAGGCTGGTCATCATCCAGCCCGCCCCGGTGTTCTGCACCCACAGCCCGATATTGGCCGCGAGGTTCGCCCACCACAGCATGCGGAAGGCCGGGTGGCGGAAGGGCGCGAAGGCGGCTGGCATCAGCCGAGGGTGACAGAGCGGGCGGCTTGGCGGGAAGGCGTCTTTGCGCGCGGCGGCGGCGCGCGCACCGCGCCCTTGCCTGCATGCAATGCAAACACCAGCGCATAGGACAGCAGCATGAGCAGGAACCAGGCGCCGAACTTGGCCGGCGGCACCATGGACCAGCCGCCGCGCTGGTGCGGATACAGCCAGGCGCCGGCGAAGGTGCCGAGGTTCTCGGCGAACCAGATGAACAGCGCGACCAGGCCGAAGCCGACCAGCAGCGGCATCCAGCGGTGCCGCCGCCAGGGCCGGAAGTGAATGCGACACCGCCCGAACATCACCCCCGCGGCGGCGAACAGCAGCCAGCGCGCATCCCACGTGTAGTGGTGGGTGAAGAAGTTGACGTAGATCGCCGCGCCCAGCGCCAGCACGGCCCACGCGGGCGGATGGTGGGTGAAGCGGAAGTCGAACAGCCGCCAGGCGCGCGCGATGTAGGACCCGACCGCCGCATACATGAAGCCCGTGAACAACGGGACGCCGCCGATCCGCGCGTGGGAGAATTCCGGGTAGGTCCAGGACCCCATGGCGGTCTTGAAGACCTCCATCGCGGTGCCGACCAGGTGGAAGACCAGGATCACCTTCGCTTCCTCCAGCGTCTCCATGCGCGTGAGCAGCAGCCCGCCCTGGATGGCGATGCAGGCCAGCAGCAGGAAGTCGTAGCGCGGCAGCCAGGCATCCCGGGGGTAGAGCAGGTGCGTCGCCACCAGAAGGGCGAGCAGCACGCCGCCGAACAGGCAGGCCCAGCCCTGCTTCACGCCGAAGCGCAGGAACTCATAGCAGCCGGAGGCGAAGGGCCCGGCGCGGACGGCCCGCGCGGCGAGGCGCCGCTCCGCCACGACGAATCGCGCGATCGGCGGCCAGGCGAGGGCGGCGCTGTCGGTCATGCCCGCGGACCATGCCTGCCGCATTGCGGCACGCGCGTGGCGCGCCGGTCAGTCGAGCGTCGTCGCGGGCCCGGCCGGGCGTGCCGCACGGTTCCACAGGCTGCGGATCTTCTCGCTGACATCCACCGGGGCCGGCACGCCGCGCAGCACGTGCAGTTCCTCGGTGCGGCCTTCCATCGACTTGATCACCACGTCGCCGATGCCCACCAGCCGGTGATAGAGGCTCTGCTTCACCACCACGTCGCGGATGCGGAAGATCTCGATGTCGTCGCGCACCTTGGTCCAGAAGCCGGAGGTGACGGTGATGCGTTCATTGGTCACGCGGATGCGCTGTCGGCCCAGGAAGGGCAGGCCGAGCATCAGCACCGACAGGATGAGCCAGAGCGGGCCGTAGGACCGCTTCGTCTCGTGCGTCTCGAGGAGGATGGTTTCGGACATTCGGGCTTCCCTGCGGCTTCCCCCCGATTACGGGCTGGCGCCGCGGCGGGCAACGGGGAAGGGCTTGGCACGGGTCGGTAGCGGGCGGGGAGACCATCGCGCGGCAGGTGGTCCGGAAAGAAGAAAATTCTTTCTTTCATACCGGGCTTGTCGGGGGTGGTTTGGAATGTTTTTTCTTTCACCCACCCTTACCCACCCGCCCGGAACGCCGCCATGCCCAAGATCCACGTCATCCACGAGAACGACGCCTGGCTGGCGCCCTTCCGCGATGCCTTCTCGACGCTGCGCGCGCCCCATGAGGAATGGTTCCTCGACCGCGGGCTGCTCGACCTCGCGCAGCCGCCGCCCGAGGGCGTGTTCTGGAACCGCATGTCGGCCTCCTCCCACACGCGCGGCCATGTCTATGCGCCGGAATACGCGGGCGCGGTGATCGAATGGCTGGAACGCCACGGGCGCGTGGTGGTGAACGGGCGGCGCGCGCTGCAGCTCGAACTCTCGAAGGTCGCGCAGTACGAGGCGCTGGCGGCCTTCGGCATCCCGACGCCGCCGACCGTGGCCGTGGTGGGCGAACAGCACATCCGCGCCGCCGCCGCACGCATCGGCTTCCCGCTGATCCTGAAGCACAACCGGGCCGGCAAGGGGCTCGGCGTGCAGCTGGTGCACTCGGCCGCCGCGCTCGAGGAAGCGGTGGCGCGCATCGCCGCCAGCGACGACCCGCATGCCTTCCCGCGCGACGGCATCTGGCTGGTGCAGCGCTATATCGCCGCGCCCGAGCCCTTCATCACCCGCGCGGAATTCGTCGGCGGGCGCTTCGTCTATGCCGTGCGGGTGGATACGTCGGAGGGCTTCGAGCTCTGCCCGGCAGATGCCTGCGCGCTGCCCGACGGTGCCGCCTGCCCCGCCGTCGCGCCGGGGGACAAGTTCCGCATCCTGGAAGGCTTCGCGCACCCGCTGATCCCGGCGATGGAACGCTTCCTGCGCGCCAACGGCATCGGCGTCGGCGCGATCGAATTCGTCACCGACGCGGCAGGCGCGACCTTCGCCTACGACGTCAACACCAACACGAACTACAACCCGGAGGCGGAGCGCCGCGCCGGTCTCTCGGCGCCGCTGGCGGTGGCGCGGCACCTGGTGTCGCTGCTGCCGCGTGCGGCAGTGGCGGCCTAGGAACCGTTCGGGGACGCGCCCTGAGGCGCGTTCCGAAGCCCGGCGCCGGGCTGGACAACCGGGTGGGAGCGGGCCGTGGCCGGCTTTTCAGGCAGTCCCTGCGCGCGGTCAGGCCACCAGCCAGGCGGCCAGCGCCGCGTTCACCGCCTCGGGCACCTCCATGGTCGGCAGGTGCCCGGCATCGGCGAAGCGTCGCAGCCGCGCCCCGGGGATCATCGCCGCCATCTCCTCGGCCAAATGCGGGGGCGTCAGCGCGTCATCCGCACCCACGCCGACCAGCGTGGGCACGGCGATGCGCGCCAGGTCCGGCCGCGAATCCGGCCGGTGCATGATGGCCGCCTGCTGGCGCAGGAAGGCCTCCTGCCCGACGCGCTCGGCCATCGCCATGACCTCGGCCGCGAGCGGGGTTTCGAGGCGTGATGGATGGATCAGCTGCGGCAGCAGCCGCGGCGTGACCCCCCGGAACTGCCCGGAACGCGACAGCGAGATCAGCCCGCGCCGCCGCCGCGTCTGCTCCGGCGTATCCGGCCGCGCCGAGGTGTCGAGCAGCGCCAGCCGCGTCACGCGCCCCGGCGCGACGCGCAAAATCTCGAACGCCACATAACCGCCCATCGACAGCCCGGCGAGCGCGAAGGGCCCATCGATGGCCGCGAGCGCACGGGCCGCCATCGCCTCGGCCCCGTCATCCAGCGTGAGGTCCGCGACCACCGGGCGCGCCAACGGCGCCAGCGCCGCCAGCTGGTCGCGCCACAGCCGCGCATCGCACAGCAGGCCGGGCAGCAGGAGCAGGGCGGGCGCATGCGTCATGCCGGGGCTTTACCGCCGCGCTCCGGCAGCGTCCACGCAGGGTCGCGCGGCGAAGGCTTCGGCACGCGGATGCCGGGGGATGCATCCCGGCCGGGGGAAAACCTTGATCTTCGTGCCGAACCGGCGCATATCCGCGGCGCTCGTGGATTGGCGGGCCGGACCGCCGGCCCCGGATGCGCGCCCTGCCGGGGCTCGGCCACCCACCGCAAACCCCTCTGGCGGCCCGCCTGGCCGGGCCATGGAATCGAGCAAATTGAACGACCTTCCTGTTGCGGCCGCTGACGCGACCGATGCCCCGGCTCAGCCGGAGACGCCCCCCGAGCCGATGATCGCCGAGGCTGCGCCGATGGCCGCGGCCGAGACCGAGGCGCCGCCGCCCCACGACGCCGACGACGAGGACGACGTCCCGGACTATTCCGAGGAGGAGGAGGAGGCGCCGGCGCGGACCACCTTCGCCGACCTCGGCCTGTCCGACGAGCTGCTGCGCTCCGTCACGGAATCCGGCTACATCCACCCCACGCCGATCCAGGAACAGGCCATCCCGTATGTCCTGATGAACCGGGACGTGCTGGGCTGCGCGCAGACCGGCACCGGCAAGACCGCATCCTTCGTGCTGCCCATGCTGGATATCCTGACCGGGTCGCGCGCCAAGGCACGCATGCCGCGCAGCCTGATCCTGGAACCCACGCGCGAACTGGCGCTGCAGGTCGCCGAGAATTTCGAGAAATACGGCAAGCACCTCAAGCTCAACCACGCCCTGCTGATCGGCGGCGAGAGCATGAACGACCAGCGCGACGTGCTCGAGAAGGGCGTGGACGTGCTGATCGCCACGCCGGGCCGGCTGCTCGACCTGTTCGACCGCGGCCGCATCCTGATGGCGGACTGCAAGCTGCTGGTGATCGACGAGGCCGACCGCATGCTGGACATGGGGTTCATCCCCGATGTCGAGCGCATCGTCAGCATGCTGCCCAAGATCCGTCAGACGCTGTTCTTCAGCGCCACCATGGCGCCCGAGATCCGCCGCCTGGCCGATGCCTTCCTGTCGAACCCGAAGGAGATCGCGGTCTCCGCGCCCGCTTCGGTGGCCACCACCATCACCGCCGGCGTGGTCTATGTGCAGCCGCACGACAAGCGCGAGGCGCTGCGGCGCATGATCCGCGTCGAGCAGGTGCAGAACGCGCTGATCTTCTGCAACCGGAAGATCGAAGTCGACATCCTGTACAAGTCGCTGAAGAAGCACGGCTTCAGCGTCGGCGCCCTGCATGGCGACATGGACCAGTCGACCCGCTTCGCCACGCTGAACGCCTTCAAGGCCAATGAATTGCAGCTGCTGGTGTGCAGTGACGTCGCGGCGCGCGGCATCGACATCGGCGGCCTGTCGCACGTGTTCAACTTCGACGTGCCGTTCCGCGACGAGGACTACGTGCACCGCATCGGCCGCACCGGCCGCGCGGGCCGCGAAGGCCATGCCTATACCATCGCCACCGCCGACGACGCCCGCAACGTGGTCGCGATCGAGAAACTGACCGGCAAGCCCATTCCGCGCATGGTGGTCGAGGGCCTCGACACCGTCTCGGACGAGGAGATCGACGAAGCGATGCGCGCCCCGCGCGGCCGCGGCCGCGGGCGTGGCGCCCCGGCCGCCAAGGGCCGCGGCACACGCGACGGTGCCCGGCGTGACGCCGCCCCGCGCCGCGAGGGTCCGGCACGCGAACGCACGCCGCGCGCCCCGCGCGACAGCGAAGCGCGCCCGCCGCGCGACGCCGAAGCGCCGCCGCCGCGCGACGCGACCGAGGACGCCGCCGAGGCACCGCGCGCGCGCCGCGAACGCGCGCCGCGCGCCGACCGCTCCCCCCGCGCCGAAGCCGCCGAGGCCACGCCGCGCCGCGAGCGCAGCAGCGACCGCAGTGCGCGGATCGAGCGCGAGACCGCCGAACCCGCCCGCGCCGAGCGTGAACCCCGATCCGCGCGGCGAACGCCGCCACCGCCCCGAGGACCTCGGCCCGTCGGTCAAGGGCTTCGGCGACGCGGTGCCGGCCTTCATGACCATCCCGCTGCCCCGCCCGCGCCCCTCGGCACCCGAGGCGACGCCGGAGACCGAGGCCGCCTGACGCCTGGCCGGGCCAGCGCGCCCGGCTTTCGTGATGGACCGAGGGCCGGACGGGGGCGCACCCTGCCGGCCGGATGCCGGAGGACATAGCCATGAACGTCGTCACCAAGCCCGCCGCCACCCGTGCGCAGTTCGTGTGGGACGATCCGTTGCTGCTCGAGGATGTCCTCACCGAGGACGAGCGCATGATCCGCGACGCGGCGCGCGCCTTCTGCCAGGAGAAGCTGCAGCCGCGCGTGCAGGATGCCTTCCGGCGCGAGCACTTTCACCGCGAGATCATGAACGAGTTCGGCGAGATGGGCTTCCTGGGCGCGACCCTGGACAGCCATGGCTGCGCCGGCGTCGGCTACGTCTCCTACGGGCTGATGGCGCGCGAGGTGGAACGCGTCGATTCCGGATACCGCAGCGCGTTTTCCGTGCAGTCCTCGCTGG
>LNEW01000192.1 GCA_001464375.1 Rhodospirillales bacterium Ga0074136 | reverse complement strand
AGCGGCTGGTCATAGACCGCGCGCAGCTGTGCCTCGGTGGTGACGGCGAAGGGGTCGGCGGGGGCGTGGATGTCCATGGCGGCAGTCTGGCCCGGCCCGGGGGCGGTTTGCCAGCCCATGCTTGCCGGCGGCCGGGCGCGCCGCGTAGAAGCCCCGGTCATACCCCGGAATTTCGAGAGAGAGACGGCCATGGCCGGCCATTCGCACGCCAAGAACGTCATGCACCGCAAGGCCGCCCAGGGGGCCAAGCGCGCCCAGGCCTTCAGCAAGCTGATCCGCGAGATCAGCGTTTCGGCCAAGCAGGGGCTGCCCGACCCGGCGATGAACCCGCGCCTGCGCGCCGCCGTGAAGGCGGCGCTGGTGGCGAACATGACGCGCGACACCATCGACCGCGCCATCAAGCGCGCGAGCGAGGCCGGCCAGGGCGAGGGCTACGAGGAGGTGCGGTACGAGGGCTACGGCCCACACGGCATCGCCATCATCGTCGAGGCGCTGACCGACAACCGCAACCGCACCGGCGGGGATCTGCGGTCAATGTTCGCCAAGAACGGCGGCGCGCTGGGCGAGACGAACTCGGTCGCGTTCCAGTTCGAGCGCAAGGGCGTGCTGCGCTTCAAGCCGGGGGTGGCGTCCGCCGACGCCATGCTGGAGGCGGCGATCGAGGCAGGTGCCGACGACGTGGAATCCGACGAGGACGGCCACGAGGTGTCGTGTTCGGTCGAGGATTTCGCGACGGTGCGCGACGCGCTGGAAGCGGCCTTCGCGCAGGCTGAAGTCGCGAAGCTGGAATGGTGGCCGTCCACCACCATCGATCTCGATGAGGACCGCGCGCGCGAGGTGCTGAAACTGGTCGATGCGTTGGACGAGCATGACGACGTGCAGACCGTCTATGCGAATTTCGAGGTGGACGAAGCGGCCGCGGCGCGGCTTTCGGCGGCCTGAGGCGGCAGCCCCGGGCCGGGTCTGCTAGAACGGCGCCCCATGGCGCGCCGCCCGATTCGCATCCTCGGCCTCGACCCCGGCCTCCAGCACACCGGCTGGGGGCTGATCGAGCACGACGGCTTCCGCCTGCGCTTCCTGGCCGAGGGCGTGATCTCCACAACCCCAGCCGAGGACCTGCCCGACCGGCTGCTCGCGCTGCATCGCGGCCTGGCCGCCGTGATCGACCTGCACGTGCCCGAGGAAGCCGCGGTCGAGAACACCTATGTGGCGCGCAATCCGGATTCCGCGCTCAAGCTCGGCCAGGCCCGCGGCGTCGTGGTCCTCGCCCCCGCGCTGGCGGGCCTGGCGGTCGCGCAATACGGCGCGATGGAAGTGAAACGCGCCGTGGTCGGCAACGGCCACGCCGCCAAGGAACAGGTCCAGGCCATGGTGCGCCACCTGCTGCCCGGCGTGACGTTCAAGCGCGCGGACGCCGCCGACGCCCTCGCCGTGGCGATCTGCCACGCGCATCACCGGCAGTCGCGCGCGACACTCGCGCGCGGCTATCAGCCGGCATGATGGGGCGCGGTCGCGCGGCGGGGAGGGCTCTGCCCTCCCCGGACCCCACCCTCCAAAGGCCCAAGGGCCTCTGGACACCAATACCTGATCGGGGAATTCGGGGAGGGGCATGGCGTACCCTTCGCGTTGGTGCCACCGACGATGCCCCTCCCCGAATTCCCCGATTAAAGTCGGGGGTTCCAAGGGCCTTAAGCCCTTGGTGGGGGAGGTCCGGAGGGGGCAAAGCCCCCTCCGCCGGAGCGCGCGCCCCATGATCGCCGCGCTGAAGGGCCGCGTGGAGGCCACGCATGAGGGCGGGTGCGTGTTCGACGTGAATGGCGTCGGCTACCTGTTGTCGTGTTCGCGCAAGACGCTCGATGCGCTGACGGGGCGCGATGGCGTGCAGCGGCTGCTGGTGGAGACGCGGGTCAGCCAGGATGCCATCACGCTGTATGGCTTTGCCGATGCGGCGGAGCGCGAGGCGTTCCGTGCGCTGATCGAGGTCAAGACGGTGGGTCCGCAGAAGGCGCTGATCGTGTTGTCCTCGCTCAGTCCCGATGGGTTGGCGCGGGCGATCGCGGCGAAGGAACGCAAGCGGCTGTCGGAGGTGAAGGGGCTGGGGGCGGCCACCGCCAACCGCATCGTCGATGAACCGGCGATGCAGAAATGGGCGGTCGGTCGTGCGACGCCGGAGGCCGATGGCGAGGGTGCGCTGGCGGCTGCGCTGCCCGAGGCGGGCGCGGAGTCGGATGCGGTGTCGGCGCTGGTCAACCTCGGCTGGAAGCAGCCGCAGGCGGCGGCGGCGATTGCGCGGGCGGCGAAGCGCCTCGGTGAGGGGGCGACGCTCGATGCCCTGATCCGCGACGGCCTGAAGGAGATGGCGAGATGAGCAGCGGGCCCGCCCCTGGCGGGACGAACGCCGAGCGCATCACCGACCCGGAACAGCAGGACGACGACTACGGCGAGCATGCGCTCCGCCCGCAATCGCTGGGCGACTTCACCGGTCAGCCGTCGCTGCGCGAGAATCTCGGCGTGTTCATCGCCGCGGCGCGTGCGCGCGGCGAACCGATGGACCATGTGCTGTTCCATGGCCCGCCTGGCCTGGGCAAGACCACGCTGGCGCAGATCGTCGCGCGCGAGCTGGGCGTGGGATTCCGCGCGACATCGGGGCCGGTGCTGCAGCGTTCGGGCGACCTCGCGGCCATCCTGACCAACCTGCAGCCGCGCGACGTGCTGTTCGTCGATGAGATCCATCGCCTGCAGCCGGCCATCGAGGAGACGCTCTATCCCGCGATGGAGGATTTCTGCCTGGACCTCATCATCGGCGAAGGGCCGGCGGCGCGCACCGTGCGCATCGACATTCCGCCCTTCACGCTGATCGGCGCCACCACGCGTGCGGGGTTGCTCGCGACGCCTCTGCGCGACCGCTTCGGCATTCCGCTGCGGCTGGTGTTCTACACGGCGGCGGAATTGCACGGCATCGTCAGCCGGGGCGCGCGCAAATTGAACTTCGCGCTGTCGGATGATGGCGCGCTGGAGATCGCCAAGCGATCCCGCGGCACGCCGCGCATTGCCGGCCGCCTGCTGCGCCGCGTGCGGGACTTCGCGCTGGTGGGCAACACCGCCGCCGATCGCGCGATGGTGGATGGTGCGCTGCTGCGGCTCGAAGTCGATGCGCTCGGCCTCGATGCGATGGACCGGCGCTATCTGCGGCGTATCGCCGAACACCATGGCGGCGGGCCGGTCGGCATCGAGACTCTGGCGGCCGCCCTGGCCGAAGGGCGCGACACGCTCGAGGAAGTGGTCGAGCCCTTCCTGATCCAGGAAGGCCTGGTGCTGCGCACGCCGCGCGGGCGGATGCTGGGTGAGGCCGGCTGGCGGCACCTCGGCCTGGCGCCGCCGGCGGGCATGGCGGCGCAGCTGGACCTGTTGCGGGACACTGATCCGTGACCGGTTCCGAACCAAATAAGGAAAATGCACCGCATAGATACCACCTGCGCGTGTATTTCGAGGATACCGACGCCGGCGGGATGGCGTATCACGCCCGATATCTGCATTGGGCGGAACGGGCGCGAACTGAATCCTTGCGTGCCATGGACTTGCCGCACCAATTTATGATGGAACGTCACAATGCGTTGCTGGTGGTGCGGCGCGTCGAAGTGGAGTACTGGCGGCCAGCCCGCCTCGATGATTCGGTCGTGGTGGAGACCTCGGTACTGCGCGTCACGGGCGCGCAGGTGGTGCTCGGCCAGGTGGTCCGGGCCGCCGAAGGGGCTCCGGAAAGGCTGGCCGGCCTCAAGGTCGGCCTGGTCTGCGTGGGGCGGGACAGCCTGAAGCCCGTGCCGCTGCCGGAACCCTGGCGGTCGGTGCTGAGGGGACTCGTCGTGCCGGGCTGACCCGGGGCGGTGGTGCACAGGCCTCGCGAGGCCAGGAAGGAGACACGGCGTGAACGGCAACGTGACCGCTCAGGCGCTCGGACAGGCGGCGCACGATCTTTCGCTCTGGGGGCTGTTCCTTCAGGCCGACTGGGTCGTGAAGGGCGTGATGATCGGGCTGCTGATTGCCAGCGTCTGGGTCTGGGCCATCGTGTTCGACAAGGTCACCTCGATCCGCCGCGCCAACCGCGCCGCCGATGCCTTCGAGGACCGCTTCTGGTCCGGCGGCAGCCTCGACGACCTGTATGCGCGCGAAGGGGAGGAACCGTCCCACCCCCTGGCCGCGGTGTTCGGCGCGGCGATGCGCGAATGGCGGCGCTCCGCGGGTGCCGGCAGCATCATGGGCGGCGCCAAAGAACGCGTCGAACGCGCCATGACCGTGACCATCGGGCGCGAGATGGAACGGCTCGAACGCTGGATGGTGTTCCTGGCCTCCGTCGGGTCGGTCGCGCCCTTCATCGGCCTGTTCGGCACGGTCTGGGGCATCATGAATTCGTTTGCCGCCATCGCCGGCATGCAGAACACCAACCTCGCGGTGGTCGCGCCGGGCATCGCCGAGGCGCTGTTCGCCACCGCGATCGGCCTGGTGGCCGCCATCCCGGCGGTGCTGGCCTACAACAAGCTGAACACCGACCTCGCGCGCTTCGCCGCGCGGATGGAATCCTTCGCCACCGAATTCGCCGCCATCCTGTCGCGCCAGACCGAAGTGGCGGCCAATGACAGCGCGGCGCCGGCCGCCTCGGCGGCGGAATAGCCGCCATGGCCGGGTCCCTGATGAACAACGGGCGCGACCGTCGCTCGCGCTACCGCCCGATGGCGGAAATCAACGTGACGCCGTTCGTCGACGTCATGCTGGTGCTGCTGATCATCTTCATGGTGGCGGCGCCGCTGATGACGGTCGGCGTGCCGGTGGACCTGCCGCGCACGGCCGCCAGCCCGCTCAACCAGGAGACCGAGCCCCTCACCATCACCGTCGACCCGCAGGGCCGCATCTTCCTCCAGGAGACCGAGGTGCCGATGGAAAACCTGGTGACTCAGCTGCAG
Organism: Rhodospirillales bacterium Ga0074136; assembly: GCA_001464375.1. Taxonomy (GTDB): domain Bacteria; phylum Pseudomonadota; class Alphaproteobacteria; order Acetobacterales; family Acetobacteraceae; genus Neoroseomonas. The sequence goes on along the minus strand of LNEW01000192.1, from coordinate 6,750 downwards.
GCCATCATGCGCAGCCAGCCGCAGGGGGCGCCGGAACGGCGCATCTTCGTGCGCGGCGACCGCGCCATCGCCTATGGCCGCGTCATGGAGGTGATGGGCACCATCGCCGGCGCCGGCTTCACGCGCGTGGCGCTGCTGGCCGAACAACCCTCCGGCGCACCCGCCGCAACGCCTGCCCGCCCTGCCGCGCCGCCCGCCCGCCCGGCCGGACAGCCGCGCGGCTGAGGCCGGGGAGCGGAAGGATGGGCCGGCCATCCTCGCCCGCAGGCATGGACCTGAACCGCTGGGGCCTGGTCTCGGCGGGGCTGCACGCGACCATCCTGGTGGTCGGCGCGCTGTTCGTCCTCGCGCGCCCGATCCCCGAGCCCGAGGAGCAGGGCATCGCGGTGGAACTGGTGGCACCCGGCCCGCCGCTGATGGCGCAGGGCGACCTGCCGCGCCCGGTGCCCGCGCCGCCGGCACCCGAACCCGCGCCGACCCCGCCGACGCCGGAGCCCCCGGCGCCGACCCCGCCGCGCAATACGCCGCCCGAACCACCGCCGCCGCCACCGCCGCCGCCGCCGGCGCCCGCACCCACGCCATCGCCGCCCACGCCCAACCAGGCACAGCCGACGCCACCCGCCCCCGCGCCGGCGCCCAGCCCCGACCCGGTGCCCGCGCCGCGCGTCACGCAGCCGATCCCCACGCCGCCCACGCCGCCGCCGCCGCAACCTCAACAGCAGGCCGCGCCGCAGCGCCAGGACCCGCTGCCGCTGCCGCCCACCCCGGTGCCGCCGCCGCCCGAACCCTCGCAGCAGGCCGGCACCGGCCAGACACCGCCGGTGGCGCGCCCGCAGGAGCGCAGCACGTCGGTGCAGAACACGCTGGAACGCCTCCGCACGGCCCAGCAGCAGGACCGCCCGCCGACCGCGCGGCCCAACCCGTCCGGCGCGCCGCAGCAGGGCGGCGGATCGCCGCAGGGCAGCGCCGCGCTGACCCAGGGCGAGATCCGCGGCCTGGCCGAGCAGATCGCCGAATGCTGGAACGTCGATCGCGGCATGCTCGGCCTCGATACGATCGTGGTCGAACTGCGCGTCGTGCTCGATGGACAGGGAAACGTGCGCAACGTTGTGCCCTCCTCGGCCGTTCCATCGGACCCACGGGCGCGTTCGGTCTTCGAATCGGCGCGCCGCGCGCTTATGTCGCCGCAGTGCAACCCACTGCGCGTGCCACCCAACAAGTACGGGACCGTCATGGCATCCGTCTTCCGCTTCAACCCGAGGGGCCTCGTGCGATGAACCCTGCCACCCCCTTTGCGCCGACACGCCGCCGCGTGCTGATCGGCGCCGGTGCCGGACTGGTGGCGCCGGGCATCTTCGCCACGCCGCTGCCGGCACTGGCCCAGGCGCCCGCGACGCAGGGCGCGGTCATCGACATCACCCGCGCGCGCACCGATCCGATCCCGGTCGCGATCCCGGACCTGGCCGGCGGCGGCGATGCCGCGCGCGTGGGTCGCGACATCGCCCGCGTGATCCAGGCCAACCTGCGCAATTCCGGCCTGTTCCGCCCGATCGACCGGCAGGCCTTCATCCAGACGCCGGAATCCGCCGCGCAGACCCCGCGTTTCCAGGACTGGCGCGTGATCGGCACGCAGGCGCTGGTGACCGGGCGCGTGGTGGAGCAGGGCGGCCAGCTGCGCGTCGAATTCCGCCTGTGGGACGTGCTGCCCGAAGCGCAGTTGCAGGGCACCGCCTTCACCGCCCCGGCGGCGAACTGGCGGCGCATCGCGCACCTCATCAGCGACGTGATCTACGAACGCCTGCTGGGCGAGAAGGGCTATTTCGACACCCGCGTGGTCTATGTCAGCGAGACCGGCCCGCGCGACCGCCGCACGCGCCGCCTCGCGATCATGGACCAGGATGGCGAGAACCACCGCTTCCTGACCGATGGCCGCTTCGGCGCGCTGTCGCCGCGCTTCCATCCCTCGGCCGAGCGCATCGCCTTCATGTCCTACCAGGAGCGCGGGCAGCCGCGCGTCGTGCTGTTCGACATCGGCTCGGGCCGCCAGCAGGTGCTGGGGAACTTCCCGGGCATGACGCTGTCGCCGCGCTTCGCGCCCGATGGGCGCTCGGTCGTGCTGTCCTCCTCGCGCGGGGGCGATGCCAATATCTTCGTGGTGGACCTCGCGTCCGGGCGCGAACGGCAACTGACCAGCGGGGGCGGGCTCGATGTGTCGCCCTGCTTCTCGCCGGATGGCAACCAGATCGTGTTCAATTCCGACCGTGGCGGCGACCAGCAGCTGTATGTGATGGATGCCGGCGGCGGCGGGGTGCGGCGCATATCCTTCGGGCGCGGGCGCTATGCCACGCCGGTCTGGTCGCCGCGGGGCGACCTGATCGCCTTCACGCGCTTCGGTGGCGGCGGCTTCGCCATCGGCGTGATGCGCCCGGATGGCTCGGGCGAACGCATCCTGTCGGAGGGCTGGGCGATGGAAGGCCCGACCTTCGCGCCGAATGGCCGCGTGCTGATGTTCTACCGCGAGAGCCGGGCCACGGATTCCCGCGGCGGTGGCTATTCCGCGCGCATCGCGTCGATCGACATCGCCGGCTTCAACGAACGCCCGGTGCCCACGCCGACCGACGCCACCGACCCCGCCTGGTCCCCGCTGCTGTCATGACCCAGGCGCCCGCCCCCGGTGTCGCGCAGGCGCCTGCCGCGGCGGCCAAGGTCGGACCGGGGCACCACCAACCGGCCGGAATCCTTGACCCGGCCGGCCGCGGGTGCTTTGCCCCCCGTCAATCCATTCACGTACCAGGAGACCCCCCGATGAAGACCCGCATGCTGGGCGCCGTGGCTGCCCTCGCGCTGCTCGCCGCCTGCTCCAACACCGACCAGAACGCGGCCGCGACCGGCGCCGGCGGCACCGTGCGCCCCGGCAGCCAGGAGGACCTGGTGGCCAATGTCGGCGACCGCGTCCTGTTCGCTTTCAACAGTTCGACCATCCAGGCCGACCAGCGCCCGGTGCTCGACCGCCAGGCCGGCTGGATGGGCCGCTTCCCGGATGTCCGGGTGCAGGTCGAAGGCCATACCGACGAACGCGGCACGCGCGAATTCAACCTGGCGCTCGGCCAGCGCCGCGCCAATGCGGCGCGCGACGTGCTCGTCGCCGGCGGCGTGAACGGTGCGCGCATCCAGACCATCTCCTACGGCAAGGACCGTCCGTCGGCGCTGGGTTCGGATGAAGCGTCCTGGGCGCAGAACCGCCGCGCCGTCACCGCCGTTCAGTAAGGGACGGCCCGGCGGATAGCCGGGCCGCTTTGCCATGGCCGCACGCACCACGCTGATCGCCGCCCTTGCCGCCCTGCCGCTGATCGTCGCGCCGCCCGCGCTGGCGCAGATGGACAGTCGCGAGGGCATCGCCCTGCAGAACCAGATCCTGGAACTGCGGCGCGACCTCGATGCCGTGCGCCGCGGTGGCGGCGTGGCGGCCCCGGCCCCGCGCGGCGGCGGCGCGCCGCCCGAGACGGTGCAGGGGCTGCTCGCCCGCGTCGCCGAGCTCGAGGAGATCGTGCGCCGCCAGCGTGGCCAGCTCGACGTGGCCGAGAACGCCAACCGGCGCCTCGCCGAGGATGTCGAGAAGCTGCGCGGCGACATGGATTTCCGTCTCCAGCAATTGGAAGGGGGCGGCCGCCCAGGCGCCGCGCGCCCTCCGCAGGGGCCGCCGCCCGCCCAGGCGCCGGCCCCGTTCAGCGTCCCGCCCCGGCAGGCCGAACCGGGCAGCCCGCCGCCCCCGGCCGGCCCGCGAACCGCTGAACGCGCGCTGGCCGATGGCCAGGCGGCGCTGGCGCGCGGGGACTTCCCGACCGCCGAGGCCGCCGCGCGCGAGGTGATCGGCGGGCGCCCCGGCCCGCGCGCGCAGGATGCCAGCCTGCTGCTGGGCGAGGCGCTGCTGGGCCGCCGGCAGTTCCAGAACGCCGCGCTGGCCTTCGACGAGGCCTATCGCCGCAACCGCCAGTCCGGCCGGGCGCCGGAGGCGCTGCTTGGGCTGTCGAACGCCTTCATCGGCTTCGGGGCGCGGCGCGAGGCCTGCGACACGCTGGAACAGCTCAGCTCCGAATACACCCGCCTGGCGCCGCCGGTGGCGACGCGTGTGGCGGATGCGCGCCGGCGGGCGCAGTGCCGGTGACCCCATCATGGGGATAGGGCGGGCCTGACCAACGAGGCTTTCGCCGCGCTGATGGCCCCGCTCGGGCCCTTCGGCGCGGCGCCGCGGCTGGCGGCCGGCGTGTCGGGCGGGCCGCACAGCCTGGCGCTGGCGCTGCTGGCCGATGCCTGGGCGCGCGCGCGCGGCGGCAGTGTCCTGGCGCTGGTTGCCGACCACGGGCTGCGGGCGGAAAGCGGCGCCGAGGCCGCTGGCGTGGCCGCGCTGCTGGCCAGCCGCGGCATCGCCGCGCGCGTGCTGCCGCTTGGGCTGGCAGGCGGGCCGGGGCTGCAGGCGCGGGCGCGGTCGGCGCGGATGGCGACACTCGGCGCGGCGGCGGCGGCGGATGGGCGGGCCTGGCTGCTGCTCGGCCAGCATCGCGCCGACCAGGCCGAGACCTTGCTGTTCCGGGCGCTGCGCGGCAGCGGGCCGGCGGGGCTGGCCGGCATGGCGGCGGCGCGCGACGGCGGCGCGGTGCTGGTGCTGCGGCCGCTCTTGGGTGTCGTTCCGGCGGCGCTGGAAGCAGTGGTCGCCTCGGTCGGCCTGGTGCCGGTGCGCGACCCGAGCAACGAGGACCCGCGCTTTGCCCGTGTGCGATTGCGTCGCGCGTTGGCCGATCCGGGCGGGGAGGGGGTGGGCGTTGCTGCGCTGGCGGCCGCTGCCACGGCCTTCGGCCTGCGGCGCGCGCGGGACGAGACGGCGCTGGCGCTGCGCCTGGCCGCAGCGGCGGAGATCCGGCCGGAGGGCTTCGCCTGGATCGAGCCCGGCGCCTTGGGCCGGGATGCCGTGGCGGCGGCGGCGCTGGCGGTCCTTGTACGATTGGTCGGTGGCGGCGGGTTGGCGCCGTCTGTGGAACGGGCTGCAGCATTGTTGGTGGGCGGGCATGGCACCCTCGCCGGGGCCTGGCTGCGGCCGGCCGTGGCAGGGCGATGGCTGTTGGCGCGCGACCCCGGCGGGCTGGCGCCGCCGGTCCCGGCACAGGCCGGCGCGCTTTGGGACCGGCGCTTCCGCCTGGTGGGCGAGGGCCGCGCGGGCTGGGTGCTGGGGGCGCTGGGGCATGGCGCGCCGGGGCTGCGGGGGCGGTCCGCGCTGCCTTCGGCGGTGCTGCGCGCGCTGCCCGCCATCCGCGACCCGCACGGCGCCCTGGCCGCCGTGCCAATGCTGGACTATCCTTCGCCGGAGGCCTGCCGGCCCTTCGCGACCCTGTTCGCGCCCGGTATGGGCAGGGAGTTTTCGGCGCGGCCATTCAAGGGTGGTCAACCCGACCTTATGTGTAGTGCCAACGCCGCGGGAGACCTTCCCGCCGGCACGGAGACGGACAACCGCACGTGAATAATTTCGGCCGGAATCTCGCGCTCTGGGTGATCGTCGCCCTGCTGCTTGTGGCGCTGTTCAACCTGTTCCAGCCCGCGGGCGGTGGACGGGCGGGTGCGACGCAGGTGGCGTATTCGGATTTCCTGAACGAGGTGAATTCGGGCCAGGTGCGCGAGGTCTCGATCCAGGGCCGCACGCTGACCGGCACCCTGACCGACGGGCGCACCTTCCAGACCTATACCCCGGAAGACCCCGCGCTGGTGTCGCGCCTGACCGAGAAGAACGTGCGCGTGGTCGCGCGGCCCGAGGAAAGCGACGTCAACCCGCTGCTGCACTACCTGATGTCGTGGTTCCCGATGCTGCTGCTGATCGGCGTCTGGATCTTCTTCATGCGCCAGATGCAGGGCGGCGGCGGGCGCGCCATGGGCTTCGGCAAGTCCAAGGCCAAGCTGCTGACCGAGAAGCAGGGCCGCATCACCTTCGAGGACGTCGCCGGCATCGAGGAAGCCAAGGCCGAACTCGAGGAGATCGTGGACTTCCTGCGCGACCCGCAGAAGTTCCAGCGCCTGGGCGGCAAGATCCCGAAGGGCGTGCTGCTGGTCGGCCCGCCGGGCACCGGCAAGACGCTGCTCGCGCGGTCGGTCGCGGGTGAAGCCAATGTGCCGTTCTTCACGATTTCCGGTTCGGATTTCGTCGAGATGTTCGTGGGTGTGGGCGCGTCGCGCGTGCGCGACATGTTCGAACAGGGCAAGAAGAACGCGCCCTGCATCATCTTCATCGATGAAATCGATGCGGTCGGCCGGCATCGCGGCGCGGGCCTGGGTGGCGGCAACGATGAACGCGAGCAGACGCTCAACCAGATGCTGGTCGAGATGGACGGCTTCGAATCCAACGAGGGCGTCATCATCATCGCGGCCACCAACCGGCCGGACGTGCTCGACCCCGCGCTGCTGCGGCCGGGCCGCTTCGACCGCCAGGTGGTCGTGCCGAACCCGGACGTGAACGGGCGCGAAAAGATCCTGCGCGTGCACATGCGCAAGGTGCCGCTGGCGTCGGACGTCGATCCCAAGGTAATCGCGCGTGGCACGCCGGGCTTCTCCGGTGCGGACCTCGCGAACCTGGTGAACGAGGGCGCGCTGCTTGCCGCGCGCACCGGCAGGCGCACCGTGGGCATGGCCGAGTTCGAGGCCGCCAAGGACAAGGTGATGATGGGCGCCGAGCGCCGGTCGCTGGTCATGTCCGAGGACGAGAAGCGC
>LNEW01000191.1 GCA_001464375.1 Rhodospirillales bacterium Ga0074136 | reverse complement strand
CGGTTCTCGGCCGGCCACATGGCGCGGATGTCGATGCCGGCATGCTGCTGCATCAGGTCGAAGCGCACGCAGGCGGGCTTCATCTGCGTGCCCGACACCGCCGGGATCGCCACCCATTTGCCGCCGATCTTGCCGAGGTATTCGGCCGCGGGCGTGATCGCACCGTATTTCTGGACCAGGCGGCCCATCACGTCGTCCACCGGCTCCAGCAGCTCAGCCTTGGCGGCCGGCTCCCAGGTCGGGAAGGACAGCAGGTCGTGGCCCGACCGGCTCTGCGCCTGCGCCGCGATGGTGAGCAGGTTCTGGTTGCCGACCGAGGTGATGAAGTCGATGTTCACTTCGACCCGGTTGCGCATGCCCCATTCGGCACACAGCTCGCGCAAGGCGCCGTTGCCGGCCGGCACCCAGTGGTCCCAGAAGCCGCAGCGGATCGTGCCGCTCGTGCCCTGCGCATGCACCATCGGTGCGCCGAGCACGCCCGCCGCAACTACACCAGCCCCGTTGCGCATCACATGGCGCCGGGTGATCCCGTTCCTGGACATGCTTTCCCTTTCGTTCCTACCCGGGGGCGGGCCTCGGTGACGGGCCCGCTTGTCGGTAACCAGCAGGTTAGTCAGGGACAAACACGCATGGCAACCACCTTACGATCCGTAAGCCGCCCGGCTTGCCGGTTACACGACCGCGGCGCAGGCTTGCGGGCATGGACCACCACGCCTTCGATGCCATCGTCATCGGCGCCGGAATCGCCGGCGCCACCGCCGCCGCGCACCTCTCCGCCACCCGCCGCGTCGCACTTCTGGAAGCCGAGGAAAGTGCTGGCTACCATGCCACCGGGCGATCGGCGGCGATCTGGATCCGCAACTACGGCAGCGCGGATGCACGAATCTTCACAGCCGCGTCGCGCGGCTTCTTCGAAGCGCCGCCGCCGGGCTTCGCCGAGGCACCGCTGATGCACGCGCGCCCGGTCGTGCACCTCGCACCGCCCGACCAGGTGGACCAGCTGCGCGCCATGGTCGCCGAGGGCGACGACATGCAGGAGATCCCGCTGGCGGAGGTGCAGGCGATGGTCCCCGCCCTGCGCCCCGGCTACGCGGCCATGGCGGCGATCGAATGCGACTGCTTCGACATCGATGTCGCCGCGCTGCACCAGGGCTTCCTGCGCCAGGCGCGGTCGTCCGGCGGGGTGCTCGAACTGCGCGCACGGGCCGGGCGCCTCTGGCGCGAGGCCGGCGTCTGGCACGCCGAGACCGCGACCGGCGCGGTCTTCACGGCGCCGGTCATCGTCAACGCCGCCGGGGCCTGGGGCGACGAGGTGGCGCGTATCGCCGGCCTCGAACCCATCGGCCTGCAACCCAAGCGACGAACTGCCTGCATCATCGATCCTGGGACGTACGACTGCGCCGACTGGCCGCTGCTCGGCGATGCCGACCATGGCTGGTACGTGCGCGCCGAGGCGCGGCGCAAGCTGATGGTCAGCCCCGCCGACGAGACCGACAGCGACCCCTGCGACGCGCAACCCGACGAATTCGACGTGGCGGTCGCGATCGATCGCATGCAGCAGGCGCTCGACATCCCGGTCGCGCGCATCGAGCATCGCTGGGCGGGGCTGCGCACCTTCACCCCGGACCGCGGACTCGCTGTCGGGGAAGGCACCGAGCGCGGCTTTTTCTGGATGGTCGGCCAAGGTGGCTACGGCATGCAGACCGCCCCGGCCGCCGGTGCGCTGCTCGCCGCGTTGGTCGACGGGCGCGACCCCGGTGCGCTCGCCGCCGCGGTACCGCTGTGCGACCCGCTGCGATTTGCACGGAGTGCCCCCGCATGAGCGATGTCCTGCCGACCTTCGACGACGTCCGCGCGGCGGCCGACCGGCTGGCCGGGCGCATCCTGCGAACCCCGCTGCTGCGCCATCGCCTGCTCGACGAGATCGCCGGCGCCACCGTGCTCGTGAAGCCCGAACCGCTGCAGCGCACCGGGTCCTTCAAGCTACGCGGCGCCACCAATGCCGCGCTGCTGCTGGACGCCGCGGCGCGGCGCGGTGGCATCGTCACGCATTCCTCGGGCAATCACGGCCAGGCCTGCGCGGCCGCGGCACACATGCTGGGCATGAAGGCGACTGTCGCCATGCCGACCGATGCGCCGGCCATCAAGGTCGCGGCGACGCGGCGCTGGGGGGCCGAGATCATCGCCTATGACCGCCATGGCGTGGATCGCGACGCCCTGGCCGAGACGCTCGCCGCCGAGCGCGGCGCGACCATCATCCCGCCCTTCGACCATGCGCACGTCATCGCCGGCCAGGGCACCGTCGCGCTCGAATTGATCGAGGATGCCGCGGCCCTTGGCCTGGTTCCCGATGCGGTCGCCATCTGCACGGGCGGCGGCGGGCTGACCGCCGGCTGCGTGCTGGCGCTGGAGGCGCTGGTGCCCGAGGCCGAGGTCTGGGCGGTGGAACCCGAGGGCTGGGACGACACCAAGCGCTCGCTCGAGGCCGGGCGACGCGTGGCCAACAGCGTCACCGGCAGCCCGTTGTGCGATTCGCTGCTGTCGAAGCAGCCCGGCGCACTGACCTTTCCGATCAACCACCGCCACCTCGCCGGCTGCGCCGTGGTGAGCGAGGCCGAAGTATTCCGCGCCATGCGCTTCGCCTTCGAACACCTGAAGGTCGTCGTCGAGCCTGGCGGCGCGGTCGCGCTGGCCGCGGTGCTGGCCGGCAAGGTGGCCGGGCGCGGCGGCGTCGTCGGAATCGTCGTCAGCGGCGGCAATGTCGATCCGGCGGTCTTCGCGCGCGCCCTGGCGGCTTGACGCCCTTGCCCGCCGGCGCGTTCGGCGCTTCCCTGGGCGCATAATCACAACCGCCCTGGGAAACGCCCTCATGCAACGCCGCAGCCTGATCGCCCTTGCCGTGCTCGCCGCCCCTGCCGTGGCGCGCGCGCAATCCTTCCCCGACCGCACCATCACGCTGGTCAGCGGCTTCGCGCCGGGTGGGTCCACCGACATCACGGCGCGGCTGCTGGCCGACCGCATGCAGGGTGTTCTCGGCGCCAATGCACGCATCGTGGTGGAGAATCGTCCCGGCGCCTCCGGCACCGTCGCGGCCGACTGGCTGCGCCGCCAACCCGCCGACGGCCATGTGCTGATGCTCAACGAGGCGTCGTCGCATGTGCTGATCCCGAACGCCATGCAGGGCGGCACGCGCTACAACCCGATCGAGGACTTCACCCATGTCGGCATGGTCGCGAACGGCCCGCTGATCCTGGTGGCGAAGCCGAACTTCCCGGCGGCGAATGCGGCGGAGGCCGTGGCGAAGCTGCGCGCCGGGCCGCAGGACGACATGCCCTATGCCTCGTCGGGCGTGGGCTCCATCCCGCACTTCGCGGGGGAGGCGATCGCCGTCTCATTGAATCTCGGCGGCCGCTTCGCGCATGTGCCGTATCGCTCCGGCGGGCTGATGGTCGAGAGCATCGCGCGCGGGGAGACGGCCTGGGGTGTCGCGGTGCTGGCCTCGGCCGCCGCGCAGGTGCGTGACAACCGCGTGCGCGGCATCGCGCTGACCGGGCTCGAACGCTTCCCTGCCTTCCCCGACATCCCGACGCTGGCGGAATCCGGCATCCCCGGCTTCGACCTGGGCAACTGGTTCTCGGTGGTGGGGCCGCCGCGCATGCCCGCGCCGGTGACCGACGCACTGAACCGCGCCATCGGCCAGGCGCTGCGCGACCAGCAGCTGAGGGATCGCTTCCTGGTGGCGGGCATCACGCCCTGGACGCGACCGAACGCGCCCGCCGATACGCGCGCCTTCTTCGTCGCCGAGCTGGAGAAGTTCAAGGGCGTGGTGGAGCGCACCGGCGTGCGCATGGAGCCGTGAGCGCGGGCAGCGCCAGCAACGCCGCCGGCCCCGCAGGGCCGGGACGGCGTGACACCGCCGCCGACATCATCATCGTCGGCGGCGGCTCCGCCGGCTGCATCCTCGCAGCGCGGCTCAGCGAGGACGCCGCTTGCCGCGTCCTGCTGCTGGAGGCCGGCCCGCCCGATCGCGACATCTGGATCAGCCTGCCGGCCGGCTACGCCAAGCTGTATGCCAGCGGGAAATACGACTGGCGCTACGAGACCGAGCCCGAGCCGAACCTGGCGGACCGCCGCATCCACTGGCCGCGCGGGCGCGTGCTCGGCGGGTCGGGCAGCGTGAACGGGCTGGTCTTCCTGCGCGGATCCCCGCACGACTACGACCGCTGGGCGCAGGCCGGGGCGACCGGCTGGGCCTATCGCGATGTCGAACCCGTCTTCCGCCGCATCGAACACTGGGACGGCCCGCCCGACCCGGCGCGCGGCCCGGACGGCGCCATCCATGTGCGTGAGCCCCGCCGGCTGGCCCCGGCGGCGTCAGCATTCGTCGATGCCTGCATCGCCGCCGGCCTGCCGCGCAATGCCGATTGGAACAACGGGCAGCCGATCGACGGCGCCGGGCCGGTGCAGTTGAACGTGAACGGCGGCGCCCGATCGTCGACCGCCAGGGAATACCTGCGGCCGGCCATGGCGCGCAGCAACCTGCGCGTCGAGACCGGCGTGCTCGCCACGCGCATCGTCGTCGAGGCCGGCCGCGCCGTTGCGGTCGAGGCCCTGCAGAACGGCCAGCCCGTCACCTTCCGCGCGGCGCGCGAGATCGTTTGCTCCGCCGGCGCGATCGAGACGCCGAAGCTGCTGATGCTCTCGGGCATCGGCGATGGCGCTGCGTTGCAGGGCCTCGGCATCCCGGTGGTCCATCACAGCCCGGGCGTGGGCCGCAACCTGCAGGACCACCTGATCGCTAAGTTCATCTACCGATCGAAGCCCTGCGGCACGCTGAATGAAATCCTGCAATCGCCGTGGCGCAAGGCAAGGATGGGGCTCGACTACCTGCTCTCGCGCGCCGGCCCACTGGCGATCGGTGCCGGCGAGGCGAATGCCTTCGCGCGCGTGACGCCGGGCGCCGAGGAAGCGGAGGTGCAGTTCCTCTTCGTGAATTTCTCGACCTTCGACTACATGAAGGGGCTGCAGGACTTCCCCGGCTTCATGTTCAACTACGGCGCCTGCCGGCCCGACAGCCGCGGCGAGGTCTTCCTGAAATCGCCCGACGTGCGGGAGAAGCCCGGCATCCGCGCCAACTACCTCGATCATCCGAATGATGTGCGCGTGATGCTGGAGGCCGCGCGGCTCGGCCGGCGCATTGCGCAGCAGCGCCCGCTCGCCGCGCTGATCGAGGAGGAGCTGCGTCCAGGCCCGGCCGCGACCACGGATGACGCGATCCTGGAGAACATCCGCGCCACCGCCGGCACCGTGTTCCATCCCTGCGGCACCGCGGCGATGGGCAGCGTGCTCGATCCCGAACTGCGCCTGCGCGGCATCGACGGGCTGCGCGTGGCGGATGCCTCGGCCTTCCCGCTGATCCCCTCGCCCAATATCCAGCCGGCGGTGATGCTGGTGGCGGAACGCGCGGCGGCCTTCATCAAGGCCGCCGCCTGACTCCTGGCGCTACGCGTAGCCGAACATCGCCAGCCAACGCGCCAGCACGCGGTCCATCTGCGCACGCTGCTTCTCGCCAAGCTCCGCGCGGTGGTTGCCGGGCGCGACCTGACGGATATGCGCCGCAGGATCCGGCGTGGCAGGCCTGACGTCATGGTGGTCCGCGATACGCCGGCGGGCTTCCGCCGGGATGTCCCAGCCGAACCAGGTGCAGATCGCATCCACCCAGTCGCGCTTGCGGAAGATCACGTCCTCGTACCGGAACACCGCGGTGTCTGCGCGATGCAGGATTCCGCTGGACAGCAGCCGGTCGTATTGCGCATCGAGCCCGCGCGCCACCTGCATCACATGCGCATCCTTGCCGCGGTCGATGGCACGGGCACGGTTGCGTGCCATGAAGTGCTCGCCGTCCGCGGCGCGCGGCACGACATGGCTCTGCGTCACGGAATACCAGTGGGAAATCGCCATGTCGCGCGGGTCGCGCACCAGCACCACGCAGCGCGCCCGGTCCAGGATCGGGATGGCATAGGGCGGCGGGCCGCGAAAGCCGCCATAGCAATAGCCGCGTGCGTGGAACAACGACCCCGCCTCGTGCGGCTGCTCGGTCAGGCGCAGGCCGTTGACGAAGAAGAAATCCTGCAGGGAGACATAGGCCAGCCCGACCTGCGGCGCGAGGTCCTGCAGCAGCGCGAACAGCAGGGTCGATCCCGCCTTGGGCAGCGACATGGCCACCACGCTCGGCGCGTCGGACGGCGCCGATGGCAGGTCCGGCAGGCGGATACCGGTGGGCGCGAAGCGGAAGCGCAGCGCGTCCGGCGCCTCAGCCATCGAGGTAGCGCGCCCGCAGGTGGTCCATGAAGTCCTGCGGGTCGAGCGCCTTGCCGGTCGCCGCCCGCAGCAGGTCCTGGAAGCCGAGCAGCGATCCCTTGCCGTGCACGTGCACGCGCAACCAGGACAGCAGCGGCGCCATGTCGCCACGGCCCAGCGCGTCATCAAGGCCCGGTTCCGCGGCCCGCGCCGCCTTCATGAGCTGCGCCGCCGCCATCGCGCCCAGCGTATAGGACGGGAAGTAGCCGAAGGCCCCGTCATGCCAGTGGATGTCCTGCAGGCAGCCCTTCGCGTCATCGGGCGGCGTGATCCCGAGCATGCGCTGCATGCCGTCGTTCCACGCACCGGGCAGGTCGGTGACCTCCAGCGCACCCTGGATCATCGCGCGCTCCAGCCGGAAGCGCAGGATGACATGGGCGGGATAGGTGATCTCGTCGGCATCGACCCGGATGAAGCCGCGCTCCACACGCCGCCACTGCCGCGCCAGGTTGGCCTGCGAGTACGCGGCGGCATCGCCGCCGAAGGCGGTGCGAAGCTCGCCACCCAGGAAGCCCAGGAAGGCGTCGGACCGGCAGGCCTGCATCTCGACGATCAGCGACTGCGATTCGTGCGCCGCCATGCCCGCCGCCTCGCCGACCGGCTGGCGCGCGAAGGCCTCGGGCAGGCCGCGTTCGTAGAGGGCGTGGCCGGTCTCGTGCAGCACGCCGAGCAGCGCCTTCGCCACGTCGTGCTCGTCGTAGAAGGTGGTGATGCGCACATCGGTCGGCGTGCCGCCGCAGAAGGGATGCAGCGATTCATCCAGCCGCGCGTGGTCGTAGTCGAGCCCAATTCGCGCCGATAGCCGCGCGCACAATTCGCGCTGCACCGGCACGGGAAACGGCCCGGCCAGCCGCAGCGGCGCCGGGCGGGCGGCCTGGATGGCCTCGGCGCGCGGCAGCGCATCGACCAGGAAGGATTCGTAGGCCGTGAAGACGGGTTCGACATCGGCCGCGGTCACGCCGCGCTGGTAGCCATCCATCAGCGCGTCGTAGGGGTCCATCGACAGCGCGGCGGCCAGCGCCTGCGCCGCCTCGCGCTGGAGGCGCACGACCTCCGCCAGCGCCGGGCGCACGCGCGCGAAATCGGCCTGCGCCTTCGCCGTGCGCCAGATTTTCTCGCAGGCCGAATTGGCCCGCGCGGTCGCTTCCACCAGGTCGGTCGGCAGGGCAGTGGCGCGGGCATGGGCGCGTACCATCAGGGCGAGGTTCGCTTCCTCCCACAGGCCTTCGGCGCGGGCGATCTCGAGGTCCTCGGCGACCACCGGCGCGGTCAGCAATTCATGCGACAGGCCAGCCAGGGCTGCGAGCTGTTCGCCGCGCGCCGCACCGCCGCCCGGTGGCATCATGGCGGAGGCATCCCAGTGCAGCATGGCCGCGGCCTCCCCCAGCGCGGCGATGCGCGCGAAGCGGGCCTTCAGGCGTCGATAGGCGGCGTTGGGCATCCTGCGTTCAATCCTTCAAACGCCGTCGCGCCCAGACGAGGAAGACGCCCGCGAGCGCGGCGGCCAGGCCGTACCACGTGATGGCATAGCCCAGATGATTGTTGGAGGGGCGCGGCAGGCGGCGGGCGGTCTCGGGCAGGCCGCGTCCATCGCCAAGCACCACCAGGCCGAACGGCGCGAGGTCCGGCAAGCCGAGCGCCGGGCCGATGACCGTGGGGTCGAAGGTATAGAAGCGCCGCGCGGCCGGGTTGTCGGTGGCGGAGAACATGCCGATGCGCTCGACCGGGCGCACCCAGGCCGTGAGGCGGGCTTCCCCTTCGGGGCGGTCGATCGGGCGGCTGCCCTCAATTGGAACCCAGCCGCGATCCACAAGGATCGCCGGCGCGTCGTCGCGCAGCAGCGGCGTGACAAGGCGCGCGCCCAGCACCGCGCCGCGCACCTCCAGGCCCACCAGGACCTCGCGCGCATGGTCGAGGCGCCCGGTGGCCTCGACCTTGGTGAAGGGAACCGGGGCGGCAGGCAGGGGAAGCGCCGGACCGGCCTCGGCGGCTTCGATGCGGGCCAGGATGCCGGCCTTCCAGCCCAGGCGCTGTGCCTGCCAGGTTCCGAGATACAGCAGCGCCAGCAGCACCGGCAGCGTGACGATCAGCGGCAGGATGAGCCGGCGCGAGCCCGCGGGGGTGGTCATGCGGCCCGCTATATGGCCTTGCGCGCCGGGCCGGAAGCCCGCGCGAGGGTCAGCGGGACTCGCGCCGATGCCGCCATTGCAGCGCAGCCAGCGCCGCCTTGGCGATGCGCATGGTAATGACCGACAACGGCAGCACGACGGCTGGCCACAGCAGCGCATGGACCCACAGCGGCGGCGTGAAGCGCACATCGACCCAGATCGCGAGGCCGACCGTCAGCGCGCCGATCACGAAGATACCCGCCACCGCTGGACCGTCCCCGGCATCATGCGCGCGCAGATCGAGGCCGCAGGCGTCGCAGGTCTCGCGGATGTCGAGCACGCCGCGGAACAGCGCCCCCTGCCCGCAGCGCGGGCAGCGCCCGAGCAGCGCCAGCTTCCAGACCGGCGCGCCGGTGTTCAAGCGATACCGCCCCGAATCGAAGCGGCCCGAGGCTTGGCCTCGGGCCGGCAGCGTGCGGCGCGCCCGCGCCCAGCCTGTCCGGCGCGGTCGTGTGCGACGCGCAATCCAAGCCGCCGCACGACGGCGCCAGCGCTTGAGGTCAGGCTAATGCTGCGCGATGACGCCCGCGCCCCACCAGTAGATGCACACGAACAGGAACAGCCACACCACGTCCACGAAGTGCCAATACCAGGCGGCCGCCTCGAAGCCGAAATGCCGTTCCGGCGTGAAGTGGCCCTTCATCGCGCGGAACAGGCAGACCGCCAGGAAGGTGGTGCCGACCAGCACGTGGAAGCCGTGGAAGCCGGTGGCCAGGAAGAAGGTCGAGGAATAGACGCCGCCGCCAGCGAAGGGGAAGGGCGCGATCGAATACTCATAGGCCTGCAGCGCGCTGAACAGGATGCCGAGCGCCACCGTCAGCGACAGCCCCTGGATCAGCGCCTTGCGGTCGTTCTGGATCAGTGCCGCATGCGCCCAGGTCACCGTGCAACCCGACAGCAGCAGGATCATGGTGTTGAGGAAGGGCAGGCCCCAGGGGTCGAAGGTCTCGATTCCGCGCGGCGGCCAGATCGAGGGCGCGACGGCGCCGGACACGTGTTCCGGATACAGCGCGAAGTGGAAATAGGCCCAGAAGAAGGCGACGAAGAACATCACCTCGGAGGCGATGAACAGGATCATGCCGTAGCGCAGGCCGATCTGAACGACCGGCGAATGCAGGCCGGGGGTCGCGCTCTCCTTCAGGACATCGCGCCACCACATGAACATGGTGCCGAGCACCATGACCAGGCCGAGCCAGAACACCCAGGTGATCGACGAATGCGCCCACAGGATGATGCCGAGCACCAGCGCGCCGCCGCCAAAGGCACCCGTCAGTGGCCAGGGCGAGGGATCGACCAGGTGATAGGGGTGCTTGTAGTGCGGCGCGGCAGTGCCGTGGGTCGCCTCGGCGGGGTTGGTGCTGGCCATCGAATTCCTGGACCTCGGATCCTGCGCAGGGGGGTCGTCGCCCCTGCCCGTTTCGCGCCGCATCAATCCCGAAAAGCCGGGGCGGATCAAGCCCGCCGGCGGCATGATCGGTCGATGCCGCGCCTCAGTTCGTGCGTGCCCCCGCCCGGCCGACATGCGGCCCCGCATTCGCCAACGCGCCGGCGCGCGCAGCGTCCTCGATGGTGCGGTAGAAGGTGTAGGACAGCGTGATGGTGGTGACGTCGCGCGTGTTGGGGTCCTCGGCGATGCGGGGATCGACCCAGAAGGACACGGGCATGTCCACGCGCTGGCCGGGGGTGAGGGTCTGCTCGTCGAAGCAGAAGCAGGCGACCTTGTGGAAGTACCGCCCGACCTTCTCCGGCGTCACGTTGTAGACCGAAATGCCTGTCACCGGCGTCTCGGCCCGGTTGGTGGCGGTGTAGAAGGCGAGGCCTTCCTCGCCCAGGCGCACGGTCATGGCGGGTTGCTCGGCCCGGAAGCGCCAGGGCAGGGATCGGTCGGTCTGGGCGGCGAATCGCACGGTGATGGTGCCATCGGTGGCGCCCGGCGCGGCAAGCCCGCGCTGCGTCGTGCCGTTGTAGCCGGTGACGCGGCAGAACAGGTCGTACAGCGGCACCGCCGCGAAGGACAGGCCGACCATCCCGGCGGCCACGCCGCCCACCACCAGGCCGAGGCGGCGGTTTCGCTTGCGCATGGCGTCGTTGGCGGTCATCCGCGCATCACCCGTGCCATGCCGACGAAGTAGAACAGTACGGACAGCGCCACCAGCACCAGCAGGATGGCGATGTTGCGCCCGCGCCGGCGCTTCCGGAACAGGGCGAGTTCCTCGGGCGTCATGCGCCGAAGGCCAGCCGGTCGACCGCGAGCGCGCCGAACAGCACGAACAGGTAGTACAACGAGAAACGGAAGCAGGCCTTGGCCGGTGCGTCCTTCGTCAGGCTGCGCCCAGCATCATCCTGCGCGTCGCGCAGCACGAGAACGGTGGCCACCACGGCATAGGCCGGGCCGGAGAAGCCGACCAGCCAGGGCGCGAGGCTGAGCGGCACCAGCAGCGCGGTATAGATCATCACCTGACGGCGGGTTTCCTTCGCGCCGGCGGTCACCGGCAGCATGGGGACGCCGGCCCGGGCGTAGTCGTCATGTGCCCAGAGCGCGAGCGCCCAGAAATGCGGCGGCGTCCAGGCAAACACGATGGCGAACAGCAGGACCGGCACCAGCGTCACGTCACCGGTGACGGCCGCCCAGCCGATCACCGGCGGGAAGGCGCCGGCCGCGCCGCCAATGACGATGTTCTGCGGCGTGCGCCGCTTCAGCCACATGGTGTAGACGAAAACATAGAAGGCGATGGACAGCGCCAGGATCGCCGCCGCCGCCACATTGGTCGCCATCCACATCACGGTGACCGACCCGACCGCGAGCCAGATGCCGAAAGCGAGCGCGGCCGCCGGCGCGATGCGCCCAGCGGGAATCGGCCGCTTCGCGGTTCGGCGCATCACCGCATCGATGTCGCGGTCGAACCACATGTTGATGGCGCCCGCAGCCCCCGAGGCCACGGCAATGCAAAGTATGGCGGTCACCGCCAG
>LNEW01000190.1 GCA_001464375.1 Rhodospirillales bacterium Ga0074136 | reverse complement strand
ACCACGAGCGTCATCACGCGCGGCTTGAGCAGCGCGATCCAGTCGCGCACCTCGGACATGTCGTAGGAAGCAGGAAGGGGGGCAGCGCCCCCCTGTCCCCGTTCCAGCGCGGTGTCGCTCATGGCGGCTCCGTTCAGGCCCGCACCCTAGCGGATGCGCGGCAGCTCATCGAAGGAATGGAACGGCGGCGGCGAGGAGACCTGCCATTCGAGCGTGGTGGCGCCCGGACCCCACGGATTGGCAGCCACCTTCTCTCCGGACCGGAAGGTCAGCCAGATCACGTAGAAGAACAGGAGCAAGGACGCCGCCGAGATGTAGGACCCGGTTCCACGCCGTGAAGGCTTCCGGGTAGTCCGGGTAGCGGCGCGGCATGCCCTGGTTGCCCGAGAAGTGCATCGGGAAGAAGGTGATGTTCACGCCGATGAAGGTCATCCAGAAGTGGACCTTGCCCCAGAACTCGGGGTACTGCCGGCCGCTCATCTTGCCGATCCAGTAGTAGAAGCCGGCGTAGATGCTGAACACGGCGCCGAGCGACAGCACGTAGTGGAAATGCGCCACCACGTAGTAGGTGTTGTGCAGGATCTGGGTGATCGGCGCATTCGCCAGCACCACGCCGGTCACGCCGCCCACCGTGAACAGGAAGATGAAGCCGATGGCGAACAGCATCGGGGTCTTCAGCTCGATCGACCCGCCCCACATGGTGGCGATCCAGGAGAAGATCTTGATGCCGGTCGGCACCGCGATCACCAGCGTGGCCGCCATGAAGTAGGCGCGGGTGTCGACATCCATGCCCGACTGGAACATGTGGTGCGCCCACACCACGAAGCCGACGAAGTAGGCCATGCCGAGGTAACCAAACACCGGCTTGCGGCTGAAGGTGCTGACCACGTGGCTGATGATGCCGAAGCCCGGCAGGATCATGATGTAGACTTCGGGGTGGCCGAAGAACCAGAACAGGTGCTGGAACAGCACCGGGTCGCCGCCGCCCTCGGGCCGGAAGAAGGCCGTGCCGAAGTTACGGTCCGTGATGAGCATGGTGATCGCACCCGCCAGCACCGGCACCGCCAGCAGCAGCAGGAAGGCGGTGACTAGCATAGACCAAACGAACAGCGGCATCTTGTGCAGGGTCATGCCCGGCGCGCGCATGTTCAGGATGGTGGTGATGAAGTTGGCCGCGCCCATGATGGACGACGCACCCGCCAGGTGCAGCGAGAACAGCGCCAGGTCCATCGCCATCGACGGGTGGAACTGCCGGTCCGACAGCGGCGGGTAGATGGTCCAGCCGGCACCCGGGCCTTCGCCCACGAACAGCGACGCGCCCAGCAGCAGGAAGGCCGGCACCAGCAGCCAGAAGCTGATGTTGTTCATGCGCGGGAAGGCCATGTCCGGCGCGCCGATCATCAGCGGCACGAACCAGTTGCCGAAGCCGCCGATCAGCGCCGGCATGACCACGAAGAACACCATGATCAGCCCGTGGGCCGATACGAAGGCATTCCAAACCTGGCCATCGGCGAAGATCTGCATGCCCGGATGCTGCAGCTCGATGCGCATCAGAACGGACAGGCCAACGCCGATCAGCCCCGCGAACAGCGCGAAGATGATGTAGAGCGTCCCGATATCCTTGTGGTTGGTCGAGAACAGCCAGCGGTTGACGAAACTGGGCTTGTGGTCGTGGTCGTCGTGATGCGCGTCTGCTGCGGTGGCCATCGTCTGTCCTCTCGGTCGCGCCTTAGCGGCGCGCCTCCGCGATCTGAAGGCTGTCGGTCTGCTCGGGTGCGGTCGCCAGCGCCGGCGCGGGCGCGTCATCCGCGCGGGCGAAGCGCGTGCGCGCCGCGGCCACCCAGGTGTCGAATTCGGCCTGCGGCACGGCGCGCACCGCGATCGGCATGAACCAGTGGTTGGTCCCGCAGATCTGGTTGCACTGGCCGTAGAACACGCCCTCGCGGTCGGCGCGCATCCAGGTCTCGAGCGCGCGGCCCGGGATGGTGTATTTCTGGATGCCGAGCGCGGGCACGAAGAAGGAATGGATCACGTCGTAGCCGGTGGTGATGACGCGCACATTGGCGCCGATCGGGATCACCAGCTCGTTGTCGACCGCCAGGCGGAACAGGTGGCGGCGCTCCGGCGGCAGCTGGTCTTCCGCCAGCGGATAGCTGTCGAAGTTGAAGTTGCCGTGGTCCGGATAGGTGTAGTTCCAGTACCACTGGCGGCCCTGCACGCTGATCGTGATGTCGGCGTCCGGCGTGCGGTCCTGGTAGTAGATCAGCCGGAAGGACGGAATGGCGATGACCACCAGGATCAGCACCGGCACCACGGTCCATAGCACTTCCAGCACCGTGTTGTGGCTGGTGCGCGAAGGGGTCGGGTTGACCTCGGCGCGGTAGCGGAAAACGCACCACGCCAGCAGCACCAGCACGAAGATCGTGATGACGACGATGATCCAGAAGACCAGGGAATTGAAGCTGCTGATCGCGTCCTTGATCGGCCCGCCCGAATCCTGCAGGCCCATGCCCCAGGCCGACGGCGCGCCAACCATACCCTGTGCCAGGGCCGGGCTGGCCGCCAAGGCCAGGACCAGACCGAGCATTCCCGCCCACAGGCGCTTCGCCTCGCTCAATCGCATCACCATTCCCCGGGCGCGTTGCCCGCGCCGCCCCGCCAGATACATGCACATGCGCCGATGGTCCGCCGCGCGCGGACCATAGTCGCGGCACCCCGCACCGCACAAGTGAGCACGACCCGCGATCCGCCAACCCTGCGCCAGCGCAACGACGACGCCAGCCGGCGCGCCCCCGGGTCAGGGACGCGTTGCGCGCGGCGTGATCCAGACCCCGCCCGGCGCTGCCAAGGGCGGTGCCGCCCGGATCGTCGGGTCGGGCGGGCACATCGGCCGCATCGCCCCGCAATCCCAGGCGAAGCGATCGGGTCGCCCGGTCAGCTGGCCGCCGCGCTCGAACCGGCACTCGCACAGCTTGCC
>LNEW01000189.1 GCA_001464375.1 Rhodospirillales bacterium Ga0074136 | reverse complement strand
AAGACGAAGTTGGCGCCCAGCGCATAGGCCTTCAGCACATCCGTGCCGCGCCTGATGCCGCCGTCGTAGATCACCGGCAGCCCGCCCGCGACCTTCACGACCTCGCTCAGCATGCGCAGGCCGGAGACCGCGCCATCCAGCTGCCGGCCGCCATGGTTGGACACCATGAAACCGTCCACGCCGATCTGCCTCGCGCGCACCACGTCGTCCGGATGCAGCACGCCCTTGATCAGCAGCTTGCCCGGGAAGCGCTTGCGGATCAGCTCCAGGTGCGGCCAGGACAGCCCATCCCGCGCTCCGAAGGCGCGTTCCAGGTCGCGCGAGAGGATCGGCGGGCCGCGCCCGGCATCCATGTTCTCGAAATGCGGCATGCCGTGGGCCTGCAGCGTCTTGAACCAGGTGCCCAGCGCCCAGCGCGGATGCGTCGCCCCCTGCCAGAACAGCGTGAAGGTCGGCTTCAGCGGGATCGTGTAGCCGTTGCGGATGTTGTTCTCGCGGTTGGACGAAACCTGCACGTCCACCGTCAGCACGAAGGTCTTGAAGCCCGCCGCGATCACCCGGTCCACCAGCGGCTCGATCCGCTCCGGCTCGCCCGGCAGGTAGGCCTGGTACCAGGCATCGGGATTCGCCTGCGCGACCTCCTCCATCCTGATCAGCGAGGACGCCGACAGGATGTAGGGGATGTTCTTCGCCCGCGCCGCCTGCGCCAGCGCGATGTCGCCGCGATAGGCCAGCAGCGCCGCCGAGCCCATCGGCGGAATGCCGAAGGGCGACGCGTAGTCCCGCCCGAACAGCGTGGCCGCGGTCGATCGCGCGCGCGCATCGACCAGGCAGCGCGGCACGAATCCCCATTCCGCGAAGGCGCGGCGATTGTCGGTCAGCGACCAGTCGGTCTCGACCCCGCCGGCCATGTAGCCGTGCAGCATCTTCGGCAGGTGCTTCTGCGCGGCGGCCTCGAAATCATGCAGCGAGAGGAACCCGCGCAGGTTCGGCGGCACCGGCGGCGCGGCGCGCTTCTGCGACAGGGTCTCGGCGGCGACAGGCGCGCGGGATTGCGCGGGGCCTTCGGCGGTCATGGCTGGATCACCCGGAATTGCGACGGTTGGATGATGCCGGGGATGCGCGCCGCCGGCCAGGGGCGGGGGCGCATGGGGGATGCGCGCGCGGCCGGAATGTTGACCCTTGCGTGAAATGTAGCCCGGACTACATAATGCTGTAACAGCACAGCCGCAGCCGGAGTCACGGACGCCATGACGGAGCCCCTCGCCCGCCGATCCCTGCTCGGGACCGCGCTCGCTGGCCTCGCCGCCCCCGCGCTCGCCCAGCCGGCGCGACCGAAGCGCGTGGTCGCGACCTTCACCGTGCTGGCCGACATGGCGCAGAACGTCGCCGGCACGACGGTGCTGGTCGAGAGCCTCACCCGCCCGGGGGCCGAGATCCACGACTACGAACCCACGCCACTCGATGTCGTGCGCGCCCAGGCGGCCGACCTGGTGCTGTGGAACGGCCTGGGCCTGGAGCGCTGGTTCGAGCGCTTCTTCTCGCGCGTCACCGGCGTGCAGCAGGCGGTGCTGACCGACGGCATCACCCCGATCGGGATCGGCGAAGGCCCCTATGCCCGCCAGCCCAACCCGCATGCCTGGATGTCGCCCGGCATCGCCGTGGCCTATGTCGAGAACATCCGCCGCGCGCTCACCACGCTCGACCCCGCGAACGAGGCAACCTTCGCCACCAACGCCAGCGCCTACACGGCGCAGATCCGCGCGGTGGACGCGCGGATGCGCGAACGCCTCGCGACCATCCCGGCCGAGCGCCGCGTCCTCGCCACCTGCGAGGGCGCCTTCAGCTACCTCACGCGCGACTACCAGATGCGCGAGGCTTACCTGTGGCCGATCAATTCCGAGGATGAAGGCTCGCCGCGCCAGGTGCGCGCGCTGATCGACACGGTGCGCCGTGCCCGCGTGCCCGCTGTGTTCTGCGAGAGCACGGTCAATGACCGCCCGATGCGCCAGGTGGCGCGCGAGACCGGCGCCCGCTTCGGCGGCGTGCTGCATGTCGACAGCCTGACCGGCCCGGATGGCGCCGCACCCACCTACCTGAAACTGCTCGAAGCCAATGCCGAAACCATCCTGCGCGGCCTGACCGGCGCGCCGGCCACGCGTTGATGCTGGCGCAGCCCATCAGCCTCGCGGTCGAGGCCATCTCGGTCGCCTATCCGAATGGCCACCTGGCGCTGAAGGATGCCGGCTTCACCCTGGGGGCGGGCACCATCTGCGGGCTGGTCGGCATCAATGGCAGCGGCAAGTCCACCATGTTCAAGTCGATCATGGGCCTGGTGCGTCCGGCGCGGGGCCGTGTCCTGATCGCCGGCGGGCCGGTGGAGGCGGCACTGAAGCGCAACCTGGTGGCCTATGTGCCGCAGGCCGAGGAAGTCGACTGGTCCTTCCCCGTCTCGGTGCGCGACGTCGTGATGATGGGCCGCTACGGCCACATGAACCTGCTGCGCATCCCGCGCGCGGTTGACCGGCGCGAGGTCACCGCGGCGCTCGAACGCGTCGGCATGGCGGACCTCGCGGAACGGCAGATCGGCGAATTGTCCGGCGGGCAGCGCAAGCGCGTCTTCCTGGCGCGCGCGCTGGCGCAGGGCGGGCAGTTGCTGCTGCTCGACGAACCCTTCACCGGCGTCGATGTCACCACCGAGGAATCGATCATCACGCTGCTCAAGGCGTTGCGCGACGAAGGCCGGATCATCCTGGTCTCGACCCACAATCTCGGCTCGGTGCCGACCTTCTGCGACCAGGTGGTGCTGGTGAACCGCACGGTACTGGCAGCCGGGCCGACCAGCGAGGTCTTCACCGGCCCCAACCTGCTGCGCGCCTTCGGCGGCGCGCTGCGCCAGCATTCCCTGCCGGGTGCGACGCCGCTGCCCGCCGATGCGGTGATCGTGCTCTCGGACGACGAGCGCCCGCTGGTGATGGCCCCCGACGGCCAGGTGATGGGCCGCCTGCCCAGGGATATCTGACCATGGGCGAGGAACTGCTGGTCCCGTTCCTGTACGACTACATGCGCCGCGCCATGGCGATCAGCGCGCTGGTCGGGGCGGTGGCCGGGCTGCTGTCCTGCTACGTCGTGCTGAAGGGCTGGTCGCTGATGGGCGATGCGCTGTCGCACGCCATCGTGCCCGGCGTGGTGCTGGCCTGGCTGGTCGGCATTCCCTTCGCCATCGGCGCCTTCGCCGCGGGGATGCTGGCGGCGCTGGCCATGGCCGGGCTGCGCGACCGGACGCCGATCCGCGAGGATGCGGTGATCGGCGTCGTCTTCACCAGCTTCTTCGGCCTCGGGCTGTTCCTGATGTCGATCTTCCCGTCCAACATCCGGCTGCGGACCATCATCTTCGGCAACGTGCTCGGCATCGCGGACGAAGACATCGTCCAGATGGCGATCATCGCCGTGGTGGTGCTGGCCGCGCTGGCGCTGCGCGGACGCGACCTGATGCTTTCGCTGTTCGACCCGACGCAGCTGGTGGTGGCGGGCGGCAGCCCGGCGCGCATGCGCATCCTGCTGCTGGTGCTGCTGGCCGCGACTGCCGTGGCCGGGCTGCAGGCGGTGGGCGCCATCCTGGTGATCGGCATGCTCGTGACGCCCGGCGCCACGGCCTACCTGCTCACCGACCGCTTCGGGCGGATGGCGGGGCTCGCGGCGGGGATCGGCGCGGTCACCGGCCTGCTCGGTGCCTATGGCAGCTACTTCCTCGATGGCAGCACGGGGGGCAGCATCGTCGCCTTGCAGGCGGCGCTGTTCGTCGTGGTGCTGGTCTTCGCCCCCAAGCACGGCATCCTCGCCACCCGGCGCGCCGCGCGGGTCGCGGCATGAACCGCGCGGGAGACGCTGCGGCATGACCGCCTTCCTTGCCCCCTGGACGCACGGCTTCATGGTCGACGCGCTGGTGGTCGGCCTGATGGTGGCCGTGCTCACCGCCATCCTGTCCTGCTTCGTGGTGCTGAAGGGCTGGTCGCTGATGGGCGATGCGGTCAGCCACGCCATCCTGCCCGGCGTGGTCGGCGCCTACCTGCTCGGCATACCGCTGGTGATCGGCGCCTTCGTCGCCGGCTTCGGCTGCGCGCTGGCGTCCGGCGCCATCCGCGCCACAAGCCGCATCAAGGAAGACGCGGCGATGGGCGTGGTGTTCTCCGGCATGTTCGCCGTCGGGCTCATCATGCTGACGCAGGTGCGGTCGAACGTGCATCTGTCGCATGTGCTGTTCGGCAGCATCCTCGGCATCGAGGACGAGGATTTCTGGCAGACCCTCGCCATCGCCACGGGCGGGCTGCTGATCCTGGCGCTGCGCGGGCGCGACCTGGTGCTGTTCTGCTTCGACCCCGGCCAGGCGCGCATCGCCGGGCTGAACGTGGCACGGCTGCGGCTGCTGCTGCTGGCGGTGCTTGCCGCCAGCATCGTCGCCGGCGTGCAGGCGGTGGGTGTCATCCTGGTGGTGGCGCTGCTGATCACCCCGGGTGCCATCGGCCTGCTGCTGGCGGACCGCTTCGGACGGATGGTGTGGATCTCGGTGGCGGCCGCCTGCACGGCGACGGTGGCGGGCATCCAGGTCAGCTTCATGCTGGATGCCTCGACGGCCGGGTCGATCGTGCTGGCGCTGACGGTGATCTTCGTGGTCGCGCTGCTGGTCTCGCCGCGGCATGGGCTGCTGCGGCGGCGCCCGGCGGTCACGAAGTAAGGCATCTGCTACAAATTCACTTTCGGCGTCCAGCATGGTAGCCATGCACATGGTCGAACAGGATTCCGCGCCCCCGGACGAGGCCGCGCGCCACGCCTCCGCCCGCACCGCGCGGGCCTCGGCGCTGGCGCAGGACTATGTCGAGATCATCGCCGACCTGCTGGCGCGCGAGGGCGAGGCGCGCCCGACCGACATCGCCCGCCGCCTGGGCGTGACCCACGCCACCGCCATCAAGACCATCGGCCGGCTGAAACGCGATGGCCTGGCGCATTCCAAGCCCTATCGCGGCGTGTTCCTCACCGAGGCCGGGCACGAACTGGCGCAGCGCGTGCGTGCCCGCCACCTCACCGTGGTCGCCTTCCTGGCCGCGATCGGCGTGCCGCCCCAGGTCGCCGAGGCCGATGCCGAGGGCATCGAACATCACGTGAGCGATGCAACGCTGGCCGCCTTCGAACGCTTCCTCGCCAACGCCTGAACGGCTTCATCGCCGCGCCACATTCGTGCCGGCAGACTGGCGCCAAAGGAGACCCCGCATGCGCACCACCCTCGTCGCCGCTCTGTTTGCTGCCGCCCTGCCGATCGCCGCGCAGGCCCAGGACCGCCCGCAGATCTTCCCGACCCGCGACGTCGCCGTGACCTACCGCGCCGCCGGCCAGGGCCAGCAGGCTGAACTGACCATGCTGTGGTCCGCGGCCAGCCGCCTGATGCGCATGAACCTGCCCGGTGGCGCCGGCTACATCGTGGCCGACCACCAGAACCAGCGTGGCTTCATGGTCATGGAAGCGATGCGCACCGTCATGGACGTGCCGATGGCCCAGGCCGCGGGCATGCAGCGCGACCTGGAGAACGCCCGCTTCACCCGCGGCGGCACCGAGAAGATCGCCGGCACCGACTGCACCGTCTGGCGCTACCAGGGCCCGTCGCAGGCGGGCGAGGCCTGCATCACCGCCGATGGCGTGATGCTGCGCGCCCAGGCGGCTGCGCAGGGGCAGCAGGGACGGATGGAAGCGACCCGCGTCACCTATGGCGCGCAGGATGCTGCGCAGTTCCGCCGTCCGCAGGGCTACCAGACCATGCAGATGCCGCAGGGCGTCCCGGGCACCCCGCGCTGAGGCAGGCCACGGGGGGACGAAAGCCCCTTCCCCCCGGCCCCGCCAGGCGCCACATCCGGCACATGAACCGTCGCCCCCTTCTTCTCGCGCCGCTCCTGCTGGCCACGCCGGCGCTCGCCCAGCGCGCCGCCGCGCCGCCGGCGCCCGCGCTGTCCGAGCGCGACCGCGCCGACCTCACGCGCGTCGAGGCGTACCTGAACGCGCTGTCGACGCTGCGCGCGCGCTTCCTCCAGATCGCGCAGAACGGCGCCGCGGCCGAGGGCACCGCCTGGATCTGGCGACCCGGCCGCATGCGCTTCGAATACGACCCGCCCGAACCGCTGCTGCTGGTGGCCGATGGCGGGCAGTTCCTGATGTACGACCGTGAATTGCGCGCGCCCACCACGCTTCTGGTCAGCCGCACGCCGCTCGGCATCCTGCTGCGGCGCGAGGTGCGCCTGTCGGGCGACGTGACCGTGACCGGCATCGAACGCTCGGGCGGGTTCCTGCGGGTCACCATGTTCCGCACCGCGGAAGCCTCGGAAGGGCAGTTGACGCTGGTCTTCAACCCCGACCCGCTGGAACTGCGCCAATGGGCGGTGACGGATGCCCAGCGGCGCGAGACGCGCGTCACGCTGTCGCGAATCGAGACCGGGCTGCGCTTCCCGGCCGGGCTGTTCCAGTTCAATGACCCGCGCTTCTTCGAACCGGGCGGCTTCGGCCTCCCGCAAAGCGGTTGAACGCGCCGCTGCCCGGCGTTCGGGCTGCCCGGTGGGCGCGTTGCATGGCATCCGTGCAACGCTTCGCCCGCATTCACGAAAAACCTACCGGACGCCTTGATCCTGACACGGCGTCGCGGAAGTGTAGTGATCCATGAGACCTCTCGTTGGCATCTCCTGCTGCCAGAAACCCTTCGGCATCTTCGGAACCCCGAATCATGCCGCATCCGACAGCTACATCCGCGTCGTGCGCGGCCCGGCTGCCGGCACCCCCGTGCTGCTGCCCGCGGCAGGCGAGGACCTGTCCGGCGAATTGCTGCCGCACCTCGATGGGCTGATCCTGACCGGCAGCCGGTCCAACGTCTGGCCTGGCTTCTACGACGGCCCCGCCCATGCCGAGGGCACGCCGGAGGACCGTTTCCGAGACGACACCACCCTGCCGCTGATCCGCGCCGCCATCGACCACGGCGTGCCGCTGCTCGCGATATGCCGCGGCATGCAGGAGCTCAACGTTGCGCTCGGCGGCAGCCTCGACCAGCGCATCCAGGACCTGCCTGGGCGGATGGACCACTCCACCCCCTCCGACCAACCGATCCCGAAGGTGCGCACCGGCAAGGCGCATGCGGTGCGGGTCGACCGCGACGGCGCGCTGGCGCAGGTGCTGACGCCGGCCGCGCGCCTGGCCGGTCGGCTGTCGGTGAATTCCCTGCACAACCAGGGCGTGCAGCGCCTGGCGCCGCGCCTGGTGGCCGAGGCCTGGGCTCCCGACGGCACCATCGAGGCGGTCCGCGTGGATGGCGCCCGCGGCTTCGCGCTTGGCGTGCAGTGGCACCCCGAATACGACTGGGAACGCGACGCCGACAGCCGCGCCATCTTCGATGCCTTCGGCCGCGCCTGCGCCGCCCACCGGGCCGCGCGCACCACCCAGCCGGGGCTTGCCCAGGCCGCGGAGTAGTCGCCCGGGTGACCGGAGTCACTGGAAAGACATCATTTGCGTTTTGATTTCGCAGCGCGAAAGCGCTAGTCTTTCACAGCCGGGTTCAACCAACCTGGTGGACGACAACCGGTATCCCCTGCCGGCTCGCCCGACTATTCCGATCGGAAGAAAATACCGCGCCCGGTCACCCCCCTGACCGGGCGCACCTTTTTCTGCCCAAGCTCCGACATCACTGGTGGATCGGGGGTGTTCTTCATAAATTACATGAAGTCCTGCGCGGCGCCTTCCAGCCCCGGCGCCGGGGCTGTATAGGTCAGGTTCCATCCGTTCCCGGAGCCTCGCCCGCATGGTTGCCTATGTCCTCGCCCCGCCGCTGGTCGCCGCCATCCCCATCAAGGGCAGCGACGCCATGTTCCCGGTCCGGCGGATCTTCTGCGTCGGGCGCAACTATGCCGAGCACGCCATCGAGATGGGCTCCGACCCGACCCGCGAGCCGCCCTTCTACTTCGCGAAGCCGGCCGATGCGGTGGTCATCAACGACGCCGACATGCCCTATCCGACCGTCACCAAGTCCCTGCACCATGAGATGGAACTGGTCGTCGCCATCGGCACCGGCGGCAAGAACATCGCGGTGGGCGACGCGCTGAAGCATGTGTGGGGCTATTGCTGCGGCCTGGATATGACGCGTCGCGACATCCAGAACGAAGCCAAGAAGACCGGCCGCCCCTGGGACATGGGCAAGGGCTTCGACCGCTCCGCGCCGATGGGCGCGCTGGTGCCGGCCGCGGGGATCGACCCGTCCAAGGGCAAGATCGAACTGAAGGTCAACGGCAAGGTCACCCAGACCTCCGACCTGTCCAAGCTGATCTGGTCGGTGCCGGAAGTGATCGCCAACCTGTCCGAACTGGTCGAACTGGCGCCGGGCGACCTGATCATGACCGGCACGCCCGAAGGCGTTGCCGCCGTGGTCCGCGGCGACGTGCTCGAAGGCTTCGTCGAAGGCGTGGGCGAGGTCAAGACGAAGATCGTCTGATGCCCCGCACGCCGGCGGCCCCGACTGTGGCGCGCGCGACGCAGCGCGCGCCGCTGCGCATCGCGACCTGGAACATCAACAGCGTCCGGCACCGGCTGCCGCTGCTGAAGGACCTGGTGGCCGCGCTGGCGCCGGACGTGATCTGCCTGCAGGAAACCAAGTGCCCCGACGAGCACTTCCCGCACGAGGGTGCGGATGCGCTCGGTTTCGCGCATCGGCTGATCCGCGGCATGAAGGGCTACAACGGCGTCGCAATCCTCTCGAAGCGCCCGATCCTGGCGCGGGATGGCGATCCGGACTGGTGCTCGCGCGGCGACTGCCGGCACCTCGGGGTCAGCGTGGATGCGCCCGGCGGACCGATCGAACTGCACAATTTCTACGTCCCCGCCGGTGGCGACATCCCGGACCGCGAGGCCAACCCGAAATTCGGCCACAAGCTGGACTTCGTGGCGGAAGCCACCGCCTGGTCCGCCGCGCGCCCGGCGAAGCGCGCGGTGCTGGTGGGCGACCTCAACATCGCCCCGCTCGAACACGATGTCTGGTCGCACAAGCAGTTGCTGGACGTGGTGTCCCACACGCCCGTCGAGGTTGCCGCGCTGACGGAATGGCAGCGCGTCGGCGGCTGGCACGACGCGCTGCGCCACTTCGTGCCCGCCGACCAGAAGCTCTACACATGGTGGTCCTATCGCGCGCGGGACTGGCGCGCGGCCGATCGCGGCCGGCGGCTCGACCACGTCTGGGTCAGCGCCGACCTCGCCGGCGGGTTGCAACGGCATGTCGTGCTGAAGGACGCGCGCGGCTGGACCCAGGCTTCGGACCACGTCCCGGTAATGGTGGAGATCGCGGCATGAGCGGACCCTTGACCGGCCGTCGTGCCGCCCTGCTGGCGATGCTGGCGGCGCTGTCGGCCTGCGCCGCGCCGCCGCCGCCCCCTGCCCCGGTGGTCAACTCCGACCCCGACCCGGACCCCGAGACGGTCTATACCCCCGGCCCGATCGTCTGGGAGAACCTGACGGACGAGCACAAGCGCCGCGCCCGCCAGGGCCTGACCCGCCTGGGCGAGGACGTGCCCGACGACGCCACCTTGCAGGCGCGCTGGATGCTCATGCCGCCGGCGCAGCAGCGCTACTTGATCCGCCGCCCGCCGCCGCCGCCGCCGCGGGTCGTGACGCGCGGGCGGGGACGTGGTGCGCCGGTGCGTGGTGCGCCCGCGCGCGGGCGGGGTGCGGCGCCGGTGCGGCGGAACACGCCACCGCCGCCGCCGCGGCGCCCGCCGCCGCCGCGGCGGTAGCGCGCAGCCTCATGCCAGCGGCCGCACGGCTTCACGCGTGCAGCGGTCACGCGGCCGCTGGCATGACGTTGATGTCGCGCACAGCCGCCACACCGGGTCCCATCGAAACTGCCTTCGACGGCTGCCCGTCAACCCTGCGCGCCGGCACGTCCGGCGATAGGGCCGGCCGTATCAATCCACCCGCGCGCCCGAGATCTGGACCAGCCGCTGCCACCGCGGCGTCTCGCTCGCGATCATCGCGGCCATCGCCCCCGGGCTCTCGCTGACCGCCGCATCATAGCCGAGCGGGCGCAGGGCGTCGCGAAAGCCCGGCTGGGTGCCCACCTGGCGCAGCCCGGCGAACAGGCGCAGGACCTCGGCATCCGGCGTGCCGGCCGGCACCATCATGGCGTTCCACGACCGGATGTCGATGTCACCCAGGCCGAGCGCCGGGTACTCGGCGAAGGACGGCACATCCGGCAGCAGGCCAAAGCGCCGGCGGCTGGAGACCCCGAGCGCGCGCAACCGCCCGGCCTCGACATGCGGGATCAGTGCGGTCGGCAGGTCGGCCGACCCGTCCAGCACGCCGGAGACCGCATCCGTGGTGGCCTGCGCGCCGCCGCGATAGGGCAGTTCGGTGATCTGCACCTGCGCCGCGGCCCCGAGTGCCGCCAGTGTCAGGTGGCTGACCGTCGCGACGCCGGAATGCGCCAGCCGCAGCCCACCCGGATTGGCGCGCGCCCAGGCCAGCGTCGCCGGGAGATCGGTCCAGCCGCGCTCGGCGGCACGCTGCGCATTCACCACCAGCAGCACCGAGGCATCGGTGATCTGCGTGACCGGCCGCAGGTCGCGCGTCGGATGGAACGGCATCGAGGCCTGCAGGAATGGCGCGGCGCACAGCGTGGCGGCGCCGATGATGCCGATCATGGTGGGGCCCTTGGCCACGGCATCCGCGCCGATCAGCCCGCCCGCGCCGCTGCGGTTGTCCACCACCACGGGCTGGTCGAGCACCGCCGGCAGCCGGTCCGCCAGCACGCGCGCCAGGCTGTCCACGCCGCCGCCCGGCGGAAAGGGCACGACCACACGCAGCGGGCGGCGCGTGCCTTGCGCGATGGCTGGTGCGGCAAGCAGCATTGCGCTGCCCGTGATGGTCATGGTGGTGTCTCCCGTGCAGGGGCGAGGCTAGATCGCGGGCGGCGCGGACGGAAGCATGCGGGGGTTGCGGGGCGAAGCGCCATCACTCGCGCCGCCGCCGCTGCCCTGAACGGCTTTGCAAAGGCGCCCGGGTTGCCCCGATCGCCTTCGGCTTTTGCACCCGCCGCGCAATCAAGGCTCGCGACCCCAGCGCGCCCGCCCAAGGCTTCACCCCGCGCAGCGCCCCGCGCGCGCCGCCACGCTGCGCGGAATGCGGCCGCGGCTGAATGCCTCCTGCCACACCCTTTCGATGGCCCGTGCGCCGCGGCGCGTCACCGCGGCCTCGTCGGCGATGGTGACGCGGCCATCGCGCAGCAGCACGCGCCCTTCAACCATGGCCAGCGACACGTCCGACGCCGCGCCATTGGTCAGCAAAGCCTTCAGCGGGTCCCACACCGGCTGGTAGCGCGACGAACCGAGGTCGATCGCCACAAGGTCCGCCCGGGCGCCGGGCGCAATGATGCCGAGGTCGCTCCGCCCCAGCGCCAGCGCCGCATCGCGCGTGGCCGCGCGCAGCACGCGTTCGGCCGACAGGCCATGCGCCGTGCCGGACTGCACCTTGGCGAAGATCGACGCCGTGCGGATCTCCTGCACCATGTCGAGCGTCACGCCGTCGGTGCCGATGCCAAGGCGCACGCCGGAAGCCTCGAAGCGCGCCAGCGGCACGAAGCGGCCGCTGCGCGCGAAGGCCAGCGGGCAGGATGCCACGGCGGCACCACCAGCGCGTGCCATCTCCAGTTCCTCATCCGTCGCGTACATCGCATGCGCCAGCACCACGCCCTCCCGCAGCAGGCCGAGGCTGCGCAGGTGGTCGAAGGACCCGGTGCCGTGGCGCGCCCGCACCAGGTCGATCTCGTGCAGGTTCTGCGCGGCGTGGATCGACACGATGGTGCCCAGGTCGCGCGCCATGGCATCGACGCGTCGCAGCAGGTCGGGCGTGCAGGAATCCGGCCCATGCGGGCCGAATCCGATGCGCGTGCGGCCGCGCGGGCCTTCGTCATGGCGTTGGAAAAGCGCGACGATGGCATCGAGGCCCGGATCGGCGCTGCCTTCGGGCCGATAGAGCGGCGTGCCGTCCGCCGCCATGTCGAGCCCCGGCGTGGAGAACAGGTACGGGCAGGAATAGCTGCGCAGGCCGAGCCCCCGCGCGCGTTCGATGAAGGGTGCCTGCTGCAGCCGGAACACGTCGAGCACCGTGGTGGTGCCGCTGCGCAGCCCTTCCATGAGCGCCATCTCCGCGACGTCGCCGATCTCCTCGGGCGTCATGATCTCCGCCGCCAAATCGCCGATCGGCATCAGCAGGGAGAAAACGATGTGCCCAGGCAGGTCGCCCGGCGCGATGTCGTCCGCCAGGCCGCGGAACATCGGCGCCGAGACGGCGTGATTGTGAAGGTTCACCAGCCCCGGCAGCAGCAGCGACTCCGGCAGGTCGATGCGATCGGCATCGATCCCCGCGGCATCCGCCAGCACGTCGAGGATGGCGCCATCGGCGCCGACCAGCACGGCGGGGTCCTGGCGTAGCCCACCCTCCGGGCACCAGCTCCAGCGCGGGGTGAGAAGGGTGCGTCGCATGGGGTGGTGTCCTGGGGCAGCGGGCCGGTGCGCGCATTTCGCGGCCAACCCGGCCGCGACGCAATGCGGCAGCGTCAGGCCCCTGGCGCAGCCGGCAATCCGATCCGCCCCAGCCCCGGCAGCTTCACCGCGGGGCGCCGCAGGTCGAACCCGGCGACGCCGCCGAGGATGTTCACCTCGACCCCCTCGATCCAGCCGAGCGTGACACCGGCATAGCCACCCAGCGTCAGCCGCAGCCCGGTGCCCGAGGCGGTGCGCCGCACCCACCAGCCATCGAACGGGTAGTCCTTGCCGATCGCGGTGGGTGGCAGCACGGCCGCGGCCTCGGGCACGGCGTCCAGCACGGCGGCGACGAAGGTGTTGGAATTGGGCCCCGGCCAGACACGGTAGTCGCCGCGATCCCGCCAGGGATAGGCCTCGATCGCGGCGCGCATGCGCGGGATCAGCGCGGCCGCGGCATCGCCATCGGCGGCGAAGACCACCTCCGGCTCACGGCCGAACCAGCGGCCGTCGGGCACGAAGCCGTTCACGCGGATGGGTTCGCCCCAGGCGGTGTAGTCGTAGCGCGTGTAGGCGCGCGCGCCTTCCGGCTTCACCACGATCCAGCTGTGCACGGCAAAGATGCCGCGCCAGCGCACCGTGGGCGCGGCAAACACGCGCACGATGGCGCCGTGGTGCTGGTCGGCCGGCGGCAGGTGGCCGATGCTGGACCGGTCAGCCGCCGCCCAGGCTGTCCCGATCCCGTCGCGATGATACAGCGCCGCCGCGATGCCGATCGGCAGCAGCCAGACCAGGACGAACAGGATCAGCATGCGCCGCGCGATCTTCATGGGACGCCATGATCTATGATGGGCGGCCGCGCGGACAAGCCCGCCCCCTGGCGCGGCCGGGCGCGCACCCCCACGTCCCAGGCAAGCTTTTCAGGAACCCGAGGCATGACCGATCCGACCGACTACACGCCGCCCAAGGTCTGGGCGTGGAACAAGGCCAATGGCGGGCGCTTCGCCAACATCAACCGCCCCATTGCCGGCGCCACGCACGACAAGGACCTGCCGGTCGGCCGCCATCCGCTGCAGCTGTATTCGCTCGGCACGCCCAACGGCGTGAAGGTGACCATCATGCTCGAGGAGCTGCTGGCGGCGGGCCATGCCGGAGCGGAATACGACGCCTGGCTGATCCGCATCGGCGAGGGCGACCAGTTCGGCTCCGGCTTCGTCGCCGCCAATCCCAATTCCAAGATCCCGGCGCTGGTCGATCGCAGCGGGCCCGCGCCGATCCGCGTGTTCGAATCGGGCGCGATCCTGGTGTACCTTGCGGAGAAATTCGGCGCCTTCCTGCCGAACGACACCGCGCCGCGCGCCGAATGCCTCTCCTGGCTGTTCTGGCAGATGGGCAGCGCGCCCTATCTCGGCGGCGGCTTCGGGCATTTCTACGCCTATGCGCCATCCAAGATGGAATACCCGATCGACCGCTTCGCCATGGAGGTGAAGCGCCAGCTCGACGTGCTCGACCGTCGCCTGGCGGAGAGCCCCTTCATCGCCGGCCCGGACTACACCATCGCCGACATGGCGATCTGGCCCTGGTATGGCGGGCTGGCGAAAGGCTGGCTCTATGGCGCGGCAGAATTCCTGGACGTGGGGTCCTACCGCAACGTTCAGCGCTGGGCGGATGCGATCGGCGCGCGGCCGGCGGTGCAGCGCGGGCGCATGGTCAACCGCGTGCAGGGCGACCCGTCGAGCCAGCTGCACGAGCGCCACGACGCCAGCGACTTCGAGACACGCACGCAGGACCGGCTGAAGGCGGCGGAGTAAGGCACCGCCCCGGCGCCGCCCCGTCGCGGCGGCGCGCTGCGGCATCGACCGGCGTTTAACCGCCCGTTAGTCCCGATGTCCTACCAACGAAGCGCGCGCTCCGGCGGCGCTTTGGTGGCAGGAGGCCCCTTGATGACGACCCTTCCCTCGCTGGCCGCGCTGCGGCCGGTGGCGCCCGGCATCGCCGCAGGCGCCACCCCATCGGCCACGCCACTCCGATACGCCTTTGACGAGACCTGCTCGGTGCTGGTCGGCTGGCAGCGGCGCGATGGCGTGCTGCGCATGCTGTCGCCGACAGCCGCGGTGGTCGGCGGGATCGCCGGCCTGCGCCCGGGCGACAGCCTGCGCCTGCTGCTCTACCGCGACGAGATGGTGGTGCGTGACTGCCGCGTGGTGCGGACCACGCTCCAGGGCGTGGAACTGGCGCATGCCGCGCCGGGCGGCGATGCGGGCGCGCCGCCGGTGTCGATGCAATAGGCGGTGCCGCGGAGCCCGCTTGAAGGCGGGCTGCGGGCGGCCTCGGGCTCGGCCATACTGCGCCGCGATGCGCCTGATGCTGTCGCTCCTGCTGATGCTCGCCCTGCCCGCCTGTGCGACGCGCCGGCCGGCGCCGCTGCCCGATCCCGACCCGGCCAACCCGCTGGCGCGCGCCGCTGTCGAGGAATGGCGCGTCTGGGGGCGCATCATCATCGAGGGTTGGCCGGACCATCGCCCGCCTGATACCGCGGCGACGCCGGCGCGCGTCGCGCGCCTGGCGGAATACTGGGCGTCCATTCCCGGCGGCTGGCGCATCGCCCGGCAGCATCAGGACCTGCGCCTGGGCATCGAGGCGCTGGCGGCACGGCTCGCCGCCGAGGACTCCGAGGCGCAGCCGATCGCGCGATCCAATGCCAACGACCTCGCCTACCACGCGAATCCCGCCTGGTCGGCGGTGTTCGTCTCGGCCGTCGCGCGGCTGGCGGCGATGCCGCAGGAGGATTTGCCGTCATCCTCGCGCCATGTCCGCTACATCGACGCGGCCATCGACCGCGCCATGCGCGACCCGTCTCGCGCGGCCTTCACGCCGCATGCGCCGCAGGACCGGGCGCCGCTCCCGGGCGACCTGCTCTGCGCGGACCGCGCCTGGGTGCGGCTGGCGCACTGGACGGGGCGACTCGCCGAGCGCGGCAGGCCGCGCCCGATGCATTGCGACGTGGTGGTGCGCACCATGCCCGGCACGATCGAGGCGATCGGCGGCAATGTGCAGGGCGCGGTCGCGCTGCGCCGCTTCCCGGCCGACCAGGCCGGCCGCGTGCTGCCCGCGCCCGACGACCGCCCGGGCTTCATCCTGCTGCTGGCAGCGCGGCAGCCACCGCCAGGGTGACCCCCCGCATCCCTTCGCGGCCGCTGCTGGCTGAACGGTGCTGCTGGGGGCATCCCCGCCGGATCAGGCGAACAGCTCGGGCCGGTATTCGAAATGCATCGTGTCGTAGTGGTACCACTTGCCGCCCCAGATGAAGCGCTCCGCCTCGAAGGGTTCGACGACCGCGAAGGGGATGCGGTTGCGATGGGGGATGTCGCCGCGCCGGCGCGACCAGGACCAGTAGTCGGACTGCCCCACGCCAATGTCGATCGCCGCGCCATAGCCATGCACGCTCGGCAAGCCGGTGTCCGCCACCGCGCGGCATGCGACGCTTCCCGCAGCCGGCACCAGATAGGCCTTGAGGCGGTCGGGCAGCGCCTCCAGCGCGGCGATCACACGCTCGAGCCGCGTCGCGACATCGTTCACCGTCGTCACCCGCAGCGCCTGCGGGTGCGTGCGCGGCATCCAGGTGACGCTCCGCAGGTTCCGCGCCGTCCCGCCGCGGCGGCAGTCGCCGTACATCCGTTCGAAGAAGGCGGTGTTGCGCAGGCGGCCGGGGCTGTGGTCGCGCGGCGGCGGGCCTTGCAACGGGCCGCTCACGTAGTCCTGGCGCAGCTGGTCCGCGATGGTGGCGGAACGCAGCATCGTCTCGAAATCCCGCGCCGGGAGGCCAGCCCCGATCGCCATCCGCGTGCCGTCCCGCCAGACCAGCGTGTCGTCGTCCACCGCCACCAGCAGGTCCGGATAGGAAGCGGGCAATCGTTCGTGCCGCCGGTCGCCCGCTGGCCGCGCCGGCGCCGCCACCGCGCAGCCGGCAAGCGCCGCGGCGCCGCCGACCAGCAGCCGCCGCCTCACCGTCGCGTCAGCCAGGACTTCGCGATGCGGCAGGCCACCGTATAGGCCGGGTTGAACACGTTGCCGACGTCGTAGCGCACCACCTGGCCCATCAGGTGGCTCGCCGCGCGCGCGTCGAGGCCGTGATCCTCCCCGAGCCAGCGCATCATCTCGGTCGTCGCGTGCTGCAGGGCCTGGTCGAGCGGCCGCGCATTGCCGATGGTGAAGATGTCCTCAGCCGTCTCGCCGCGCGGCCAGGCGATGGTGCGTTTCAGCACCCGGAAGGTGACCTCCATCTCGAAGGAGGTCTCGATGCCGGTGCCCACGATCTCGCCATCGCCCTGGCAGGCGTGGCCATCGCCCAGATAGAACAGCGCACCGGGCACCGAGACCGGGAACCACGCCGTCGTGCCCGGCGCGAACAGGCGATAGTCCATGTTGCCGCCATTCGGCCCGCTGGTCGCGGTGGACAGCGCCTGGCCGCCAGCCGGCGCTACGCCGAAGCAGCCGATCATCGGCTGGATCGGCGGGGCGAAATCCTCGAGACCGCGCACCGGGTCCTGCAGGCGCACTGTCCCGGCGTCGCGGTCGATCACCCAGACCGCACGCTGCGATGGCGGGCGGTCGATGATCGCAGCCGGATCGAGAACCGTCAGCGCCAGCGGCGAATAGGTCCAGCCTGTGGCGCGCGACGGCGTCAGCCGATCGATGCGCACGGCGAGCGTGTCGCCGGGTTGCGCGCCCTCGATGAAGAACGGGCCGGTCATCGGGTTGGGGCGTGGCGCCACGGCGACCTCCCGCGCATCCAGGCCGGAGGCGTCGATGGTGTCGGTCACCACGGTGTCGCCATCGGCGACCCGCAGGACGGGGTCGGCCGTGCCGATGGCGTTGAAGTAGCGGGTCGGGCGGAAGCGGTGCGTGGTCATGGCCCGGCACGCTAGACCGCGACCCGTCGCGGTCAAGGCGCCAGGAAGGCGGGGGCGTGGTCACAGGGTCCGTGGCGGTCTGGCACCCGCAGTGCGCGGTCCCGCCGCCGAGGCGCGCCGTCAACCGGCTGGCCGGCCCTTGCATCCAGCGCGCCCGCCGAAGGGCTTGCGGCGCCCGCGATGCGCCGGGCGAACCAGAGAGTCGCCGTGCGGGGCATGCCAGTCGATGTCATGAGGGCCGCGACGGACCCGCGGATCTGGCTGCGGCGTCAGCCCGCGCGGGGCAGCGCGGTCGCGCCGCTGCCGTGGCTGTCCTGCCGCGCCAGGTGGTCGCCACCCCAGCCCTGCGGTGCCGGATAGCGTTCCAATCGCTCTGGCAGATCGCGGAGCCATGGCGGCCGTTCATCCGAAGGCCCTCCGTGCAACCGCGGCATGACGCTGCGTGGCGCCGTCGGTGCGCAGGCCGCCACCAGGCAGGCCATGCCGACCACGCCGATGCTCAGCGATGCCGAGTGTCGCATCCGCGTCCCTCCCCCTTCGTCATGCTATACCAT